>NZ_JBFELV010000032.1:0-22815 GCF_041551955.1 Desulfosarcina sp.
GTAAAAGTTTATCCACGGCTTGTCAACGGGCGGATGTTTAATTCAACCCTGACTGGCGCTGTATTTTTCGTTTTAGGGCGGTTTGAAATGCCGCTACCGTCCCGTAGACAATCAAACGCCGGGAGGCGCGTGTGGCGGCTGTATAGACGACTTCCCGCGTCAGCAGCCGATGATCCGCATCTTCGGGCAGCACCAGCAGGGTATCGTCAAATTCAGACCCCTGGCTCTTGTGAACGGTCATGGCAAAGGCCAGATCCCAGTCGGTCAGTCCCGGGGCGGGAAAGGCCACAATCCCGCCGGCACGCTGGAAGTAGACCTGAACCATGCCGTCAGAATGACGCATGACCAGCCCCACATCCCCGTTGAACAGGTCCCGGGTGTAATCGTTGCGGGTAATCATGATCAATGCGCCGCTGAACAGACGATCGTCAGGGTTGCCGTCTGGATCGAGGATCTGTCTCAAACGGGTTGCAATGCGGTGGTTGACCCACTGTGAACCGGTGCGGCCATGGCGCAGTACGGTCAGTATTCGACATTGGTAGGCAAATGCGAAAAGCCGGTTGAGCAGATCCGTCCGGTATTCACCGTCCACGGATGCCGGCGAATCCATCCGTCGAACCATCTGTTGCACAAGATCCCGGTAACTATGCCCTTGTTGGTTTTTTTGCCGCTCATACTGGTGTGCGACCCACCGGTCCAGATGGTTTTCCATCGCCTCCCCGTCTCCGGCGGCTACAAATGCCCACCGCCTGGCCGCTAATGTCAGGGCCTGATCGAAGCCGATGGGTTCGAGGGATAACGGACGGCCGGCGTTGATGGCCTGCGCCAGCTCCAGCAGTTGGCCGGACGAACGGTAGACATGGCGCAGTTCCACAAAATGACTGGCGAATGTGCCGCCGGCTGCCGGACTCATGTCGGCCAGCACCGAGCCCGCCTCTACCGAAGGCAGTTGATCCTTGTCCCCGATCAGAATCACCCGTGTTCGGTTCGGCTCGATGGCCTGGAAGAGCCGGTCCATCATCACCACATCAACCATGGAGACCTCATCAACGACAATCACGTCGGCCGGGATGTAGCGCCGCTCGCCGAATACGAATCCACCGGTACGACTGCGGTAAACCAGGAGTTTGTGCAAGGTGGAACCGCGCAGACGGCTCAGCTGCAGGTCGCCACGCTCAGGTTCGGCGATGGTGGCCAGATTGGATATCAATGTTTCGGTCATTCGCTGGGCGGCGCGGCCCGTGGGGGCCGCCAGCATGATCCGTGAGGGGTCCGTGCCGGTTCGAACCAGGGCCCTGAGAATATTGACCAACAATGACGTCTTCCCGGTACCCGGCCCGCCGGAGACGATCAGCAGGGGGGAGGACAAGGCCGCCCGAATGGCCTCGACTTGAATAGGATCCTTGATGATCGGCGTTCCGTCGACGCCTTGGCGAATAACCGCCGCTGCGCCATACAATTGATCAGTCACTGCCTGTATGGATTCGTCGGTCGGTGGGGGGTCCCCGTCCAGCCTTGACAAGGATTTTAATCGCTGTTTCAGTCGCTGTTCGTGATAGTGAAATTTCTGAAAATAGAGCAGTCGTCGGCCGGTCGTGCCGTCCAGCACCAACGGCTTGAAGTCACCGCTGCCGGTCCGGTCGATCAACGTGTCGTAGCATCCGTCATCGAGCCGATCCATAAACCCGTTGACTATTTTGCGTACAGCCGGGTCGTCGGTTGGCAGAACGGATGGTTTAAGCTGATCCGTGTCCAGAGCCAGACACAGACTGCCTTCGGCCAGGGCCGAAAACATCAACCCCAGCATGCCGACGAGACCTTCATCGACAGGTGTGGGGCCATACTGCGACAGATCCCGAATGGTCATCAGGTCCAGGTCCGAAAGTCCCAGGTCGGCGAACAGGCCGGGCAGGCCGTCCGTAGGCGTGTGACCCGCATCGATGCCGAAGCGCCTGAGCCTGCCGCGTTGGATCTCTTTTTGATTGTCCATTATCGTAGACCGGGGATCTTTTTCTGTATGGTTTTCTCAAGGGCTTCCAGGGGAAGCAGTTGATCGGGGGTCACGTGATAAACACCGTTTCGTTCACCGGTTCCCATGCCCCGGATGAAAAGGTAGAGGGCGCCACCGAAATGATGTCGCGCGTCAAAGCCTTCCCCGACGTATCGTTTGAGCCATCTCAAGGTGGCGATCGTGTAAAGCTGGTACTGAAGTTGATAGCCGGCCCGGGTTATTTCTTCGGCCATGGCGGATTGCGCATATCCGTCTGCCAACCGGTTGGACTTCCAGTCGGCGATGTAATAGCGCCCCTGCCACAAAAAGACCAAGTCGATGAATCCACGGATCACCATTTCGCCACAGGGATCACCGGACAGGGGGCACCCCGGCACCCGTATCCGTTTCGGCAGCGGTCCCATCAGAGGAAAATAAAATTCGATTTCGTGCCGCCGATGGTCCGGCCCGATGCGGCCCAGGATCAGCGGCGGTCCATCGATATCGATTGGCATTCTCAAAGTCGCGGAAACCATTCGGGCAACTGGCGGCGCCCACACCGGATCGATCCGAAAAAGCGCCAGCGCCGATTCAATGGCAAGGCGCGCGCCATCATCGGTCAGGATGTCCGCCGGACCGTTCATCACCGTCTGGAAATCGATGTGTTCGAATATGTAGTGGAACATGGACCCCATGCGGGTGCCACCGGGAAGCCCATCAGAAAGGTCGGAATCCATGGCTTCGGGGAGCCTGATCGGAAAAGGCTCATCTTCCTCCCGCCATCCCGCGTCGATCAGAATAAAATCGACTGCCCGGCCACCGGCATCACGAGACTGAACCAGCCGGTGGCCGATGCTGGAAAAAGATTCCAGGGAAAGCTTTCGAGGCCTGAAATCGATCTGCGCCGGCAGCAGCCCGCCGGCTTCCATCGGCAGGCGCACTTCCCGGCGGTCGTTGCGAGTGGGCGTGGAGCCATATGCGCCAACTGCATGGAGACTAACTTGATGCCACCCCTGGCCGGGCGTCGGTGCGTCCCCGGCATCTGAAAACAACTGGCCGATGCTGTGGGAGACAAACCGGCAGATGGGCCCGCGCCAGCTGTAATTCCTGCTGTCGGGAAAAAAAGGAACGTAAAGCTTGAATCGTGAACGAGTAAGTGCAACATAATACAAGCGTTTATTTTCGTCCTCCTTTTCTTTTTCCGCTTGTGCTTTTCCGCTACTGGCCGTCAAGTCAATCACTTTCCGGCAGGCTTGTTGGGGATGCGCTGGATCCTCGGCATGATACACGTGAAGACCGCCGTCATTGCGGACGGTCAGGCCGCCGGCGATGAAAACCACCGGGAATTCCAATCCCTTGCTGACATGCATGGTCAGGATCTGGACCTTGTCCCCCTCGTCCTCGATCTGGTGAATGTCATCGTCGGATCCGGCACCCCTGTCGGAAAGACGCAGGCTGTCCAGCAAGGCAACCAGCCCGCCCATGTCCAGGTTCTTCGTGTAGGCCGTTGCCTCCAGATAATCGAAGAGCTGTTGAAAATTGGTTTCGGTGCGATCCCAAGCCGGATCTGCGCAGTGCCGGAGGTTCAGTCCTGAATCCTCCACAAGGGACTGAAACAGCGGACCCCAACGTCTGCTGACGGCGTGGGTATGCCAGCGCTCCAGCAGCTGCTGGCTGGCATGGTTGGCCGGCAATTCCCGCCATGATAGCAGATCCGCCGGAGCCACATCGAAAAAGGGCGTCAGCAACGCCAGTCTGACGACGGCGGACTGTTGCGGGCTGCAGACCGCTCGAAGCACCATGCTCAACCAGTGGGATTCCCGGCATTGGAACAGGCCCGGTTTGCGGTAGTAGGCATACGGAATGGACGATTCCCTCAGCAGGGGTTCGATCAGGTTGAACTCTGACTGGCTTCTCACCAGAATGGCGATATCACCGAAATGAAGGGCTCGCTCCTTACCATCCCGACCGGGGATCCGGATCCCCCCCTGCCCCACGAGGTAGCCAATTTCCCTGCAAACAAAGCGGGCCAGGAGTGTTTTGGCCGTCGCATGGCTCGTCGCCGCGGTCAGGTCAATAACATTGAACGGGGGTCGTTTTGAGCGATCGCAGCTCATTACGGCAGGCAGTTGATCGGGCTCCGGCGAGTCTGACGGCAGGTAACCGATCTCGAAAGGGTTGGTCTGGTCACGCTCGCCGAACCAGGCGTCGTGGGAAAAAAGCCGGTTGAAGCGCTCCACCAGGCTGGGCAAGCTGCGCCAGTTCACCCTCAGGTCATAGAGATTGGCCCGTCCTTGTCCGGCCAGGGCTTTCATCCGCTGCCGGGCGGCCAGATAAGTGAACACGTCGGCCCCGCGGAAGCCATAAATGGATTGCTTGGGGTCGCCGATCAGAAAAAGCCGGTGGGCCGGCGGATCATCCTGGCGCTGAAGGAACAGGGTACTGAAAATCCGCCACTGCACGTCATCGGTGTCCTGGAACTCATCCACGAAAGCCACCCGATAGCGGTCCCGGATTTTGCGGATGCCGTCTTCTGCACCCTCGCCTGCCAGAAAATCGGCCACACGGGTCAACATATCCTGGTAGCTGAGCCACCCGTTGCGCACTTTCATGGCCCGGGCATCTGCCCGCAATTGTTGAACCGAGTCCAGCATCAGCACATGAGAAAGGTGTGAAAACAGACCGACCAGCGCTTCCAATTGGCGGGTGATCGCAACCAGATGGGGGCATTCATGCAGGTTTTCCCCGGCTTTCAACCATTTTTGGGGAACCAGACGGTCGATGTTCCGCTCAACGGCGGTATGTCGCGCGCCGAGGGTTGCAACAACCCCCACGACTTCGGATAGTGGGCAGGTCTCGGCATCCACCCGATCCAGAGCCTGTTCAATGGGAGCAATCATGTCCCGGATGACGGCGTTTCTGGTCCGCGCGTTGATGTTGAGTCGGCCATACCCGTCCGAGAATCGTGGCGGGGGCCCGACCATTTGCTTGAGCGTGAGAACCGCCTGCCGAGCCGCCTGCCACAGGTCGTCAACATCCAACTCGGCGGGATCCGGAACCAGTATGTCGCGGTCCCGATCATCAGAAAGCCGGTCGGCCAGGTTGACCGCGGCCCGGATGAATTCATCCGGACTGGCCGAAAAGCTGGACAGTGCCAGCAGCACGTCGAATCGCCGCCCATATCGACCCGGCCAGTCCGAACGCATCTGCACCCGGAGCAGTTTCTCCAGCAGCGGACCGTCGTCGATCACCTCCTGCCGGAACAGGTTTCCGGTCTCGAAGGGAAATTCCTTCAGCAGCGTATGGCAGAATCCATGGATCGTATAGATGGCGGCATTGTCAAACCCTTCCAGGGTCTGCGCCAGCTTGCTTTGAACGGCCGGTTCCAGCCGCTGATCGCCGTCCAGGGTCTGCTCGATTTTTTGGCGGATGCGCTGCTTCAGTTCACTGGTGGCCTTCTCAGTAAAGGTCACCAGCAGGATATGCGCCAGATCCAGATCCGGTTCTTCCTTCAACAGGCGAACCACCAGGTTCTCGATGGTATAGGTCTTTCCCGTACCGGCAGAGGCTTCTACCAAGGCATGGCGGGAAATATCCATCGCGTCGATGTCGTGGATAGGGTGAAAAGCGATGGGTGATGAAACGGTCATGGCAAAAACACCCTGAATCGCCGCCTGGCCCGGTCCAGGATGTCGGTCGTCACCACCGCGCCGGTCAGTTCGCTTCGCACGTCTTCAGCCGCCTGCATGGTTGCAGACAGGGATTCGAAAAATGCCTCCCGGTCGACGTCTTCCACCCGATCCTGTCCAATATAGGCTCGCATGCCGGGGTCGCCGACAATCGTCTCGAAAGGCAGCCACACCGGGGGCGGCGGTGAAAAGAAGTCGCCGACCAGTCCGGCCAGATAGTCTGTGGATCGCTTCGGGTCCACCGTATAGTCGAGATTCAACACATGTTCACGGTAGACCACATGCACGGTCATGCGGTTGGTGTCAGACCAGGGACAGGGCTCGCCGCCGGCGGCGATGGCCAAGAGGGTGAGCAAGGGACCGATCGCATATTTGTCCGCAAATCTGGATCGTCGATTGGAACCGGTGACCACCAGGCAGTGCCAGGCACCATCGATTGCCTGCCAGACCCACGGCATGCCGCCGCTAAGGTGGATGGACGCCGCAGCACCGCGGACGCCCGTACCCGGGCGATCGATCGAAACCGGATTAAAACTGAGCTGATCCCCGCCGGTGTCGACAACATCGTCCATGACCGCCCCGACCCATACGGCGGAAAAGAGACAATGGGCCGTTCGCATCTGTTCGACGAACGGATCGAGCTTTTCCCCGACAGCCAGTACCTGCTGTTTTAATTTGGATTTGTCGTGAACGGCAAAAGCGCCGGCCGGCAGCCTGCTTTTGCGGAACAGATCCGCATAGACCGACTCGAATTCGGTCTCCAGACGGGCCATCGACGGCTGGCTGAATGAACCATTGAGCTGGGCCGCCAGCCAGCTTTGTAACGGGGCGGTGCGGATTTCAAAATCAACGGGAAATGAGGACGACAGGGGCTCATCCTCCCGCTCAGCCAGTTCGGCCGTTGGATCGATCTGTTCGCCGATTCCCAGGTGGTATCGCCCGACAGCCTCGACCGGGTCAAGCAGAAAGCGTCGAAGCAGGCCGATGGTCAGGGAAACGGCCTCGTCAGGCGCTGGATCCAGTGGAGGGTCCGGGAATGCGAAGTCCGGGCAGTAACGCGCGGTGGTCTTTACGTCTAAAGGCGTTGCCTGGTCCATGAATGCAGGCCACCATCCGCTTCGGCGATAGCAGCTGAGCCGTTGGACAAGGCTGCGGTTGACCATCACATCTGACCAGTCGTTGATCGCCTCCGGTTCAAGGTAAGCCGCGCTATCCGCCTTGATGGGGATCTGGCTGACCTTGAAGGGTTGTCCTCCCAACACCTGCTGCTCCAGATATCGCTGCAGCTGAAGGACCACTGAACAAGGCGCCAGGTCGCGGTCCTTTTGAAGATCCCGTGATACATAACTCAGGTATAGCTTGTCGTGAACGGACAAGAGGATTTCCAGGAACAGATAACGATTGCGTTCGGCAGGGTTGATGTCGCCGATGCGGCGCTTTCTGCCCCGTAAATCCAGCAGACTGTCGTGCACGCGACCTGGAAAGCGACCCTCTTCCAGCCCCAGCACATAGACCACGCGAAACGGAATGGGTCGCATGGGCATCAGCGCGGAAACGGTCACCCCGCCGGTGAGATAGTCACCCTGTCCACCGGAAATTCCTTCCAGGTGAGACTGCACGAACAGCCACAACGCCTCGGCCGTCAGCGGCCGGCCGGGTTCGATCCGACCCAGTGCATCGTAATCGACGAAATGGTCGAAGGCACCGGACAGGGATTGAAAGACCGCTTCCTCCCCGCGCATCTCCGCAGAGATCTCGATGAATTGGTCGACCACCTTGAAAAAGGCGTCACGCCACTGCTGCGCCGAGGCCGAGGCCATCCTGAGGGACCCCACGGCCTGGTGCAGCGATTCCACGAGCAGGCAGAATTTTTCGATGAGCCGGTCGTCTCCCGTGTTGATATCGCTAAAAGGCACGACCCCCTCGAAATGGGGTCGGGGAGCACCGGCAGCCGTGGCCGGCGGCGTCATGATGCGGGAGATCCGAATCCGCTCCAATCCCTGGCGCCAGGAAAAGAGCCCCCCAGAAGGGGTCAACCCGGCGGGGGCGGCCTTGTTTTCATAACCGTGGAAGATGCCCAGCGCCTCGGCCCAGCCGATCCAGACACGCAGCGCTTCCGGCCCGTAGCCCCATCGCTGCATGACGCATGGGTTACGCAAAAGGGCGAACACCTCCTTTCTGGAAAAGGTGCCGCGGGACAGGTCCATCATCGCCAGCACCGCCTGGGCGAAAATGCTTTCCATCCGGGCGCTCGAATCCACCAGGTTGTAGGTGATCCGGGCCGGCTGCCGGCTGAACACCGAGTCAACAACGGGTTTATACCGTGACATGTCGGAAACCATCACGGCGATGTCCGTCATGCACAGATCCGGATTCGTTTCCAGGTTGTACAAGATATTGTTGTATACGGTTTCCACCTCCCGCCTCAGGCCAGGGCAGGCCGCAATCTGAAGCGAGGTGTCCTGTGCCAGCGTCGCCGGGCTTTGGCGCTGTTCCTCGAGGGTCAGCAGCCCATGCCCGATGGCGGCAAGCACGGTATTCGGTTGAGGGATTTCTATGAAACCGGCATGAAAGTCATAATCGGTAAGCTGGCAAAGCAGGCGGATGCTCTCACGGCCTGGTTTTCCCCAGGCGGACAGCAGCGCATGGTCGACTGGCGAAAACAGGTCGCCGGCCGACCATTCCTCCTGGCTGAGTTTCAGGCTGCTGACCTGCTTCCGTTCGATCCATCTTTTCTCAAAGGGTGTCTTGACGTCCTCCCAATATTCACGGGATGGGTTGAGGCTGTATATACGAATGTCGAAAAAGGGTTCGAGCTGGGACAGCAGTTGCAGATGCAACGGGGATATCTGCGACAGCCCGAAAAAATGAACCCGTGAAAGCAGGCGACGGTCACTGGTTTTTCCCACAGCCGCCGGGAGAAGGATGTCTCGGGCATATTCGGCCACAGAGCGCAGCGGCTGGCCGGTCGACCGTTCCAGCTGATCCTTCAGGGAACACATCGTCCGATAAACCCAGCGCTGGCAGATTTCCATGGCATCGCCACGCTGGGCGTCGGACAGCCATCGCTGGACCATGTCCGACCGGTGGTATTCATATTCCTGAAACAGCCGGGCCAGCTCCTCGGAGAGCTGCCAGCATCGGATTTCGATATCACTGCGCGCGTTGCCCGCGGTCAATTGAAGATAGGTGTTGAGGGGCGTCAGTTCCGGTATTTCCCGATCCTGGGCCATGAGGATGAAAAACAGGATGATTTTCAGGCCGTCTTTGTCCATCAATTGGGGACCGGGGCCCGGGGTGGGGTCAATAGACCGGATCATCTTCCACAGTCCGGTTTCCAGGTACTGAAACTCGACGTTCATGAAAATGCCGGTTTTGCGGGCAAGGGTGAGTTTGATCCACTTGGAGAGGTTCATGTTGGGAACGATCACCACCGGTGGGTCCAGGATATTGCCTTGGATGCTTACCGGAGCGAGGTTTTCGTGAAGCTTGTGCGCCAGCGACATCAACTGATTACTGAAATAAAGGTCTACACCCATGGGTCGAATCTTCCGAGTAACCGATCTGCATGAGTAGGCAGCGAACGTAGAAAAAAAGGGCAGACCTGCCTTTAACTATCAGGGCAGGCCGTTTTTTGCAATTTTCATTTACGCGGGAACATCACCGACGATGCTTAAATGGGGAATAGGGTTTATGCGGGTTTTATTCGGGGATAGCCGGCCACTAAGGACCCGGGGGCCTTGATCATTTTTGCTGGCCATCGGCTTTTTTTCACGCCTGCGCGATGGCAGGCGATCAATCATTCATCATGTCCGTGACCACTTCCGTCACGATATCCTCGCAGTAATCATCTCCGATCAGGTCGACCTGACCGCTTTCCTTGTTGTATTTGATGCGGCACCCATATTCCTGAACCATGCTGTTGGTAATCTTGGCCACGACCTCCAGGTTTTTGTTTTCTTTTTTTATGGCAAACGGTTTCATTTAGACAGGCCTCCAACCTGCACTGATCCTGATTGACGTTTTATTGTCGAGCGCATCGGTTTCCGTTTATCTTCTGTTCAGGGTTTAGCACGAGTCATGCCACTGTTGCGAGGTTTTATAATCATCCGATTCTAATAGAAATTCAATCAGAACCGAATTCAGTCCGCCGTCAAAACGGAGAAAATGGCGAATTCGTTGTGACATTTTTTTCTTATTTTCCCAACGCGCCTTCCATTCAATTAAACCAATCCCCCTGGGGGTATTTCATCCTTCGGGGGATTTTTTTAAGGCATGCCGGGCCCGCTCTAATAGGGGCCGCGATTGTCGGCGACCCAAACCCGTTCTTGGGTCCAGTGGCCACTTGAGGTTTCCACCGCTAGCCAGTGTCCCGACACCCAGTGACCCTTTCGATTGTAGTGCCCCGGATTCCAGACCCTTTCGTAGGTAGGGGGAACCCAGGTTTTCTGCCACGCCCAGTGACCGTGCCGGTGCTTATGGGCATCGTGGGGACGATAGGTCTGTTCAGGTTCGACATACACCACCTGCGGCTGCGGTCCGGCCTTGTGAGTCTGGTAAATGGCATGGCCCAGGATCGCCGCTCCCACCCCGATGGCGACCCCTTCCCATCGATGTCTCTGTTTGCTTCCCGCCATCGCGGATGAAGATACCAGCGCATTGGCGAACACGGCGATGACCAGACTGATGAGCAGCGTTTTCGTTTTCATGATGGATCTCCTTTTGCGTTGTCGTTACTCCAGCAGACACCGCAAATTAAAATAAGTTCAACCGGATGGGAATTAAATCGTGCCGGGGTGCTTAATACGCACTGGAAATTTTGAAGATGAGATTGCCGTTCTGGTAGGCGGGGCCACCAACGAACAGGCTCCCCCGGTTGAGCAGTTGGACCTGGGTTTCAAAAACGGTCCGCTTTTGCTTCATCATCTGTAAAGCGATGTCAGCCCTGCTGCCATGGATTCTCCGGGGCGTGATCTTCAGTCGGCGATCACCAGGCAGAGACACCATGCCCGACTGGCCCAATCTGAGGTTGAGGCTTTCGCTGCTCAGCAGGCGGTAGGAGGTGTAATTGAACATAGATTGCAATTCACCGATGTGCCGTTTGAGTTGCGGATCAACTACGCTGTCATTGCGCGCGGCAAGGATGGTATCCACGCTGATACGGCAGTTCTCTTGGGCCAACGGGGATTCAACAGCGCCAAAACACCAGATGGTCACGACCGCCAGCAGCAGCACACAGCGGAATCTATACTGCATTGGGTTCATTTTCCACGTCTGTCTCTTCAGTATACCAAAGGATGGTTTGCCGGGTTTTCGGCGTTTCAAAAATCATAACAGATGACATCGATCCTGTAAAAGAGTTTATAATTGCACTGGGCACGGGCGGCGGCTTCAGCACCGTATGGGAAAAGGCGAAAAAGAGCACCAATCCCGCCATGACGGTTGCCGGGATGGTATATTTCAACGACGCGATAAACATGGAGCGGCCACCACGTGAAGGATATCGCTTAAGGGCTTGGTTCAGCACCTCTTTTTCAAGGGCCACAAAATCTACTGAATCCGCAGCCTGGTGGACCCGGTCGCGAAGATGATGTGAAAAAGCCCGGAGGGCGGCAACCTGGCCGTGGCACCGCCGGCACCCGGCGACATGGGTCTCCACCTGCGCTATTTCAGCGTTGTCCAGGTCACCGTCCAAATAGCGGTCCAGCATGCTTTCATCACAAACGCTTGAAATAGGATCGGTCATTCTTGCTCCTCCACCAGCGGCTGAAGGATCTCTCTGAGCCGCTGACGTGCATGAAACAGACGGGATCGCACGGTTCCCAGTTTGATCCCGACGGCATCGGCAATCTCCTCGTAAGAGAGGCCTTCCAGTTCCCTGAGCACAAAAACGGTTCGGGCTTGATCCGGAAGCATTTTCAGGGCCCTGTCGATCTGCTGACGGGTTTGCACGTCGGCCATATGCATCTCCGGTGAGGGCGAATCGCTTTCAAGCTCAGCTGGCGGCGGCCCATCGGCGCTGTCGGTGGAGACGTGCATCCATTTGAATCGACGGGCCCAGCGCCGCTTCCAATTGAGTGACCGGTTGACGGTAATGCGGTGCAGCCAGGTGGCCAGCGACGCATCCCCTCTGAAATCGCCGATGGTTCGATAAACCTGCAAAAAAACCTCCTGCATAATGTCCTGGCTCTCCTCGGCGTCTAAGGTGATTCCGAAAGCGATGGAAAAAATCTTTTTGCGAAACCGGCGGACCATCAGCTGAAAGGCCCATTCGTCGCCCCGCTGCAGCCGCAGGATCAGCTCTTTGTCGTGCACAATTCTGTTATGTATGGTTGTAGACACCGGTCAGAAAAAAAAGTTCAATATTTTTTAGGTTTTATGGCGGCGGCGGGAACCGGCGTCATGGTGGGCATCGGCAACTGGAGCGACCCAAAGGAGCAGCACGATCAGGCCGATAGGGTTCAGGCATCCAGCGAGACTGAATCGTCGATCTAAAGAAACATCGACACTGGATTGTCCGCATCATCCCTGGGCATTGGGATTGATGCGGATTTCCACTCGCCGGTTCATCTGGCGCCCTTCCGGTGTGGCATTGGTGACCACCGGACGGCTCTTTCCATATCCGATGGTAGTGATACGATATTCCTGAACGCCTCGCCTCGCCAAGAGGTTTTTGACGCTGGCGGCACGACGTTCGGAAAGCTGCTGATTGTAGGCTTCTGAACCGGTACCGTCCGTGTGGCCTTCCACCAGGATCGAGGTTTGGGGATATTTGATCATGATCTGGGCGATTCGGTCCAATTCATTGTACAAGCCGGGTCTGACAACATCGGAATCCCGATCGAAGCTGACGTCCCCTGTCAGGGTAATGGCCAACAGCTCCCCTTCCCGCCTCACGGCCGCGGCATCCGACGCAGCCAGCGCCTCGCGCATTTCCGCTTCCTGCTTGTCCATCATTTTGCCGACGCCTGCACCGGCGGCAGCACCCACCGCGGCTCCGGCCGCTGCACCAACGATGGTCCCCTTTGTGTCGCGACCGATGGCCTGTCCCAGCACGGCGCCGGCCACCGCACCGCCGGCGGCACCATAGGCGGCCCCCTTGCCTGTTTTGGTCTCGGGTGCGGCACAGCCACTTAGCACGAACATGCCCATCAAAGTGATCAGGATCAATTTCTTCATTGTTGCGATGTCCTCCCTCTCTCGTCAGAAATCTGTATGGATCACCCAAAAAAAAGAAAAGCATTCCCGCTTGCCCAGCGGACGCTAATGTATGTCAGGATTGCACGGATGTCTAAGCTTTTTTTACCGACGATCCGGGGCAGCCATTCTGCAAATGCCCCGGATCGTCAATAACAAGCCAACTCCTGGCTTGGTTGGCACAGGTTTTAATGGGTGCGCTTAGTATCTCCGTGCGCCGTGACCGCGATGATTGCGCCTTCGGGCATCGTTATGTCCCCGGTCATGGGATTCCCATTTCCCGTGATGTCCATGGCCGCGCCCGTCACCATGGCGGCCATGGCTTCTAAATCGGTGTCCACGGTCATAGGTGTGCCAATGCCTATCACTGCCGCTGCGATGCGGCTTCCCGTATCCACGATGCCTTGACGGGTGCCGGTGGTTTTCCCGGTAGTTGAATGAAAACGCCACCGGTGGTCCACTATGATATCCGTATGCATGGTGGTTGATCAGCGCACTGCCGATGATCGCCGCACCGACGCCGATGGCGACGCCTTCCCAACGATGTTGCTGTTTGGAACCTGCCCAGACCGAGGTGGATATCATACCCAGACTCAACACGGCTGCAACCGCAATGATCAGCTTTTTCGTCATTTTCATTTCCAACCTCCTTTGTGATGGTTGAAGCGATAGACACCAGCGGCTGTGAAAAGTTCATTTCTTTTTGAAAAGGGATCGCTTGCCCAGGGAATGGTTATTCCAGCCGACCCGCCGATCTTTCCTTTGACAATCATGCGGCGGTGGTGCAGGTTTGCCTCTGAAGGATCGATACCATGAAGAAAAATATGCAGAAAAATGAGTCTGCCGCGCATGCATCCCCATTTGCATCCACGCCATTGATCTTCATCCTGATGCTGTGGACGCTCCTGTACACCGGTTGTGCCTCCTGGCCGGCGCCCACCCGATCGGCCCATGTCGGCGGAACCGGCCCCTTGGGCAGCTGTGCCGATTTTTTCGCATCCCTCGACGGGCTTGCCGCAGCTGCTGATGCCGTAGATCCCGGTTATAGCCGCGTCAAGCGACATCCCTATTTGAGAACAGACCGCTTCCTGGCTTCATTTCAAGAGGATGTTAAAGACGACCACACATTTACCGCCTGGGTCGGCCACATGCAGGCACTGGATCAATCGGCCCGCCTGTTCGAACTGGCCAATCTGTCGGACGCGGATATCGCTGCCATGCATCCGTCGGACGGCAGGGATGCATTGTATCGCAAGGTCGTAGCATGTGGGAATCGGCTTAAAAACGACGACTTGTTGCACGGCGGAATAAAAGCGCGGCGGCACATGGCTGTTTCCGTGAAGGGCGAATACATTCCGCTTCGACAGGTCTTGGGACTATACCCGCTCACGCGTGTCTTCGTGTCACGAGGGGTTAAAAAATGGCATGCCGAGGCGCGAGAAGGCTTTTCCACAGCACCTCCGGCCGACTGGCAGCCCGTGCGATATGTTCCTGCCACAGACCCTGACGCTGGGATGGCACATCGACTCATCCGCGTTCGCGAACGCGATGCGCTGGGCATTCCCATCTATTCCGCCCGGGACCGTCGTGCGCTCTTTAAGGGTTATGCCCCGATCTGGGAAATCCAGCAACAAAGCGATGCCGACCGAATCGGTTCACCGGTCTGGAATGCCAAGGGCCGCATCGAGGTCGATACGGACAGACCCCGAACCTTCACCCTTCTATCGTTTTCCCGATTCGGCAAAACCATTCTCACCCAGCTCAACTACATCATCTGGTTTCCCGCCCGTCCCCGTGGCGGCGTATTCGACCTCTACGCCGGGCGGCTTGACGGGCTCAATTATCGCGTCACCGTGGATGAAGACGGGAGTCCGATCCTTTACGAAACCATGCATAACTGCGGCTGCTACTACAAGGCCTATCCCACCCGTCGTCTGCAGGTTCGTGAATCGACGGATTACCAGGAGGCGCCGTTGATTTTGAAGGCGCCGGAAATGAGGCCGGCATTGGAAATGATGGTCGTGGGCATGGCGCATCGAACCCACTATGTCAGGACCCTCTACACGGTATCCCGGGGCGTTGAAGACGAAGCCGGTGCCTACACGCTGGCCGATTATGGCGAATTGAAACGGCTTCCGCAGGTGGACGGCGGGTCAAAGAGCATGTTCGACCGATATGGATTGGTACCCGGCAGTCAGCGGCTGGAGCGCTTTTTCCTCTGGCCGACCGGTGTGCTTTCTCCTGGCGCCATGCGCCAGTGGGGCAGACATGCCGTGGCCTTTGTCGGGGAACGCCATTTTGACGATCCCTTTTACCTGGACAAGATGTTCGTTGCCAGGCCCTGATCGGGTTCATAATTGTCGATGGGCCGTAAGGATGATGTCCTCCGTCTCCTCCCATCCGATACACGCATCCGTTATGGAAACAAACGGGTTGAGGTCTTCTTTGCGGGTCTGCCCGTATACGAAAGGCTGCTTGCCCGCTTCCACATTGCTCTCCAGCATCATTCCCCGGATGGCTGTGTTGGGCTTGATGTGAATGCCATTGGTATGGCCGACTCTCTGAATCAACACATGATTGAAGACCTCAGCCTGCCTGCGGAAGTCCTTGCCGCTATTTTTATGCGAGCAATCCACAATGAGGGCTTGAAGCAGCGAGGGATGTTTGGACAGCATGCTGCAGGCATCGCCGATGCTGACCGGGTCGTAGTTGGGCCGCTTGCCGCCCCGCAGGACGATGTGGCAATATCGGTTGCCCGCTGAAAAGACCCGTGAAGTCACTCCATAGGGGTCATTTCCAACGAACACCTGAGCGGAGGAGGCCGCCAGGAGCGCATTGATGGCCGTATTCAAATTTCCATCGGTACCGTTTTTAAAGCCCACCGGCATCGAAAAGGCGCTGGCCCATTCCCGGTGGTTTTGGGATTCAGTGGTTCGGGCGCCGATGCAGGCCCAGGAAATCAGACCGGAAAGGCGTTCAGCAGCCGTTTGGCTCAGTATTTCCGTTCCTGCGGCGACGCCCATCTCATTCAACCCCATCAATATCCTTCTGGCCGTTCTCAAGCCTTCATCGAAATCGAAGGTCTTCTTATCGATATGCGGATCGGAGATGAGCCCCTTGAACCCCACGTTGGTCCTCGGTTTTTCGAAATAGACCCGCATGACCAATTTGATGGTCTTTTTGACCTTTTCCTGCAGTCCGGCCAGCCGTTCGCCGTATGTCAAGGCTTGCCGCTGGCTGATAATGGAACAGGGTCCGGTGATGATCAACAGCCGGCTGTCCTTGCCATCAAGGATGTCTTTAATGTCCTGACGACTATCGAGAACCGTCTGGGTCGCTTTTTCAGTCATCGGAAATTCTTCCCGAAGCTGGTCCGGCGTGATAATGGTCGTTCTTTTAAGGACATTTAAATCGTAGGTTTTTTGCATTTCTGGCTCTCTGTTTTAAACGGATACAACCACGGTTTCAAAAAAAACAAAGGGCCGGCCAGTTTTGGCTAACCCATCGTTTTAAGTGGTGCCTAGGGCCGGAATCGAACCGGCACGGCCTATAAGACCGAGGGATTTTAAGTCCCTTGCGTCTACCAATTCCGCCACCCAGGCAATCGCTGTCTTTTGGTGCGGGACCTGTGCTTTGAATGATTCAGGCTGGTGGGCCAGCTATTAACGGGTATCCCACGAAATGTCAAGATCATGGCTCAGGGTTGACCGGCGAAACCTCCTTTCTTTTTACGCGCATGAAATCCACCACACCATGACAGCGGCAGGCCGTAGCGATCATCATCGGTCGATGGCTGTGAATGCAAACGGTGTCCCATGCGGACATTAGATCTGCGGGTAAAATACCACCTACGCCGGGCAGCAGTTGATGACTGCGAATGACGACTGGCCGGACATCGTCAAGATCCAATTTACCCAACAAGCGGAAAAGATCCATGGGCCTGGGTTTGCCGGTGTGGGTGCATATCTTCGCCGGCTCAGGGCAGTTGTCCGGACAGATGAAATCGGCATGGCTGACAAAGGCTTGCCCGGCTGTCCCCCGTATGGCATGAGGCAATCGAGTTAACCAGGAATCCGGTATATGTAATGGTTCAATGTGAAATAAATGCTTTAGGTTAAGTTTCAACCATTCAGCCGCTACATGAATAGGAATGGCCGGTATGATCAGGTCAACCGGGGCATTGGGAACGAGCGCGCGATGGAGCCATGCGATGCCGTTTTCGCGGACCGTTGGGATATCCTTTCCATCCATGGTGGACGGTTTTTGATCCACCACGGTAATTGTCGCCTCGGGAAAATACCGGGTGATCCGCCGCACAGCGATCCGACCGAACCGGCCTGCGCCAATGATCCAGAAGCGGGCGGCGTTTACGGGGATGTCCCTTTGATCCTTGTTATTGTGCATGGCATTTGATAAACACGGTCGAATGACGGCAACAGCCCCCCCACTGATCCTGGCATCCCAGTCCCCGCGACGTCGCTACCTGCTCGAACAGGCCGGGTTGACCTTTGCGGTGATCCCCTCGGATTTCGATGAAGGTTCGGTCCTGTTAGCAAACCCTGCGGACTATGTCAAAACCCTGGCCGAAGCCAAAGCCGGCGAGGTTGCTCGTAAATATCCGGACAGTTGGGTAATCGGCGCGGATACGATCGTCACCATCGGCAACGCCATTCTCGGCAAGCCCGGCGATCCGCGTGAAGCCAGGCAGATGCTTGAACGGTTGAGTGGCCAGTCCCATTTTGTGTATACCGGATATTCAATCGTCTGTAAAAACAAACACACCCGCGTCAGCGATGCAATCAAAACGGATGTGCAATTCAAGGATTTGACCCAGGACGAAATAGACTGGTATATCCAGACCGGCGAACCCTTTGACAAAGCCGGCGCATACGCCATCCAGGGGATGGGAACCTTCCTGGTTCGGCGTATCCATGGATCCTACACCAATGTGGTGGGGCTTCCCGTGTGTGAGGTGATCGAGAGCTTGATCAAAATGGGGGTCGTGAGGATGAATGCCGAAAACCCGAAAGGACTGGCGGTGTGAAGGATCGTCTGGACCGGATCAACAAGCGAATCGCCGACGCGGCAACCGGCTGCGGCCGTATTCCCGAAACCATCCGCCTGGTCGCGGTAAGCAAAACCGTCGATGCCGAGCGGGTGGCCGAAGCCATCGACGCCGGTGTTGCGATTGTGGGTGAAAATTACATTCAGGAAGCCCGGGACAAGTTCAACACCCTGTATGGACGACCCGTGCAATGGCACTTCATCGGCCACTTGCAATCCAACAAAGCCAAATACGCCGTGCGCATGTTTGACCTGATCCATTCGGTGGAATCCCTCAAGCTGGCCACGGCGCTGGACAAAGAAGCGCGTAAAAACAACAAGGTGCAGGAGATTCTCATCCAGGTGAATATCAGCCGGGAGGAAACCAAATCAGGCATCGCTGAGACCGGCGCCGTTGAACTGATCAAGCAGATCAGCCGTCTCGACAACCTGCGCGTCAAGGGGCTGATGACCATGCCGCCCTTTTTCGATGCACCGGAGCAGGCCCGTCCGTTTTTCCGCCAGTTGTCCCGGCTGCGGAACCGGATCGTCGAGCATAACATCCCCGGTGTGAGCATGCAGGAGTTGTCCATGGGTATGACCGGTGATTTCGAGGTGGCCATCGAAGAAGGTGCCACCCTGGTGCGAATCGGCACCGCCATTTTCGGAGCTCGCCCATGAAGCTGTTGGTGCACATCTGCTGCGGCCCTTGCAGCATCTATCCGGTACAGGTGCTGCGCGATGACCATTGCGAGGTCATGGGTTTTTTCTATCGCAACAATATCCACCCCTTTACCGAATGCATGCGGCGCGAGGAAACCCTGAAAACCTATGCGGAATCCATCGCCCTGAAAATGATTTTCCAACCCGGCTATGCACTGGAAGCATTTTTACGCCAGGTGGCCTTCCGGGAAGCCGACCGCTGCACCTACTGCTACCACGACCGCCTGGCCACCACGGCCAAATTCGCCAAAAAAGGCAGATTCGACGGATTTACCACCACGCTGCTTTACAGTCGGTTTCAAAAACATGATCAGATCCGATCGATCGGAGAAGCCGTGGGCAAATCGGTGGGCGTGCCTTTTTTCTATCGGGATTTCCGGGACGGTTGGAAAACCGGCATCGACGAATCCCGTCGGTTGGGCATGTATCGCCAGCCTTACTGCGGTTGCATCTACTCCGAAAAAGAACGCTACTACCGCAAAGCTGACAAAAACAACCCGGCAACCGATGGCGATACGGGCCCAACAACCCCCTGACACCGGTTTTAAGGCGACTGACACCATGTTCGGAAATTTTATTTTTTTCATCGTCGCCCTGCTCGTCTATACGACCTACCAGCCATCGGAGCAGACCAACTTCGCGCCCCTGGACACGCTGATTTACTTTTTTTCACTGATCCTGATCTTTTTCATTTTTTCCAGGCGCCAGTTTACGCGGATTGCCCATAGGTCCGCCACCCACCGCCACGATGTGCTGGACCAGCAGTTTTCCTCCGCGCTGACCCGCCAGTCCGTCCTGGCCATCGCCCTGTTCGCCGTGGACATTTATGGCCTCAACCTCTCTTCTTTTTTCACCGGCATCTGGCTGTTCGAAGCGATCCCCACCTTTCAGGCCTTGGTGTTCATGGCCCTTTTCGTCGGCTACCTGGCAATGGTCTGGTCCAACGCCCACGTGGCTTACCGGCACATCTATGGGACCGGCCTCACCCGCCAGGCCTACGTGGCATCCAACATCGCCTTCAGTGTGCCCGTGTTGCTGCCCTGGCTGCTGCTTTCCGGCATTGCCGACCTGATTCTGGCCCTGCCCTTCGACCTGCCCCGTGAGTTGCTGCGGTCTCCCGAGGGCGAAACGGCCTATTTTCTTTTTTTTCTGTTTGCCGTGGCTGTGATCGGCCCGCTGATCATTCAGAAATTCTGGCGCTGCCGCCCCCTTGAAGCCGGTTATCACCGCCAGCGCATCGAAGCCCTGTGCCGACGGGCCGAGCTTAAATATGCGGATATCATGTACTGGCCGATCTTTGGCGGCCGCATGATCACTGCCGGGGTGATGGGGCTGGTGAGCCGCTTCCGCTATATCCTGGTCACCGAGGCCCTGCTTCACATCCTGAGTACCGAGGAGGTAGATGCCGTCATCGCCCATGAAATCGGCCATGTAAAAAAGCATCATCTGCTGTTCTATCTCTTTTTCTTTATCGGTTACATGGTCATCGCCTATGCCACCTTCGACCTGATCGTCTACCTGATCATCTTTTCCGAACCCATCTATCGCTTCGTGTTCATGACCGGCATCAGCCGAACCACGGTCACCACGGGGCTGCTCAGCCTGGCGATCATATTCAATTTCCTGGTCTATTTTCGCTTTATTTTCGGTTATTTCATGCGCAACTTCGAACGCCAGGCGGATGCCTCGGTGTACGCGCTGTTTGCCAGTGCGTCTCCGTTGATTTCCACCTTTGAAAAAATAGTCGCCGCCTCCGGCCATTCTCCGGACAAACCCAACTGGCACCATTTCAGCATCGGTCAGCGGGTTGATTTTTTAAACCGCTGCGAGGCGGACCGCACCTGGGTTCGACGTCACGATCGCAAGGTAAGGGTCAGCATCGCCATCTATGTGGCGGCAATGGTGGTGGTGGGTGTTGCCGGCTATCAGCTCAATTTTGGTCAAACCGGCAAGCAGCTTAACGAGAAGTTTTTTGAAACGGCTGTTTTGAACGAGATTTCACGAAGCGGTGGCGGCAATGCGGCCCTTTACGGGATGCTGGGAGATCTGTATCTCGGCCGCAGCAGCTTCAGTCAGGCGGTGACAGCTTACCGGGCCGCCCTCGACCTCGATCCGCACAGCGCCATCGTACTGAATAACTATGCGTGGCTGCTGGCGACCTGCGAAGATCCGGCCTATCGAAACGCCGAACAGGCACTGGAACTGGCGCGCAAGGCCGCCGCCATCGAACCGTCTCCTTACATTTTAGACACCCTGGCCGAAAGCCTATACGTCAACGGCCGCATCGCCGAAGCCGTCGATGCGGCCACCAGCGCCCTGGCCCAGGCCAAAACCAACCGCGCCTACTACCACGGGCAGCTGGAAAAATTCCAAGCTGCCCGTGACAATCCCATCATTGAGTAACATTCAGTGTTTTCAGTTTCTTTTTACAAAGGGTAGCTTGAGGTTCAGATCAAGGCCGCAGGGTTTTCGAAACCGCAGGCGTAGCCGCGCTACGTCGAGGATTGCGGAAACCCGAGAACGCAGAGCTGGGCCTCGAGATGCCGTTTGTACAAAGAAACTACTTGATGCAGACCTTCCTCACCTCCAACAAATCACAATGCCCCTGAAAAACCTTGTCGATGCCGTCCTGCTTCAGGGTGGTCATGCCGTCAAAAATAGCCTGCCCACGGATTTTTGCCATTTCGGCCTTGGTCTGGATCAGCTTTTTCATATCATCGGTACCCATCAGCAGTTCATGGATGCCCATGCGGCCGCGATAACCGGTGTTGTTGCACAAGTCGCACCCTTCCGGCTTAGCCAGCTTCAAGTCGTCGGTATAGGGGATGTTCAAATTTTTCTCGAACTCTTCTTCCCCGTATTCTCGGACCAGTTCGTCGTATTCCTCCCGACTCGGGTGATAATTGCGTTTGCAGGTTTTGCAAAGGGTCCTGACGAGCCGCTGGGCCAGGATGCACAGAATGGCATCGGCAAAGTTGAAGGGATCCATGCCCATGTCCAGCAAACGGGTAATACTTTCCGGCGCGCTGTTGGTGTGCAGGGTGGAAAAGACCAGGTGGCCGGTCAGTGAGGCTTCGATGCCTATGGAGGTCGTCTCCTTGTCACGCATTTCACCCACCATGATCACGTCGGGGTCGGCACGCAGAAAGGCCCGCATGGCCGCAGCAAAATCGAACCCGATTTTGGGTTTCACCTGCACTTGACGAAGCCCGCGCTGGGTGATTTCGACCGGGTCCTCCGCGGTCCAAATCTTGGTTTCGGTCTTGTTGATAAAACTCAGGGCCGAATGCAAGGTGGTTGTTTTTCCGGAGCCGGTAGGCCCGCAGACAAAGATCAGCCCATAGGGTTTGGTTATCACGCTGATAAAGTTTTTGTAGTTGGTTTTGGAAAAACCCATTTTTTCCAGGGGGATCGGCTCGCCGGCGGCCAGGAGGCGCATGACCACGTCCTCCAGCCCACCCTGGGTGGGTATGGTGGCCACACGCAGTTCGATGTCTTTGCCGCCGTATTTTTTAAATTTGATCTTGCCGTCCTGGGGCAGCCGCCGTTCGGCGATGTCCAGGTCGGACATGATTTTGATTCGGGAGACCACTGCGGCTTTGTATGAAAAGGGAATGGTCTGATAGATCGTGCACGAACCATCCACCCGGATACGAACCTGGGTATTCTGCTTGCCCGGGTAGGGTTCGATATGGATATCCGACGCTCCGCGGCTGTGGGCGTCCAGGATGATCTTGTTGACCAGCTGGACCACGGCGCTGTCCTCATCGCCGATGCTCGCTTCGGCCTCTTCCACCTCCTCGGACTCCACCTGGAGTTGGGAGAGGATGTCGTCGATCTCCGCCAGCTCTTTTTCGTCCTGGGTGAACAGTTTGATGAAATCGAGGATGTCCTGTTTGAGGCTGACGTAAAAGCTGACCGGGCGCCCAGGAAACAAGGCCTTGATCTCGTCGATTTTTTTCAGGTCGTGCGGATTGTCTACGGCGATGACGACCTTGTTGCCGTCAGACTTCAGGGGCACCCAGATGTTGTTTCTCATGAAGGGCACCTTCAGGCCCGTCATGAGGTCCCCGGGGATCGGGTAGCCTGAGTTGTATTCGATGAAGCTGGTCTTGTAGTATTTTTCCAGCGCGTTGCCGATCTCTTTTTTGGGGATCTTGAAATCCTTCATCA
>NZ_JBFELV010000033.1:0-22682 GCF_041551955.1 Desulfosarcina sp.
GTATACGGCTCCGTGGCCGGCCCAGAGGCCAAATGCCTGTTTGTCTTCTGTCCCGAGGATATCGATTTGGCATCCAAGATTTTTACCAAGGGTAAAACAAAAAAATAAAATATCTTGCAATAACCGCTTCGATGAACCGCGATAGCGAGCGAAGTGGAAGTCGCTTTTTTATCCTTCCGGTGCTGCGCAGCACTGCCGTTACAGGCAGAACATTCCCCTCGGCTTGTCGGAGCGAAGCAGAGACCCCGCCAAACGGGGCCGCGGGGAGGGTTCAATCGGTGTTAAGAAGCGCTATCATTCAAGCATCCCACCCTGCCCACCGATAGGTTTTGCCTGCCAATAGCCATCCACAACCCAACCATTGATATTTCCGCGATCGTTGTAATTATTACACTGTATACACTAACCAAAACAGAAAGCACCCGTATTGGAGGTCTGATATGAACAAACAAGATTGTGTGAGTGAAAAGTGGTCGAGCCGGACCATCGGGCTGATCATTCTGCCCCTGGCCCTGGCCTTGGGTTTTTTAGGTTTTCTGATCCTACCGGTGGTGGGACTTTTCTTTGCCCTTCCGCTATTCATTCTTTCCTTTGTCTTCATCGCGGCACCGGAAAGCAAGGTGTGCCGTCTGATCCTGCGCAAAGAGAACTAAGGTTGGTCACACATGGAGCCGGGTGTGACACTGACTGCCCCTTCAGTCACGCCCGGCCTGCTAAACTGATTTCCCTCCGGTAATGGTTTCTGATTG
The DNA here is from genome assembly GCF_041551955.1 of Desulfosarcina sp. Lineage (GTDB taxonomy): Bacteria > Desulfobacterota > Desulfobacteria > Desulfobacterales > Desulfosarcinaceae > Desulfosarcina. The sequence goes on from NZ_JBFELV010000033.1 coordinate 750, forward strand.
ATGCGATTACCAACAGCCTCCCAAGATACCTGGCCATGGCCTCCAACGATCGGGTAGGTGGTCGAAACTACGATTTTCAGCTACCCATAGCAGCGATGTGAAATCGATTGACAGGTGATTGGCTATCTTATATCGTCGTTTTACGATTAATGTGCATCTCCCTTGTTAGCAGAGCGAAGTCACCCATGAATCAACGTGCTGAAGCGAATCTTGACGCCACCGCCTTTGCTGGAATTTGCAAAGCCCTGGGGCACCCGGCCAGGATTCGGATTATTGAGCACCTTAAGGCCATCGACCGGTGCATCTGTGGCGAGATCGTCCAGATTCTGCCGCTGGCCCAGTCCACCGTAAGCCAGCATTTGAAAGTGCTCAAGGCCGCCGGACTTGTCAAAGGGAAGGTCGAGGGCCCGCGAACCTGCTACTGCCTGGACAGGGAGATACTGGAACGCTTCAAGAGAACCGCCGGTTCGATATGACAGGCTGCGGAATATCCGCGATCTGCCGCACGAGGTAAATGATGACATCATGTTGCCCGGATGGAAAAGTCGCTGTTACCCCAACCCCTTGCAGCTGCCCCGAGACACCTACCGCAGGCCTGAAACCGGATTTTCCGATGGCTGGCGAGTATTCATCGCCCTGCTGCGGCGGTCAGCCGTCCCAACCGTTCAGCCCCCACGAAAAACCCGGCTACCGCCTATGGGGGTTCGTGGCGGATTTTATACAGACGCCGGCAGGGGCGGTTCCGCGGGTGCTCAGCCGGTTGGACCGCCATGACCGCATCGGAACCGTTCTTGCCCGCCTGGGCATTGGCCGGGACAGGTATAGCATCGCTCCAGGCCTTTACGGCGTCGGTTCGCCCGACGACGGGTCGCCGGTGATGGTGACGGCCAACTACAAGCTCACCTTTGACAGCCTGCGTGGTTCGCTCGCCGGCATCGACGCCTGGATTTTGGTGCTGGATACGCGAAGCATCAATGTCTGGTGTGCGGCCGGCAAGGGGACCTTCTCTACTGGGGAGGTGGCCGAGCGGGTCAACGCCGTGGCCCTGGAAAAAGTCGTCACCCACCGGCGCCTGATACTGCCTCAGCTTTCAGCCACCGGCGTTTCCGCTCGCCAGGTGAAGCGCCTTTGCGGCTTCGAGGTGATCTGGGGGCCGGTGCACGCCAGGCACATCAAGGCATTTTTGGACGGGGGCATGCAGGCCACCCCGGCCATGCGCAAGGTCACCTTCACCCTTCGGGAGCGGGTGGAATTGATTCCGGTGGAACTCAATCACATGGGCAAGCCGACCCTCTACCTGCTGCCGGCGCTGTTTCTGCTGTCCGGTCTGGGTTCGGACATTTTTTCGATCAGTGCCGCCACATCGCGGGGTGTGTCTGCCATGCTTGCATATATTCTGGCCGTGGTGGGCGGCGCCGTTCTGGCGCCGATCTTTCTGCCCTGGTTGCCGGGAAGGGCCTTTGCCCTCAAAGGCGCCGGGATCGGCGCCGCGGCCGGTGCCGTCCTGTCGGCCATCTTAGCCGGCCAGTTGGCCCGATCCGAAATGATGGCCCTGACGCTCCTCATCATGGCCGTCAGTTCTTATCTGGCCATGAATTTTACCGGCTCGACGCCTTTTACTTCCCCCACCGGTGTGGAAAAGGAGATGCGCAGAGCCATCCCGGCCCAGGCGGTCGGCGCTCTGGCTGCGATCATCTTATGGGTTGGGGCCGGATTCATGAAATAGTGCCAATCGTCAATAACAGGAAAAAGACAATGGATAAATTCAGATACCTGCCCGACGTGACCACCCTCGAATACGAGGAGGATTTATGTGTGGGCTGCGGGTCCTGCGAAATGGTCTGCCCCCACGGCGTATTTGCCATGAATGGCAAAAAGGTGCTGATGGTGGATAAAGATGGCTGCATGGAATGCGGTGCCTGTGCCCTGAACTGCCCCACGGCCGCCATCCGGGTCACGCCGGGGGTGGGTTGTGCGGCCTACATCATCTCCGGTTGGATTCACGGCAAGGAGAATGCGAGTTGCGGGGGGGAGGGCGGATGCTGTTGAATTCAAAATTCATCATTCGAAATTAACAATTGATGAACCCGTAAAAAGTCGAGATGTCCTCTTTTTTGTCATCCCCGCGAAGGCGGGGATCTATAAGTTTCAGATAGTTATGGACTCCCGCCTTCGCGGGAGTGACACCGCTTGTGACTTTTTACGGAACCATCAACAATTGGTTCGCAGACACCTTTACGCGTCTCCCTTCAGGCCGATGGCATCGGAAACCTCCCGCATGCCCATGATGGTGTCGGTGATCAGATCGCCCAGTTCCACGCCCAGCATGTCGGCCCCTTTTTGAATGATCGACCGGTCCACACCGGCGGCAAAGCGTTTATCCTTCCATTTTTTTTTCACCGACTTGGCCTTCATATCCATGACACTCCTGGTTGGCCGAACCAGCGCTGAGGTGGCCACCAGGCCGGTCAGTTCATCGATGGCAAAGAGAACTTTTTCCATATTGGTTGTCGGTTTAACATCGCTGCAAATGCCCCAGCCGTGGCTGACCACGGCGCGGATCAGATCATCGGGCCAATTATTTTCCCTGAGGATGGCTTCGGTCTTTTTGCAGTGCTGGTCGGGAAACTGCTCGTAATCCAGGTCGTGGATCAGGCCCACGACACCCCAAACCTCTTCATTTTCGCCATATTTTCTGGCCATGTAGCGCATGACGCCCTCTACGGCGAAGGCGTGCTTGATGAGGCTTTCACTCTGGTTGTATGTTTTGAGCAGGACCAGGGCGTCTTCCCTGGTGGGCGTTGGGTGGTTCATGGCGATCTCCTGAAAATATTTCGCGTTGTCGGCCAAGGCTGCTTGTCTTATACTCAATAAGGATTCGATTTATCATATGCACGGGCAGGCAACAAGCCCTTTGGGTGGAGAACCGATGAACCGCAAACGACCCCAAGATAAACTGCACCACCTGACATCAGCCATTCAGACACTCAACACCCGTTGGGCCAGACGGGCGTTGTCTCTGTGGCAGGGTCTTCCGCCCGATGGCTCTCCAGAGCAGATTTACGCTGGATTTGAAGCGGTCCTGACGCCGGAAATCATCGCCGGCGTGGCGGTCACCCGGGACGATCCGACCCGGGCGCGCATCCGTCATGGATTGATCGATCACTACCTCCAGCGCAAGCTGATGCCACACGAAACAGAAATGCAGACCTGGAGCCGCGGTGCGGCTGCCCATGTCGACGGCGAAAAGATTTACTTCGCCGAAGTCATTCCCTGGTGTCAGAAGTCGAGCACCCTGCTCAAGCGCCAGCGGCTGCAGCAGGAAACCGGGCCACTTTGCAAACTGCTCAAACCCTTTGCCGTCAACTACTGGAACATCCTGCTGGAAACCCTGACCAATGAATTAGGTTTTGACGGTTACCTCGATTACTGCAGCCAGAAAAAGGCGATCGATTACCCTCGGCTGTACCGGGAGATGAAAACCCTGATCGAGCAGACGGACGATTTTTATTTTGCTGCCATGGAAGCCTGGAGCCGCCGGCGCTTCAACAGTCCGCTGAAAACGCTATCCCGCTTCGACGCCATCTATCTGCTCAGTCTCGCCCAATGGGACGAGTTGTGTCCGGTGAACAACCCCGAAAGCACCTTAAGCTTTTTCAGCCGTTGGGGGCTCGATCCGGCCCATCATCCGGGTCTTTTCCTGAAAATAAAACCGGCGGCAGGCCAAAGTGCGCAGGCCATATCCGTTATGGTCAGGATACCCCAGGAGGTCCACCTTCTCATGCGGCCCGAAGGCGGCTGGATCGATGTGGAGACCCTCTGGCACGAGTTGGGGCACGGGCTGTCGGCGGTTACCACCGATCCGTCCCTGCCGGCTGTGGATCGTGAACTGGCCACGGCTTTCAACCTCTCCGAGGTTTACGCTTTTCTGCTGCAGCGAATGGCGCTGTGCCGGCCGGTCCTTGAATCGGTGATGGGGCTGCCCGAGGAAACCGTTGCCACGATCGTCTACTATAAAGACCTGAAGGATCTTTCCGTTTTCCGCCGGTACGCCGCCAAGTTCATCAGCGAGTTCGAGATGTTTGCCGGCGGCGACCTGTCCGACGGCCGACCCTATGCCGATACCATGGCCCGGGTCACCGGCTTCTACCACCAGCCTGAAAGCCATCTGTTTGATCTGGTGCCCGAATTATACTGTGCGGATTATCTGCTGGGATGGATGGGCGAGGCGGTGCTGGCCGACCACCTCCGACACCGCCTGGGCAGCCGCTGGTGCCTGCGCGTCGAAACCGGAGCGGTGCTTAAACGGCTGTGGCGCCAGGGAAACAGCAGGGAGATCTTCTCTTTCTTCGAAAACAACGGCCTGGGGAAATTGACCTCCGCAGCGTTGCTGAATCGCTGGGAGCGCCTGGCCGACAGCCCCTGCCCGGATTGATTGTTTCCGGGCGACCACACTGCATACCGAAGTATTCGGGATCGTGCCGCCCAACATTCACCCGTTCAAGCCGGTGGGGAAGGCATCCTGCGTGCCTGCGCCCGATATGGCTGACGTCGAACGGGTGGGGGTTGCATTCTGCCTGCGGGCTGGTATGATCCTGCCGTTGTTTTTACCCATCCAACCCCTTGGCGGAGTTACAATTGAAAATTGTCGTCACCAATGATGATGGCTTTGATCAGCCAGGACTTGCCGCGCTGGTTGAATCGGTAAAGGCGCTGGCAAATGTATCGGTCGTTGCGCCGGCGACCCCCCAGTCCAACGTAGGCCATCGGGTGACCATGAGAAAGCCGATCCGCGTGGACCGGCCGGACAGCCACACGCATGTGGTTCATGCCACACCGGCCGACTGCACCCGTCTGGCCGTCAAGCAGTTGGTGCCCGATGTCGACTGGGTCATCGCCGGCATCAATCCGGGGGCCAATCTGGGCAGCGATGTTTACCAGTCGGGGACCGTCGCGGCCGCCCGGGAAGCCGCCATTCTGGGTGTTCGCGCCATGGCCGTGTCCCAATACATCGCGCCTGACTGGACCGTCGACTGGCCGGCTGCACAGGTGCAGGTTTCCCGGGTGCTTGCGGCCATTTTAGAAAAAAAACTAGCGCCGGGGCAGTTCTGGAACATCAATCTGCCCAGTCCCATCACCGCCAGATCGGCGCTCGCCACCCAACTCTGCCCGTTGGACAAGCACCCTCATCGCTATCGATACATAGAAGATGCGGGGGTTTATCGTTACCAGGGAATCATTCACGACCGTCCCCGATCGATCGGCAGCGATGTGGACGTCTGCTTCGGCGGGATGATATCCGTCACCCTGATGGAGATTTGACCGGATGAAATTCTGCTCCCAGTGCGGCCGACCGGTTACGCTTACGGTTCCTGTCAATGATGACCGGCCGCGGCACGTCTGCCCCTCCTGTGGTGCGATCCATTACCAGAACCCCAAGCTTGTGGTGGGCTGTATTCCCGTCTGGGAGGGTCGTATCCTGATGTGCCGCAGGGACATCGAGCCGCGCAGGGGGTACTGGACCCTGCCTGCCGGTTTTCTGGAAAACGGTGAAACCGCTGCAGCCGGCGCCCGGCGGGAGACCCTCGAGGAGACGGGTGCAACGGTGGTGGATTTGACTCCCTACCTGATGGTCGATATCGTTCACATTCACCAGATTTATTTGATGTTCTGCTCACGCCTCCTGGCGGCGAACTTTCATCCCACCCACGAAAGCTCGGAGGTGAGGTTGTTTAAGGAAGAAGAGATCCCTTGGAATGAAATCGCCTTCAAGGTGGTTGAAAAAACGCTGCGCTGCTATTTCAAGGACCGGGTCTCGGGCCGCTTTGCCTTCCGCAGCGACAAGATCGAGACCCGGGGTTCGATCGGAAACTAAAATAAGCCGTTACAGAAATTGGCCGAACTCGATGCTCATGCCAACGCACTGCCTGTCGAGCATGCATGCAGAGGCATCCGCATCCTCCAGGAAATGCCTTATCTTTTCTCCCTTCAGTTCAAAGTCCACTGCCCAGGCATTGTTTTTTTGATCCCAATTAATTATCAGATTGCGATCGCACGATCCAAGTTCTGGATAGATTCCCATTATTTTTTTACATAATTCAGTTTTATTAACCATGGCTTACCTCCAATACCTTGTCCAACCCTATGACGCGTCAGGGATCCAGTGCAAATTTCACCTGATGCTGCCAGGGTACGGGGTGCTTTAGTGTCAGAATCCGGCAAGATAATTGACACAGGCAACAGGAATCGAACGAACGCTCAGCAGACGCTTCCCGGATTGATGTGGAAACGGATGGTAGACACGTTTCCTACTCACCAAAAAATAAGGGCAATCACGAATGAATCAAGGCCGTCCCTTGTTGCACGGAACGCTGCAAAACCGGTGAGGCGGTTGGTTGGCCGGGTTGACATTTAGATGACCGGTCATAATTTGACTGATTGAAAAAATGAAAGGAAACCAAGCATGACGAATCCACTGTTTTCCCCGTACACCCTGGGCGCGCTGAACCTGCCCAACCGCATGGTTATGGCACCCATGACGCGCAACCGGAATGATGAAAACGGCGTGCCCAAACCGATCGCGGTCACCCATTACACCCAGCGCGCAACGGCCGGGCTGTTGATTACCGAGGCCACCCAGGTTTCGGACAAGGCCACTGGATATGTATTTACCCCAGGCCTCTACACCGATGATCAGGCTCGGGGCTGGCAGGCGGTCACTGATGCGGTTCACGCCAAAGGCGGCCGCATTTTCAGCCAGATCTGGCACACCGGCCGAGTATCGCATCCATCCCTGCAACCAGGTGGTGGTGACCCCATCGCACCGTCGGCCGTCAAGGCGGAGACCATGGTGTTCACGCCCAATGGCTTCGAACCGCCCACCATGCCCCGGTCGCTGACCACCGATGAGATCCCGGCTATCGTAGCGCAGTTTGCCCACGCGGCAAGGCTGGCCAAAAGCGCCGGTTTCGATGGCGTGGAGGTCCATGGCGCCAACGGCTATCTCATCGAGCAGTTTCTGAAGGACGGGTCCAATCGTCGGAAGGACGCCTACGGCGGAGACATCCCCAATCGGATGCGGTTTGCCCTGGAGGTGGTCACCGCTGTGGTCGAGGTGTGGGGGCCGGGCAGGGTCGGATTTCGCATTTCCCCGCGGGGGGTCTTCAACGACATGCACGACTCGGACCCCTTGGCCCTGTACAGCCAACTGGTGGCGGCGCTGAACGACATTCCCCTGGCCTACCTGCACCTCATCGAACCGCTGCCCGGCCATCCCACGTTTAAGAGCCAGGAGGGCGTTGAACCTGTGGCCGCCGAACTTCGCAAGATCTATAAGGGAACCATGATGATCAACGGTGGTTGCGGCAGGGACACTGCTGAAAAGGCTATCGCCGAAAATGCGGCGGACCTGGTGGCCTTCGGGGTTCCCTACCTGGCTAATCCGGACCTGGTGGAACGCTATCGCCGCAACGCCCCGCTCAATGAACCGGATCAGAACACCTTTTACGGCGGCGATGAAAAGGGATACAATGACTACCCGTTTCTTTGATCTCACATGTTTTCACTAAAAAGGATCATCCAAAAATAGGAACGCTTGGACTATTCCTTGTACAGGATTGAACCCTCCCCGCGGCTTGCCGCGGGAAGGGTTCTCCGCCCGGACCTCGGCCCATACGAAATTGGATCGATCGTTACCCCATTGATCCCGCAGTCCCGGTGATCTCGTCTGCATAAGTATTGATTCGGCTGATAATGTCTTGCACATCTTGATCATTTATATTTATCTTTTCAAGCGCTTGAATTAGGTGGCCTACGTAAAGCGCAAAATGATGTTTGGTGATACCTCTTCCATGGTGGACATAGCCAAGCGGTTTACCCGTATAGGTGATCGGACCATCCAGTGCTGCACTGAAGAATTCACGCTGCATACGTCGGATTTTTTCCATAGACGCGTTCTTAAAAAACGGTTTTAGCTCTGGATCAGCAACGACACGATCATAGAATTTATGGATAAGCTCAGTGATAGCCTGATCGCCACCGATTCGTTCAAACAGTGTTTGTTGTTTGCTGATCATTTTTAACCTCCCGGTAATATATTAATTTTATTAAAAATCGGAGACTTGCTGTTGGATCAGTAGAATCGAAGAAGGCTTAGGTGCGTTTTTCAGAAAATCAGGCAAACTGCGATCAGTTGCGTCCAGCTTGTCTCTTGGGCGCTTTTTCAACGAGTGGTTGTGGTGTCATTGATGAATAAATACGATATTCTGATTTTTTTCCGGTTAAGGATTCAATTTTCTGGTCAATCATCGCCCTTGTTTGATTTTGGGCCCATCTATTCCAGTCTTCAATCGTTTCCCATTTGCTGATAACGATGCATTCTCCGGGATGTTCTATGTCACACCAGGTTTCCCCTGAAATATAGCCAGGCTGATACATGGCGCTGGCTCTCATTTGTAAAATAAGAGGGACTAATTCTTTCGCTTGCCGGCCCTGTTTGACATCTCTTTTGATGACGACTTGAATTGCCATTCCTTGCTCCTAAATCTATCCTACGGCTTTTTGATATTTATTTACGAATCAGATTATTGCCGTACTCCTCCCAATCTATAGAATAGGCATGGAATGATGTTGTGCAAATTTCAACGGACGGTCGTCGGCGAATGACAGCTGGACGGACCACAAAGGTCGATGACCATATTGATTCCGAATTTCCAATCAATGAACCGGGTAAGCCGCCAACCAGGAACTTGTGGCGGTCACCCTCATGCTGTAGGAAGTTGCTGAAAATTAGAGTTAATCAGTTGGAACAGCCGTGAATTGTCCTGCGTGGTATAAACGACATGAGGCCGTCCATCAGGCACCCTACTCGGCATGCCCGAATTTGGCGTCCGGCGGGCTGCCGATTCGAATGCCCGGGGAGCGGCGTTTTTTTACCACTGAGGCTGCAAGGAGCGGATGAAGGCAACCTCATTGCGATAGCGCGCAATGGTGCGCCGGTGGGCGGGAATCGGGTTTGCGGGTGTTGGTGGTACGGACAGCTGAATTCTGCGATTAAAGGGGGTCCGGCGAACGTTCAGGTTGAAGGCGGTGACCATCAACGACTCCAGATTGATGGCATCCTGCAGGTTGTAGGCGAGAAGGGTTTCCAGGGCCTGCTGGTCATGGTTTCGCAGATAGGCCTTCCAGAGCACCACCGCGAACAGCCCGTCGATGTCTTCGAGATCACCGCGGTGCATTCCCAACTGCGCCTCGCAACGCTTGAGCCCGCCCTTTAACCCCAAGCCGCCCAGCACGTATCGCAGGTCGATATGGGCATGGTTCAGTCTTATGCCTAAATACCGCTCGATCACCGGGACGTCGAAGCACTTGCCGTTGTAAGTCACCAGAAGCTTGTAGCGGCGGATGTCGTCGATGAAGTCGTCCAGATTTTTTCCATTCACGTAGGTGACCATCCTCGACCCGTCGTACACGGCGATGGTGGAGATCGTGCAGTCCGCCTCCAGCCCGGTGGTTTCGATATCCAGGTAGGCGGTCTGGCCACGGAATTCGCTGAACAGCCGCCACTGCTGGCTGGCGGGCAACCGTCGGGCGAAAAAATCCGGGTTCCGGCGATCCAGCTGGTGTCTGGATTCGGTCAGCATATCGGCAATGGCCGCCCGTTTGGATGCCGACAACTTAAGGGATACATCGTCGAAAAAGGCATCCCAATCATCCACACCAGCGGCCCACAAGCCCTGTTCCGTTTTCGGTCCGATACCCGGGATATGCAAAAAAGTCTGTCGAAGCATGTAACGGTTCTTATCTGATTTGACCCACAATTGAAAGGGTGTGGCCATAGGGCTGAGAATTGCCGGAACCCCGTGGAAATAAAATGGTGACTGCATGTGTGGCGACCTTTTTTTTCTTTCCGGCGCCAGTATTGGTCGGGCTGGGCAGCTCTATGAAGGTAAACCGTCAAATCCGGGTTTACATCGCGCGTCAATTCTGAGAAAACCATACAGATTCAACCGCACTAGTAAAATATAGAATCACTTGACGGAAAATTATATCATTATCATCCTGGATCATGGTGGAGAGTCATGCGTGGGATTGCATTTTTGGCCTTGGCCGCAATCTTTTCCAGTGGGGTGGCCATGACCATGAAGGTTGCCAATGCCAAGGGCTTCAAACTGGGTCAATTCCTGGCTGTCAACTATCTGGTGTGCCTGCTTGGTCTTTTGGCCTGGGGTGCCTGGCAGCCTCCGGACCTGGATTCGCCATTTGTTTGGTTACTGGGCATCTTCGTGGGCTTCATGTACGTGCTGTCTCTCTGGCTATTCGACCGTGCCATCGCCTCTGCGGGTCTGGCGCTTTCCACCACCCTGATGCGCCTGTCCGCCGCACTTCCCACACTGGGCTCCCTCATGCTTTTTTCCGAACAGGCCAGTAAATATCAAATTTGGGGGCTCATTTTGGCCTTTTGCTGCCTGCCTCTGGCCAGTAAGGAGCCATTGCATTTCGGAAAGGCCGGAAAGGCGGCGTGGAAGGGAACGATCTGGGGGCTGCTGCTCTTTGCCGTCTACGGGATGACCGACTTCATGTTTAAGGTGCAGGCTGAGCTTGCGCCTTTAGCCGACCCTAACGGCTTTATGATGGTAATCTTCGGCTCCGCCTTGATTCTTACCGGATCCCAGCTCCTTAAAGGACCCCCGCCCGGCAGGCCTTGCCTTTTCTGGGGCGTTGTCTTGGGGGCGACGAACATCCTGGCCACTTATTTCTGGATCCGCGCCCTGGCTCATCTGCCGGGCTCAGTGGCCTTTCCCACACTGGGGTTGGGGGTGATCACGCTCACCACCCTGGCCAGCCTGCTGGTTTGGCGCGAACGGCTGCGCCTGGTTAACTACGCATTTCTAACCTTGGCGGGGGTGGCAGTTTGCCTGATCAACCTGAGTTAGTGCCTGCCGGCCGCAACCCCTGGTCAGGATTTGGATTTCTGTTCTTGAATGAAGGCCTCCAACTCAGCCGCCTCATCCGAACCCAAGACTTTCAGGACCTGTAGATGTTTTTCGGCCAGATCGAATTTGGACATTTCGGCATAGGCCTCGCCGATGTATTCGTGGGCCTCGGCCAAATCCGGTTTCAAATCGATAGCCCGTTTATATGTGCGTATCGCCCGGTCCAACTGTCCCTGCTTGCGGTAACAGAATCCTAAATTACTGTAAGCTTTTGCCATAACCGTCATCGGCCTTGACGGCTTTTTCATACTGACGAGCTGCTTTTTCGTATTGGCCTTGTTTCTGATAGGATTCGCCCTTCTCGAAACGGACGTTGGCCCTCTGGCGTTTGTCATATGAGGTATCGGTTTTTGATACCGAACTCGAGGAGCTTCCGGCGGCTATTGCCGACGTGCTAAGAAACAGTAAAGCAGCGGCAACTATCGTTAGCGTCAATAAAATAATAACAAGCAATGGGTTAGACACGGATATGGCTTTTGTTTGCATAATGACCCCTATACTTTTTATTCGCTGTGAAGGGCGAATGTATGTGCATTGAAGATAAGATCCATAGGGTATTTCGTCCAAGAACGGCAATCAGCCTAATGATATCAAAATAAGCATGATTTTCCAGATTCAAGCCCGTAAAATGGTAGACAGCCCGTTGGCCCGGTTGTTTTGCCCCCGTTCGCTGGCTAATCCCGATTAGCAGGCTGTTAAAAAACGTCATGAGCGCAGGCAAGACGGGGCAACATTTGGTGAAAGAGCGGAGTGGTGTGGGTTAAATAAGCATTTGAGCCAAATTTTAACGTTGCATTGCCAAGCGCAACAGTTTTTCAACATCCTATATAAGCTACGGGAATTACCCTTGCCATCGCGTGTTAATTGTGATGGAAGGCTATTCAGTATCGATGCTCTGCTTGCGGCAATGAGGATGCTCCGATGCGTAAATCCAAGGCATGGCCCAAATAATGGTGGACAACATGATATCGGAACCGTTTATCGACTATCAAAAACTGTTTTTGGAAATGGCTGAAGAATTGCGGGAAATGGATGACATCGGTACCATTGCCTCGTATATCCCGGAATTACGAAATGTCGATCCCAATAAATTCGGCATTCATCTCACCACCATAGATAACCAGAACTACTGTTTAGGCGATTCCAACGATAAATTTTCCATCCAGAGCATCTCAAAAGTATTGTCCCTGGCATTGGCCTTTGAACTAGAAGCGGACAAATTGTGGGACAGGGTAGGCGTTGAACCGTCGGGAACCCCTTTTAACTCCTTGGTTCAATTGGAATATGAAAAAGGTATCCCCCGAAACCCCTTGATCAATGCCGGTGCCCTGGTCATTTGTGATGTGCTTGTCAGCCGCCTGAAAAATACCAAGCAGGCCTTTATTGAGTTCGCGCGAAGGGTCTCTGGAAATAAGAATATTGATTACTGCCCACGGGTTGCCGAGTCAGAAAAAAAGACGGGTTTTAAAAACGCGGCCCTGATTAATTTAATGAAGTCATTTGGCAATATTAAAAATGATATCGAGGTCGTTTTGGACTTTTATTTCAACCTGTGCTCCATTGAAATGACCTGCAAAGAATTAGCCCAGGAATTTTTGTTTCTTGCCTCGAACGGTGTCAATCCATTGACCAACGTCAGGGTCGTTGATGCCAGCAAATCAAAGCGCATTAATGCAATTATGCAGCTTTGTGGCTTTTACGATGAGGCCGGAGAGTTCTCCTTCAAGGTGGGGCTGCCGGGAAAAAGCGGCGTCGGTGGTGGCATACTGGCGATTCACCCCGGGAAGTTCAGTATCGCCGTCTGGGGTCCGAAGCTGAACAGCAAAGGGAACTCCTACAAAGGAATGAGAATTCTCGAATTTTTAACGACAAGAACCCAGTCATCCATCTTTTAGTAAAGCGCGGATATAAAGCAATGCCCGCCTCTGCCGCCCCCGGTGGCGGTCGGTGAAGTACTGACCGCCGGGGCGGAGAGCCCCGACGGGTCGATGATGATTCCGTTTGCCACGCCATCGGCATCCCCATAACCACCGTCTTTGACCTCAACAGTCACCGAATGGCGGTCTGCGGATATTGCCGCGTGATGGGAATAATCCTGCCACCCATTGACCGCATCGTACTTGATCCACGTGGCGCCGGCAGGCGCCGGGTCGGAGAGGTTTATCGTCACCAGCACCCGCTGGCCGGGTTGGTGAAGCCTCAGCTTGTAGGCCAGCATGGCTGACGGCAGGCGGTCCGGCGTCGTCTCGTCGATTTCCAGATCGATCGGGTCGATCAACGCCATCTGCTCGATTTCTGCGACGACCGATTCGGATGCCACGACCAGCTCCGTGGGCTCGCAGGTGGCGGTTGGTGAGGATAAGGAGCGCATCGTATGGGCCTGGGTCACAACGCCTTCCTGATCGTCGCTGATGCCGTTGCCCCCCAGATCGTCATTTGCGGCCTGGGTGGTGAAATGTGCCCAGGCCGGCCACGCGGACACGCGTCCACCGGCGTCGAAAAAACGGGCCCGCCAGCCGTAGGCGCCGTCGCCGTTGAGCAGCAGCAGCGGCACGCGCAACAGGTTGAGCCAGCGATCGGTCACCACGTCCAGCAGGATATCTCCCGTAAGGCTGTCCGCAACCTGCCACTGGGTGGCGATATGGGCATCCCCGTCGGCGTCTGAAATAACGCCGGCATCCAGCAGCGGGTTGCACTCCACCCGGGCATCGGATTCCGGGAACAGTAGCTCCGGAGGCTGCGGCGCCGCTCCCATGCCCGGATCATCAGGCCCCAGGCCGGCGCGGAATTCATCGCGGTTGCTGATGCCGTCCTGATCGAGGTCACCGTCGCCGTCATCGACCCGGGGATTCAGGCCGAAGCGGGCTTCCCAGTTGTCGGGTATGCCGTCGCCGTCATTGTCCAGTACGGGCGGAATATAGTGGGCTTCGGCGGAGTCGGCACTCTCCATACCGCCATCATAAGCCCGGACGATGAAGTAGTATTCGGTCTGACCTTGGAGATTGTCGAGGGTACAGGTGGCGGCAGCGCCTTCCCACTCGGGTCGGGTGTAATCGTAGGCCTGATCGATCTTTCGGGCGAACACCCGGTAACCTTGGGGAGAAGGAACATTGGGATCCCAGCGCAGGATCACACGGGCCGCTGTCACTGCCGGGGCTGTCATGAGGATGATGAGCGGAACGAACATGAAGCTTTGGCAGATCCTTTGACAAAGTGTTGGTTTTACATTCATGATCAAAGTCGTTCTCCTGGATTCATTGCATAAGGAACAAATCTAGTCCCACCTTCGGCAGTTGAGGTGCCGTGCTAAAGCATTTGATTTGCCAGGCAAGCGGTAATTTTATCGATCGGCTTGCAGACCCTCTATTTTTTTAGAAAAAATCGAATAAAAAAAATGAGGTCGAAGTGGTCAGGCAGTGGCGGCGGATCTGGTCGGCGGAAACTGATGCAATCGGCGTTTACTAACCGTACTCTGGATCAGAATTACACGGCGAAAGGCGGAGCCGGGTGCAGGTCAGCGGGTGATTCAGGATTCGACAAAAGACGCGGCGAGGGCTTTTAATCGCTGCATTTCTTCCGGGAAGGGGATCGGTTCATTCAGGCGGTTGAATGCTGGGTCAAGGTATGCGGCACGGCGTGTGTTGACGTGCATGCCAGGAAAATATCGCTGTTAAAGGACGTTGCCAGAAGTCAGGCGTGAGCAATTGGACATTGCAGCACGCGCTAGAGAACGTATTTGGAAATACGCCGAAGGCCCATGTTATTTCATGCCGGTTCAACTGGGTTCGAAAAAACGATCAAGTGGTGACTACATGTTGCAACGTTTGTATCGCATGCAATTGAGTTGGGTTGTCGTGCATTGAGAGAAATCCACGACGGCCGTAACTGTCTAATCATGGGTTTTCAAAACTCTAATTGCCGACGATCGAACCCAGGTTAAAGCAAACGGCACGTACCGGCATGAAACGTTGAGTTGTATGCCGTTGGAAAAACCTTCACCGGCCAAAGTTTCATCGAATCTGTCTTAGACAGTCCAAACATGCAATTTCAGGCAGGCGAATGCGGGCATGGTAAACGACAAGGTATTGTATGGGTTAAATTCCTAATTTATTCCAGCGAGATAGCAGCAAACACCGGTTATACAAACGGTGGTATTTGATCTGGGAATCGCAGCAATGACTATCCAACGGAAAAGGGCAAGGATTGTATCCGGCGATCCCAGCCTATCAGAACATTCCAAAAAATTTGTCATCGTCGATTAACGTTTGGGGACTTGGGGTAGCTTGCATCAATAGGATGAATGGTTAACTTTTAACTTTCGAATTAGGCTTTACGGTTATCTATAAAACTCAAGCCGGTCTTTTTTTGGTGCCATTCCCGCGAAAGCGGGAATCCAGCCCCCCACGAACCGTCCTGGATCCCGGATCTTCGCTACGCTACGTCCGGAATGACAAACTGGTTTGCCTGGTAGTAATTGTGACCTTGAGCTTTCTGGAGAACCGCATTGGGCTTTAACCCCACTAAAAGCGGAGTCTTTGCAATCTCAGAGTGACGCTGCAATTGAAATCTGTTTAAAATTTATGGGTATTTGATCGTTGTCAATGCCAATTTGAGATCAAACCGTCCGTACCTATCATGTAACCAGCTTTTTCTTTAACGTGCCTGGCTGTGGTGGTTTCCTCGCTTATTTGGTTTCAAATGTGATTACTATCGGTGTGCTAATCATCAATTTAGATCCAGACACATCAAAAACATTATGTCATTGATATAAAATAAGGAGAACTACCATGGGTACCATTTCAGATACAGTAATCGACACATTCAAGAAACAGCTTAGAGGAAACATTCTGCTTCCCGATGACCCAGATTATGAAGAGGCACGCAGGATTTGGAATGCCATGATTGACCGGCGGCCCGCCGGGATAGTTCAATGCGCAGGCGTTGGCGATGTCATGCTTTCCGTGAGGGTGGCCCGTGACAACGATCTGTTGGTATCGGTCCGTGGCGGCGGACACAACATCGCCGGAACTGCGATACGCGACGATAGCTTAATGATTGACCTGTCTGGAATGAAATCGGTGCATATCAACCCTGACAGCCGGCGTGCCTATGTGGAACCCGGTGCTAGCCTTGGGGATTTCGATCACGAAGCACAGGCGTTCGGTCTGGCTACATCACTGGGGATCAATTCAACCACCGGTGTTGCCGGGTTAACCCTTGGTGGGGGTTTTGGCTGGTTAACACGCAAATACGGTTTGACAGTCGACAATCTTGTCTCGGTCGAAATCATTACTGCAGATGCAAAACGGATCCGGGCCAGCGCGGACGAGAACCCTGACTTGTTCTGGGCAATTCGCGGGGGCGGGGGCAATTTCGGCATCGTAACCCTGTTTGAATTTCAGCTTCATCCGGTAGGCCCGGAAATACTGGCTGGATTTATCGTCTACCCGCTTGAGCAAGCTGAAACAGTGCTCACTGAATATCGGCGTTTCGTGGATAACCTCCATGAAGACCTTAACGTCTGGGTTGTCCTTAGACAAGCGCCACCCATGCCCTTTTTGCCGGAGGACGTTCATGGTAAAGGCGTCGTTGTGCTGGCGTTATTCTTTGACGGCGATCCAGTGCAAGGAATGTCGATCATCAAACCTTTACTTAGGTTTGGCCAACCCTACGGTGATCACATCGGACCGATGCCGTACTCTGCTTGGCAGAAAGCCTTTGATCCTCTGTTGGCCCCAGGATCCAGAAATTATTGGAAATCACATAACTTTTCCGAACTCAGTGATGCTGCTATCGCCACTGCCATCGAGTACGCTGGTAAACTTCCCTCTGCTCAGTGCGAAACCTTCATAGGCCTTCTTGGCGGGCAGGCCAGCCTCGTAGCACCGGATGCCACAGCTTACTACGCTCGAGACACAAAATTTGTGATGAACATGCATGCCCGCTGGGAATCAGCCGAGGAAGACGAAGCATGCATCTCCTGGGCTCGGGAGTTTTTTGCCAGGGTCGAACCATATGCCACTGGTAGCGTATACGTAAACTTCATGACCGAGGAAGAGGTGGAACGCATCCCTTCAGCCTATGGTGTCAATCAAAATAAACTTGAACAGATCAAACGTAAGTACGACCCGGATAACTTTTTTAGGGTGAATCAGAACATCAAACCGGCCGCTTAGCCGGTTCTTTTAAGTCTGATCCTTATTTTAAGGAGAAGATCATGCAGGATAGATGAATTTTCGATGGGATCTTATTAAAATGTGGAGGTGTGAAAACCGTGCATGATTGCCGAAAGTGCACGGTTTTTCAATCTTTGATTCCAATTGAGGCTTGCATTTAGACTTCCGCATGAACATATGCGTTTGATAACCCGAAAAGGATCAACGTCGGCTTTGGTGGGTATTTCCATTTTTATCTTTTTGCATTTCATCAATGAGACCTCTGGCATTCATCAAGTCATACGTATCAAATCCTTCGGTGAACTGGTTGTAGACATCCGCCAGCGACCCACTTTCTTCACCGCGCATACCTTGTTGTTTGCATAGCCGATGAAAACTGGTGGCCGCTCGAAGCTCCAACATCAACGAGCCCTGATGGCGAGCGATATTGAGGGCGTTAACAAAACTATCCTTTGCCCGAGTTACATTCGGTTGTGATTGTTGAAGTAGTAAGTTCCCATTCAACCGATAGAGTTCCGCTTTCCACCAAAATTCCTCAAGCCTATTAGCTTCTTCAAAAGCATCTGAAATAATTTGCAGCCCCTTTTCTGGCCTTCCGTCCTTAGCATAAACCGTTGCTAAAAGACCCATATAATACGGCGTCGATCTCTTAGCCCCTGTATCACGCAGAATTTCCAGGCCCTGCTTAATTTCGTTGATCCCGTCCTCGCAATTCCCCAGTTCAGCAATCGCCCAGCCCTTAATAATCATCGCCCAACCCAGGTAGTAAGAAAACTTATGCTCCTTACAAATACTTATCGCGGCTTCAGCCCGTTGCTGAGCCGGTTCGGCCTCTCTTCGAAATTGATGAAAAATGGCCGTGTAGTCCAAGGCGAGCGCCAAGCTAAAAGGGTGTGCAAATTCCTCGGCAAGTTTGACCGCCTCGCGACTTTTGGTAAGTGCCTGTTCAGGAAAACCGATGTGCCATAAGGGATGGGATGACCAAACCATGCAAAAGACACCAAGATCAGCTGCGAATAGAGATGTATGGGAACGATGCTGGTTGGGATCATATAAAGCGGCACCCTTTTCCAGGTGCTCTCTTGCGGGGACGAACTTCGCCAGACAATATAAGGCGCCTCCCATGGTAAGGTGGGATTCTATTCCATAGATTACATCTTGTGAATCGTTAGCCAGTTCAAGAAGCTCTGTTCCCACCTCATATGCATTTTTATGATTTGCACGTACTAGATAAAAACCCCACAGACCCCATAGCGTCTGAAAGAGCTGAGTTGTTTTCCCCATTTTTCGACACAACGACCGTGCAAGTGAGTATATACGTTCAACTTCATGTGCTGCATAACCTTCGATTGCAATAAGCGCTGGTCCCATTGCAAGCAGCAGATCGAGTTCTTTTTCCGCACGCTCGGCAGTTTCCGGGAGCGCCGAAAGGGAATTGAGAGCCTTTTTCAGATGGGCGATTGCCTCAATATTAGCCGATCGATACCGTGCCCTGTCACCGGCCTGATGCCAGAATTGTATGGCTTTTTCAGGACAGTCTGCTTCCGAGTAATGGTGAGCGATAATCTCCGGTTCTGTTTGGGCGAGTAATGTAAATTGTTTTTCTATTAATTCGGCGGCTGCCTGGTGATACTTCCGTCGTGTTTTTCGCAATAGGGATCGGTAGGCCGCTTCCTGGACCAAGGCATGTTTAAAAATATAGGTTGCCCGCGGCGGTCGTCCCCGCTGATATAGCAGTTCGTTTTCTATAAGTCGGTTCAAACCTTCCAGTAATTTGGACTCTTCCATCGATGCAAGGGCCTGCAGCATCTCAAAAGGGAATTCCCTACCGAGTATGGCACCGATCTGAGCGACCTCCCTTGCAATCGGGACGCGATCGAGCCGCGCCATTAAGGAATCATGCAAAGTGGTTGGTATAGCAACCTTGGACAACGGTCCAGTAAGCACATAACGGCCTGCCTTTTTCTGGAGCAGCTTGGACTCAAGCATCGTTTTGGTCAACTCTTCGACGTACAAAGGTACGCCATCCGTTTTGGTGACGATATGCTCAACAACCTCTGGAGGGAGTTCCACCCCCTTGGTCAAATGCCCAATCAGGGCTTCTACCTGTTTTTTCTCCAAGCGGTTAATGATAATTGGCGTAATGTGAGAACGATGGGGCCATGGGGGGTTTAAATCCGGGCGGGAAGTCAAAACATGCAGCATTTTAACCGTTGGTGCCTGGTTTACGAACAACTCCAACAGCTCCAGTGTTGAAGCATCCGCCCAGTGCAGATCTTCCCATACAACCAGCATGGGCTGTTGTTCGGACTCTTCTTGAAGCCAGGCCACCAGTAAATCTTGTGTTTGTTGACGTTGACGTTGTGGGCTTATGCTGGCCACTCGGTACCGGCTTTTTGGCACATCGACAGACAATAGCTCTGCAAGAAGCGGCATTGCCTCTTGCATGGGAAGGCCGGATTTTTGGATGACTCGCTCCATTTTGCCGACCTTAATATCCGTTGTGTCGTCACGCGTGAACCCAAACACATGTTCGATATGCGAGATTATCGGATAAAATGCACTATTGCGATGATACTTAGAGCAGCGAAACGTTACACGTGCCGAGACCTGTTCAGCCAATTGGGCGTATAAACCTTCAACCAAAGTAGACTTGCCGATGCCCGCCTCTCCAGCGATAAAAACAACTTGACCGGCCCCCTCCTTGCTTTGTTTCCAGCGGCGCTTCAGCAATCCAATTTCCTCGTCGCGGCCCACCAACAATGGGGCTTCACCGGAACGGTGCTTATCTTTTATTCCATATCTTTCGATGGCACCCTTAACCCGAAAGACCTTGACTGGCTCAGTGATACCCTTGAGAGTCTGAAAACCTAAATCCTCCAGGTCGAACGTTTCCTTGATAAGCCTGGCCGTCGTGTTGCTGACCACCACGGCATTGAGGGCCGCGATTCCTTGTATGCGTGCCGCAATGTTGACGGTTTCCCCTGTAGCGATCAGATCACATCGATCTTGACTGCACATTTCACCGACGACAACCTGACCCGTATGAATGCCAATTCGAACATCCAAACGGATCCCTTTTCCCGCCTCAAGTTCTGCATTGAGAGATTTGGAGATAGCGTCAATGATACCGAGGCCAGAGTAAACGGCCCGTTGGGTATCATCCTCATGAGCTTGCGGCCAGCCAAAATACACCAACAGCCCATCACCCAAATACTGAGCGATGTAGCTTTCAAAGCGCTGGACAACATTTGCCGCAGTTGCTTGATAGGCTCGGATGATCTCTCTCAGATCTTCTGGATCCAGTTGACCAGAGAGTTTGGTCGATTCTGCAATATCGCAGAACATCACCGTAATATTCCTTCTTTCAGATAGTTGAGGGATCGTTAGCGGTGAACCGGGAATAGCGATAGTGCCGTTTGGTCCATCATTCGCATTTGAATCAGGGACGATAATAGGCGGGTCATTGGCTTTTAACCTATTTTTTCCCATGTGATTAATGAAAGCTAGGTTTGATCCCAACGAGTTTCCGGATCCGTGAACATCACCTATCCAAACCAGACCTTCATTCTGTTCCTCACGGACTACTTTCTTAAAAATAAGTTCTTTACAAAGGATTTTCAGCAATTCATCGTCGATGCCGAATATGAATTTCAACGCTGAGTAGGTAACGCGTTTTTCCCTCTGAAGGACCATCATTACTATCGGGAGCAACGCGCGGAGACGCGCCGTCTCTATTATTTTTTTGTTATCTTCTGAATCTGACAATTTTGATTCGGAGATCCAGACCAACCCACGGCCATCGTCCTCCACGGACTGAGGGAACGTGTAAATGATAGCCTTTTTAAGGTCGTTTAAATAATTGTCATCGACTGAGAATTGCCGCTTGATTGCAGTGTAAGCGATCCGTTTATCCTGCTCGAGCCATTTTACAGTCTTTCTGAGCACGTCCTGGAATGCCACGGCTTCCTCGCCTTCGATAGTTTTTGGATTCAGACCCTCTATTCTGAATTCATCCAACGTAAGATCAGAAAACTAATGTTGGAATCAGCACATCAGAGACTGTTGCTGAAAAGATTGTATTTAAAGTTTGAAATAATTAATTAAAGTAATACATTGTAGTACGCATAACAACGGCTATCTTTCATAATATCGTCCAGTATCAAGAAATTAGGCTCGTATCGTATAAAATCCCATTTGAATAAGGGATGTAATTTCCAACACCAAAAAAAAGAAGGAGTATAACATGCACATTCGAACCAGCGATGTTCCGATAAAGGTAAATGCACCGGGTGCTGTGGCTCGCCAAAAAACGGATTTCGGCGACGCAACGGGATACGGAAAAATTGGCGCCGAACACTTCAAAATGGATGCGGGTACTGATATCGCTCCACTGCTCCAGGGCCTTGAAAACGACCTTTGTCAGGCACCACACTGGGGCTATCTCATAAAAGGGAATCTAACGGTCACCTACATTAATGGAGAGAAGGAGGATACACATGCCGGGGATATGTTCTATTGGCCACCGGGTCATACTGTGAAAGTCAACCAGGATGCTGAATTCGTTTTGTTCAGCCCGCAACATGAACATACCATCGTTTTGGATCATATCAACAGCAAGCTTGGCGCCTGAATTTTTTTCTCCGAGTAGGTTGATCGCCAACCTGATACATAAAAGGCTTTAAGGTCACAATTTGTCAGTCCCGCGAGCACGTATTCGTAGGGCTGGCATTTTCATTGTTGGTATTGAAGATAGATGGCTA
>NZ_JBFELV010000034.1:0-22556 GCF_041551955.1 Desulfosarcina sp.
CTTTGCGATCAACAGCGCCGTATACGACCGTTCAGGGACCGGGGTTACCGGAATGCCCCGCTGGTGTAATCGATTGTGTCCCCAAATCAAGGCGAACCCAGATTCACTGGCCGCGATATGCGCGCCAGCCAATCAACATTTCATGGCTCAGGCCCAAAAAACCCGAAAATCCGTGATCGGCGAATGTGATGCCGGTCTCACCAAAATAAACGTTCCCATCTTTGTTGAAAACGAATTTATGGGCACCGCCGGCGGATGCGGGCGCCTGCCCGAAGGCGGAACGGTGGAGACCTTTCTGATCGCAAAAACATTGGGGCTGAGTGAGGCACAGGTTTCCGGTCTTTGCCATGGGCTGGGTACCATCACCCAAAAACAGACCCAAGAAATGAAGAATTTTATTGAAACGTGGGTTGCCGACCGTGTGGACGGACGTCTGAAGCAATCGGCGGATTCTCGGCAGACCTCGAAGATGAAAACGATGAAAGTCGCCGTTACGGTATGGGAAGACCGCATTTCCCCGGTTTTTGATGCGTCGCGGAGATTGTTGATCGCGGAGATTGAAAATGACCGGGTCACGGACCGTTCCTACGTATTTTTCGATCCCGGACGGCCAGGCAGTCTGGTAAAAACCCTGACGATGCTGGATGTACCGGTTCTCATCTGCGGTGCGGTATCTCAAGCGCCGGCCACGAGCATCGTAGATAGCGGTATCACGCTGATCCCTTTTATTGCCGGAGAGGTGGATCGTGTGCTCGAGGTATATGCAAAAGGAAATCCCCTGGCGCCTGCGTTTGAGATGCCCGGCTGTCACAGCGGCACCAGCAAAGGGGGCACCCCCTCACCCTGAAAAGGAGCAACCATTGACCCGACTATTGTTCGTCACACCGGATCGATCCAACTTTGCGGATTTGTCCTCGGAGTTTAAAAAGCAGGGCGGAACCATCCTCTGGGCCGCATCCGGCGACCAGGCACTCAAAGCAATCGAAAAACAAACCGTTGACCTGGTCGTAACCGACGAACGTCTTGGCGACATGACGGGGTTGGAACTCATCGGACGACTGGTCACCGTCAACCCCATGATCAATTGTGCGGCTGTCAGTTCGCTTTCCAAAGAAGCCTATCATGAAGCCAGCGAAGGGCTCGGCATGTTAATGCAGCTGCCGCCACGCCCGTCCCAGGCCGATGGAGAGCGCCTCATGGCACGCCTGAATCAAATTCTGCGTTTGAACGCACCTGAACGGTGAACGCAGGGCCACGAGCCACGTATTGACACTGACGCAGGTTTTACACCACATCGAGGAAACCCAATGAAAAACGCACCCAATGGCATCGGCATTATGGACAAGCCGCCTGAGCCCAGCCCGGACGAGCAGGCCAGGCGGTCCCTGACCCGAATTAAAAACAAAATCATCGTCATGAGCGGAAAAGGCGGCGTCGGCAAATCCAGCGTTTCGGTCAACCTGGCCATTGCCCTAGCCGGAATGGGGAGAACGGTCGGACTGATGGATGTGGATGTTCACGGCCCCGACATCCCCAGGATGTTGGGGCTCAAGGGAATGCTGGCCGCCAACGCCAACAGGAAGCTGGATCCCATGCGATACGCCGACAACCTGACGGCGGTGTCTATCGAATCGCTGATGCCCAACAAAGATGATGCGATCATCTGGCGCGGACCGGTCAAGCACGGCGCCATCCGCCAGTTCATCGGCGAGGTTGAATGGGGGGATCTGGACTATTTGATCATCGATTCGCCTCCGGGAACCGGTGATGAACCCCTGACCGTGGCCCAACTGATCAAGGACGCCCGCGCCATCATCGTAACCACGCCCCAGGAAGTCGCCCTGGCGGATGTGAGAAAATCGATCAATTTCTGCCGGACCGTCAACATGGAAATTCTCGGCATGGTGGAAAACATGAGCGGCTATACCTGCCCCCACTGCGGAGAATCTATCGACATTTTCGGTTCCGGCGGCGGTGAACGCACGGCGTCGCAGGCCGGCTTGAAGCTGCTGGGACGGATTCCCTTCGATCCGAACATCGTCAAATGCGGGGACGCCGGTGTCTCCTACCAGGAGCAGTATGCCGACGCCCCGGGGACCCGGGTTTTTGGGGAAATCGCCACACAGATCTTCCGGGCCACACAAGGGTGATGGTCGCTCAGGAAATCAAAAAGAAGGAGCGCTTCATATGAAAGTCGCAATCAGTGCCGCCGGAAAAAATCTAGAATCAACCATCGACGAACGCTTCGGCCGATGCCGGAACTTCATCATCCTTGAGACGGATGACATGAGTTTCGAAGTGATCGAAAACACCAATGCCGACCTGTCGACCAGTGCCGGCATCCAATCGGCCAGCCTGGTCGCATCCAAAGGCGTAGAAGCGGTCATTACCGGAAATTGCGGCCCCAAAGCCATGCAGGCTTTCGCCGCGACGACGATCAAGGTGATCATCGGTCAACACGGCATGATCAAGGACGTCGTCGAGAAGTTTAAAAGGGGCGAGCTCAACCCATCGACCCGCGGGAACGTTCCCGGTAAGTCCGGGGTCGCGCAGACCGAATCATCGCCGGGCGTCGGACAGCCGGGGTTGAACGTCGGTGGCGGCCGAGGCATGGGCGGTGGCGGCGGCCGGGGCATGGGCGGTGGCGGCGGCCGGGGCATGGGCGGTGGCGGCGGCCGGGGCATGGGCGGTGGCGGCGGCCGGGGCATGGGCGGTGGTGGCGGCCGGGGCATGGGCGGCCGATGCCGGAGCCTTAATGATGCGGGGCCATCTGGTGTTCAAAACACGGCCGGGAACGTGTCCGGGGAGCAGGAACTGGCCCAATTGCAGCAGCAGGCCGACGATTTGAAAAACCAGATGGACGTCATCCACGCACGGATGAAAAGGCTGTCTTGATCACGAAGGAAAAGTCGTCGATATGGCTGACCATCTTGATGCATTTATAGAAAACCTGCAGCAACGGATATTCGATGAGACCCGGGAAGCCTTCGGAGAAGTTGGCTTCCAGCGCTGGCGCAATCCGCGTTATCGCGGGCCGCTGGACGCCCCCGATTCTCGTGCCAGGGTGACGGGCAAGTGCGGCGACACCATGCAGATTTTCTTGAAATTCGAAAACAACCGGGTATGTGACGCCGCCTACCTTACCGACGGTTGCGGATCGAGCACGGTATGCGGCTCCTTGGCCGCAGAAATGGCCATCGGCAAAAATCCCGATGAATTGGTGGCAATCACCGGCGATGCCATCCTGGAAAAACTCGGCAGATTTCCGGAAGAAGATCGGCACTGCGCATTTCTCGCAGCCGAAACCCTTCAGGAAGCCTTGAACCGGTATATGATCGATAGGATGAAAACCAAATGAGAAGTCTATGAAACAGCCAGTCTACCGTTATCTGTTCGGCCCGGTGCCGTCTCGCCGCTTCGGGCGTTCGCTGGGGATTGACCTGACACCGCACAAGACCTGCAGTCTGGATTGTGTCTTCTGCCAGTTGGGCCGGACACCGCGGAAAACGCTGGAGAGGAAAGCCTACGTTAGCACGACTGACGTCATCGCTGAAATCGAGTACTGGCAGCAAACCGATGGCGATGCCGATTTCCTGACCCTCTCCGGGTCGGGCGAACCCACCCTGCATGCCGATTTTGGCCGGGTGCTGGCCTTTCTTCACGATCAGCCGATACCGTCGGCGCTGCTGACCAACGGGACCCTGCTCAACCTGCCGGAGGTGCGCGAGGCTGCTGCTTTGGCCGATGTGGTCAAGGTGTCTCTGAGCGCATGGAACCAGAAATCGTTCGAGTGGGTCAACCGCCCCCACGCCCAGCTTGAGTTCGGATCATTGATCGATGGACTGAAAGCGTTCCGCAGCGCTTTTAAGGGCCAGTTGTGGCTCGAGGTTTTCCTGCTTTACGGCATCAACGCCATGGCCAGGGATGTCGAAAAAATCGCCCGCCTGTCACGGGAATTCATGCCCGACCGTGTCCATCTCAACACCGTCGCCCGACCGCCTGCCGAAGACTTTGCCGCCGCCGTGCCCATGGCGCAGTTGGAGGCGCAATGCGGTTTGTTCGATCCACCGGCCAGGATTGCCGCCGGGTTCAGCGGCCAACGCTCGAAATCGATCGAGGCCAATGAAGCAACCATTCTGGCAATGATCAGACGTCGACCCTGTACCATCGAGCACATCGAATCGGCATTTGGCATGCACATCAACGAGGTATCCAAATACCTGGGTCTGCTGATCAAAAAGGATCAGATCCGAACCGACCGGAAAAACCAAGCGGTCTATTACGCGGCCAGGTGACGGAGGTCGTTCTTCTTTTTCATCTCCATCACTTCTCACCCTTCAACGATACCGTCGGGTCAGTCAACTTGCGCAGTTCCCGGACTCGTTGGATGGTCTCGGCGGGCAGGGTCGTCACCGGTTTACCGGTGGTCAGGGCATGGTAGTAGGCCTGGGCCGTCTTCTCCAGCAGTTCGGCGTGCTTCCACGCGCTCTCCAGGGTCTTTCCCAGATTCAGCGCGCCGTGATTCTGCATGACAAAGCATTCGCAGCCGTTGCCCACAGTTTGCCTGACGTTTTGCACCAGTTCCGGTGTGCCGGAAAAGGCGTAGGGCACCACGTCCACGGTCTCGCCGATGGCCAGGGCCACCTCGTCGAAGAGGGCCGGGATGGGCTGGTTGATCAGGGCAAATACACTGGCGTAGGCCTGGTGGGTGTGGACCACGGCACCCACATCCGGCCGGGTCCGGTAGATGCCCACGTGCATGGCCGTTTCGATGGACGGCGCCAGGTCGCCGGCGATGCGGTTCAGGTCGAAATCCAACACACAGATCTCCTCCGGAACCAGCTTCATGTATGGCTTGCCCGACGGAGTGATCACCAGCACTGGCTTATCGGGAATCCGCACGGACACATTGCCGCCGGCGCTGAGCAGGGATCCGAAATAGCCCTGCCGGCACAGCCACTGGCAGCAGTCGACGACATCCTTGCGATCCTCTTGGTACGGGTCCATCGCTTCTCCTCAAAATCATCCTTCGGTTTTTTTAAGGCGATCATCACCAACGGTTGGACGCCTTGAAGCCATGGTTTGTATAGCATCGAACCATTCTTCGGTAGTGACCGTTGATTTCCCATTATACCAAATAGGATTGAATTAAAAGAGATAGCGCATCCATGGCACACCGACCAGGGTATTGAAAACCGTCATGAGCACCGCAGGCCGCCTGCCTTTGGGGTGGACATCATTCAATCATTGCCAAACCGCCTCCCGTGAATTAGATTTTGGTTTAACCTTTTCTGATGAATGGTCCGACCGGCAATTGCCTTTCCCCCATAAGCAGTCGGGTCATTTTCGTGCTGCGCACCAGGAGACAACTCGCATGCTCGACGCCGCATACCGCCAGTTTTTCGACGACCTGAAGTCTTTCATCCCCGAATCCCGAATGGCCACGGACCCCTTGCGCACCCTGGCCTACGGCACCGACGCCAGCTTCTACCGGCTGATACCCAAGATCGTGGTCCGGGCGGACACCGAGGCCGAGGTATCCAGAATTCTAAAGCAAACCGGTGAACAACAAATCCCGGTGACCTTCCGGGCCGCAGGCACCAGCCTGTCCGGCCAGGCCATCAGCGATTCCGTGCTGCTGGTGGCCGGCGAATCCTGGCAGCAGTGGGAGGTCCTCGACGACGGCCGCAAAATCCGGCTTCAGCCAGGCATTATCGGTGCCCGGGCCAATGGCATCCTGGCCCCTTTTGGGCGCAAGATCGGCCCGGACCCGGCGTCGATCAACGCCGCCATGGTCGGCGGGATTGCCGCCAACAACGCCTCGGGCATGTGCTGCGGCACTGCCCAGAACAGCTA
Source organism: Desulfosarcina sp. (assembly GCF_041551955.1). Lineage (GTDB taxonomy): Bacteria > Desulfobacterota > Desulfobacteria > Desulfobacterales > Desulfosarcinaceae > Desulfosarcina. The sequence continues at coordinate 5,857 of NZ_JBFELV010000034.1, forward strand.
CCAGACCGTGGACAGCATCCGAATCGTGCTGGCGGACGGCACCATATTGGATACCGGCGACGGCCACAGCCGAAAGGCCTTCAAAACGACCCACGGCCCCATGTTGGCCCGGCTGGACGAACTGGCCCGGCGGGTCAAGGCCGACACGCCCCTGGCCGAACGGATCCGCAACAAATTCAAGATCAAGAACACCACCGGCTACAGCCTCAACGCCCTGGTGGACTATATCGACCCCTTCGACATCATCACCCACCTGATGATCGGCTCCGAGGGAACCCTGGCCTTTATCTCCCACATCGTCTACCGGACCGTGACCTCGCCAGCCTTTAAAGCCACGGCCCTGATGATGTTTCCGCAGATCGAGGGGGCCTGTCGGACGGCACAACGGATGCAGGCCCTGCCCGTGGCTGCCGCTGAATTGATGGACCGGGCCTCCCTGGCCAGTGTGGAGGGCAAGGCGGGCATGCCGGCCATGATTCGTGGCGTCTCGCCCTCCACTACCGCCCTCCTGGTGGAAACCCAGGCAGCTGATTTTGACACCCTGTCGGCCCACGTCCAGGCCATTGCCGACGCTCTGGAAAAACGATTGACCCTGCACACCACCGATGGCGGCCGTACCCACGAATGGCAATTGGAGGGGGCGGACCTGGCCTTTCCGGCGATATTTACCGACCACGCCGGCCAGAGTGACAACCTGTGGAAGGTCCGTAAGGGACTGCTGCCCTCTGTGGGTGCCGTACGGGACCTGGGCACCACGGTGCTCATCGAGGATGTGGCTTTTCCCATCCACAGCCTGGCCCCGGCCACCCTCGACCTGCAAGCCCTGTTCGACAAGCACGGCTACCGGGAGGCGATCATTTTCGGTCACGCCCTGGCCGGCAACCTGCATTTCGTCTTTTCGCCCAACTTCGGGCGTTCGGCCGAACTGGACCGCTACGCCCGCTTCATGGACGACATCGCCCAAATGGTGGTGGATGACTACGACGGGTCGCTCAAGGCCGAACACGGCACCGGCCGCAACATGGCCCCTTTTGTGGAAAAAGAGTGGGGCAGCGATGCCTACGGCCTCATGCGGGAGATCAAGGCGATCTTCGACCCCAAGGGTCTGCTCAACCCCGGCGTCATCCTCAATGCCAACCCGACGGTTCACCTGGAGCATCTCAAGCCACTGCCGCCAGCCGATCCGCTCATCGACGCGTGTATGGAGTGCGGTTTCTGCGAATGCCACTGCCCGTCGCGGAATCTGAGCCTGACCCCCCGCCAGCGCATCGTCATTCAGCGAGAAATCGCCCGGCTCACCGCCTCCGGCGAGGATGCGTCCCGCCTGGCTGAACTGAAAAAGGGCTACGCGTGGCAAGGTGAAGCCACCTGCGCCGCGGACGGCCTGTGCGGGGTGGCCTGCCCTGTGGAAGTGGACACCGGCAAATTCACCAAAACCTTTCGCTCACGGATGGTCAAAGGCCAACCCTATCAGTGGCTGGCCGATCGGGCTGCCGATCATTTCGGCCCGCTGACCACAGGCATCCGGGTCGGGCTAAAAATCGCCGACGGGCTGCACCGGATTATCGGCACCGACACCATGAACCGCCTGGCCGATTCTCTGAGACGACTGTCTGGCAACCGTCTGCCGGTCTGGCTGCCCTCGCTGCCCACGGCGGCAGCGCCTCTACGAAGCCGAACCACCGGCAATGGGGATCGGGCGGTGGTCTATTTCCCGGCCTGTGTCAGCCGGACCATGGGACCCGCCGCCGGCGACCCGCTGGTCGACCCGCTGCATGTGGTCACGGAACGCGTGCTGCGCCGGGCTGGTTACCGGGTGGTCTATCCCGAAGGAATGGAGGGTTTGTGCTGCGGCCTGCCCTTCGAGAGCAAGGGATTCTTCGATCAGGCCGACCGCAAGTCCGACGCGTTGGAAAAGGCGTTGCTGGCGGCCTCCGACAACGGGCGTCTGCCTGTGCTGTGCGATACCAGCCCATGCCTGGAACGCATGCAGCGCACCTTCGGGCCGCGGTTGGCCCTCTATGAACCGGTGGCATTTACCGCCACCCATTTGCTCGATCGCCTGACCATCACCCGAACCGGGGATCCGGTCGCCCTGCACATCACCTGCAGTGCACGGAAAATGGGGCTGGAGAACGCCTTCCTGACCGTGGCCAACGCCTGTGCCGACACCGTGGTGGTCCCCTACGGCATCGAATGCTGCGGATTTGCCGGAGACCGGGGTTTCAACGTGCCGGAACTCAACACAGCCGCCCTTTCCGGATTGAAATCAGCCGTTGCCGGCTGCACGGCCGGTTACGCCAACAGCCGCACCTGCGAAATCGGATTGTCCCATCACAGCGGCATCCCCTATCGATCCATCATGGCCCTGGTGGATCAGTGCACAAATGGAAAAAGGGTTCGAGGAGTCGAGGGGTCGAGGAGTCAAGGGTAAAATCGAGACGGTTAACGGGTGCAGGTCGTTGCAATGAACACGGCACCCAAAAACAACCGTCCCATTTAACGCTTCCGGGTGAGTTCCGGGCAACCACTTGAACCCTGGAATCCTGGAACCCAGTAACAGTAGGCGAATTAACGATCGGAAAAACAATTTCGGACATGATAAACATACCTGAAACTTTTCAGCCAGCATCCATCACCCTGAAACCCAAACGGGAAAAATCGCTGCGCAACCGCCACCCCTGGGTGTTCTCCGGCGCCATTGCCCGGGTTGACGGGCAGCCCCGACCGGGAGACACCGTGGATGTGCTCGCCGCTGACGGCCGCTGGCTGGCGTGGGGGGCCTATTCGCCCCACTCCCAGATCCGCGTTCGCGCCTGGTCGTTTGATCAGGCAGAAGCGATCGACCCGGTTTTTTTCGAAAGGCGCCTGCAACAGGCGCTGGACCTTCGTCAACGGATTATTTCAAGCGCAGTCACCAATGCCTGCCGGCTCGTCGCTGGGGAGTCGGACGGATTGCCCGGATTAATTGTCGACCGCTACGACCGCTGGGTGGTCTGCCAATTTCTCAGCGCTGGAACCGAACGCTGGAAATCGATCATCGTCGACTATCTCAACGATCTCGTGTCCAACCGTCTAGGGATTTACGAGCGCTCGGATGTGGATGTGCGCAAAAAAGAGGGGCTGACCCCGGCCACCGGCCCACTCTCCGGAGCTGAACCGCCCGACCAGGTCGACATTCAAGAGAACGGCTGTCGCTACCGGGTCGACATCAAGGGCGGACATAAGACCGGATTCTACCTGGATCAGCGGGACAATAGGGCCTGCGTGGCTGCCTATGCCAAGGGTGCCGACATGCTCAACGCCTTCGCCTACACCGGCGGGTTCGCCGTGGCGGCCCTCAAAGCCGGCGCAGCCCATGTGGTCAACATTGATTCCTCAGCATCCGCCCTTGATCTGGCCCGCACCCATGTGGCACTGAACGACCTTGACATTGCACGGGTGGACCACGAGACCGGCGACGTGTTCAGCCTGCTTCGGCGCTACCGGTCCGACGCCCGGAGCTTTGATATAATTGTGCTCGATCCGCCCAAATTTGTTCACGCCAAAGGCGATTTGATACGGGCCAGCCGGGGGTATAAGGACATCAACCGCCTGGCCTTTGAACTGCTGCGGCCCGGCGGCACCCTGTTCACCTTCTCCTGCTCCGGCCTGATGGGGCGCGACCTGTTTCAAAAGATCGTGGCCGACGCCGCCCTGGATGCCGGCCGCCATGCAGTGATTCTGCAATGGCTGAACCAGTCACCGGATCATCCGACGGCGTTGAATTTCCCCGAAGGCAGCTACCTCAAGGGACTGGTTTGCCGGGTGAATGAATCATAGCGATCACCACGGGATTTTGCATTGGCATGGCCCAGCCTGATCGTTCTTCAACGTCATATTAGAAACCCGGGAGGGCCAACGGCAGTTCTGGCAAGCCGACTTGATCGTCAAGCCCCGACCGTATCATCGTGGCGGCCGCCGCCATTACCAGTCAGGTAATTTTGACAATGCTTGAAAAAGAAAAAATGGAGAAATCAAAATGAAAAAAATCATTCTCATTGTACTGTTAACGGTTTTTCTGGCGGGTCCGGCAGCCGCCCAGGGCGGGCTGGTCAGTCTGAAAAGCAGCCATGACGTGGTAATCACCGCCAACCGCCTGGAAAGTGCATTGAAAGAAAAAGGGGTCAGCGTGTTTGCACGGATCGATCATGCCGCAGGCGCCCAGCGCGTGGGCCAGGAGTTGAAGCCCACCCTGCTGGTCATCTTCGGCACGCCCGCCATGGGGACCCCGCTGATCCAGCGCAGCCGGTCCATGGGCATCGACCTGCCGTTAAAGGCCCTGATCTGGGAAGACAATACCGGTCAGGTCTGGTTCACATACAACGCTCCGGATTACCTGGCCCGGCGCCACGGAATCACCGAGATGACAGAAGCCATCCAGAAAATGGAGCAGGCCCTGTCCAATTTCGCCCAGGCAGCCACGCTTCCCTGAGATGGTCGACGGGTACCCCCATCACGAACTGCCGGATCCCATCCCGGTTGATCGTTCGGATAAGTATATTTTCTTCCACAGAAGAATTATACTATGTAAGAAATGGGTTTCGCCTTCTTGGAGCACCCCGACCGTTGTTCCACCAACCTTGCCCTGGCAGCCTGTCGGGCGCCCATCATCCAGCTGCGCAGCCTTCCGGAAATCCACCGGCGACTGACGGGCCAGGGGTTTTCGATGCTCTCCCCGGTGCTGGATTGGAGGCTGACAACCGGCCAGGTCACCCTTTCGCACTGCGGGTCCCGCTCCGTCGGTATGGCCTTGGTGGGAGATTGCATCAACCTGGCGTTCCATCTCTCCTCCATGGCCAACAAAACACTTCCCGCACCCATTGTCCTGGGCCCAAAAACGGCATCGTGGGTGGTGCAGGAATTGCCGCTCACCGACCTGGGAGACCAGGAGATCCGGGGCCGAACCGATCAGGGTCACCTTTTCGGCATCCAATTGACCTGAGACATCCGTTGTCGTTGAATTCCGATTGCAGACGATCACGAAGCCACTCCATGGATCCCAAACACATCACCGCTTTCTTCATCCACCTGCACCACATCGGCCCCAAAGGCCTGGCGCATGTGCCGCGTCGAGCATTGCCTAAAGACACGTGATTGATAGCATCGATGTTGCTTACATCGCCTCCATGGGGTATGGCGCATGTGTCCGCAGCAATGTCCAACCATTAGAATTGGATGAAGGTTGCAAACTGGTGCATCGTCTGGCCGCGGAAAAGGGCGATGTGGAATATGCCAGCCGGGGTACACCGTGGACCGAGGACCGAAGGGTGGGCCTTTCAGAGCCACATCAACCATCAGCATGACGTGCCCTGCGAAATAACGGCCGACATGTGGATATCAACCTGATCGATGACAAAACGATATTCCAAATCATCTTCGGTTTGGTTATAACAACCTCGTGAGGATTATCGACGCTTTATAATTCAAAGGAATTGCCCAAAGTGAAAACTAGCACATCCGGTCACAGCGACATCCTGGTGGTGGGCGGCGGCGTCATTGGCCTGGCCTGCGCCTATTACCTGGCCCGGGCAGGTCAAACGGTCCGAATCATCGAACAGGAGCACATGGGGGCTGGCGCTTCCCACGGCAACTGCGGACTGATCTTCGTCAGCGACCTGCCCCCTTTGTGCGCCCCCGGCGCCATCGGCCATGAACTGATCCGCACCCTCAAGGGAACCTCGCCCCTTTATATCCAGCCGCGGTCGGACCTTGGCCTTGCCCTCTGGCTGCTTCGTTTTGCAGCCAATTGCACCCGGCGACATCTGAATCACGCCATCAAGGCAAGAGATGCGATCCTGCGGGTTTCGGGAGAGCTTTTCAGCGATCTTTTCGCGGACGAGGATCTGCCCTGCGATTTCGAACAACGGGGGGTGCTCATGGCCTTTACCGACCCGGCAACCATGCGGGGCTATCAAAAAACCAACCGCCTCCTGGAGCCCTTCGGCCTGGCCGCAACCTTCCATGACCGCGCGTCGATCCGGCAGATCGAGCCGGCTTTGAACGATGGGGTCTGCGGGGGATGGCACCATCGGGCGGACAGTCACCTGAGACCGGAAATGCTCATGTCCGCCTGGACCCGGGCTGCCCGTGACAAGGGCGTACACATCGATGAGGGCTGCCGCCTGGAAGGTTTTGACACCCGCAAGGGGGGGGTAAGCGGTGCGAGGACCAGCATCGGCCATTTTACGGCGGACCAATTCGTCTTGGCAGCCGGCGCCTGGACACCGGCCATCGCCCGCCAACTGGGCGTGCGCGTTCCCGTCCAGCCGGGCAAGGGTTACAGCATCACCATGGATCGGCCGGCCGTCTGCCCCACGATACCTTGCTACCTAGTAGAAAGAAACACCGTCGTCACCCCCTGGCGGAGCGGATACCGCCTGGGCGGCACGATGGAATTTTCCGGTTTCGACAACCGCTTGAACGAACGGCGCCTGAGAAACCTGGAGACATCGGCTGCGTTGTACTTAAAAACGCCACTGGGCCGGCGGGTGACCGAGCAATGGACCAGCCTGCGCCCCATGAGTGTGGACGATCTGCCCATCATCGACCGCGTGCCGCAATGGGGCAATCTATTTATCGCCACCGGCCACGGCATGTTGGGGCTCTCCACCGCTACAGGGACCGGCCGGCTGGTCACGGATATGATTCTGGGCAGGCGTCCGCCCTTTGATCCCCGACCCTTTTCAATCGGGCGTTTCGGCTGACGGGCGGGTGTGAAAGACCGTTAACGCCCTTCGATGGAATCCGTAAAGCCCACGCATCTGCTCCGGCAGACGGGCCTTGAACCGGATCTTCAGCATCATGGACTGGCAGCGACAGGCAATGGCGATGTCCCCCATGCGTAAGAAAACCCTGATGGCCATGGGTGCAGGGCTGGCTCTGTTGGTGCTCTTTGGGGTGCTTGGCCGACTGCTCAAACCCGAAAGCATGCGCGAGCGGCTGGTAACCCACCGCGCCTGCCGACTCTGCGACCTGAGTGGGACGGATTTAAGGGGCGCCGATTTGAGCGGTGCCGATCTCGTCGGCGCCATTTTCACCGACACGGATCTGAGCGGTGCAGTTCTGAAGAATGTGGATCTGACCCAAGCCGATGTCAGATACGCGCGCATTCTGGACGCCGTGCTGGACGGAGCCACCTGGGTCAACGGCCAGAGGTGTGGACCGGATTCAATCGGGCGCTGCCTGACAGCCGATACCGCCACCCTGATCGCTTCCCGCCACTGCCCGGATTGCAACCTGAAAGGCGCCACGCTGGCGTCGCTGGACCTTCAAGGCGCATTCCTGAGAGGGGCGAACCTGGCGCGGGCGCAGCTTTCCCAAGCGAGCCTCGCCGGTGCCGATCTGACGCGGGCCAACCTGAGCCGGGCAGTGGCCCGGCAAACCGTTTTTAGAAAAAGCCTTCTGCTTGAAGTGGATTTCAGCGAGGCGGACCTCGCCGGGGTTGACTTTTCCGATGCCTACTTGAGGGGCAGTCTCATGATCAAAGCCATCCTGACAGATGCTGGTTTTGAGAAGGCCGATCTTCGGCAGGTCGTTCTCCACGGTGCAGTGCTGACCGGCGCCCGTCTGACGGGTGCCGACCTGTCCGGCGTCAACCTGAAAATGGCCGACCTGTCCGTTGCAGACTTAACCGGGGCCCACCTGGAGGGCGCCAACCTAGTGGGCGCCGTGATCAAGGGAGCGGTTTTTACCGACGCCTATCTGACAGGCGCCATCTGGGTCAACGGCAAACGATGCCAGGCCGGTTCCATCGGGCGTTGCCAACAATAGCTCAAAGAAATCGGTTCACGGTTACCGGTTTCCAGTTCACGGTCTTTGATCGCAATGCGTAGGGTGTAGCGGCTAGCTTAATCACTTCTTATCTTTTCGCTTTCTCTCTCGCACTCTCGCTCTTACGGATTTTGCAGCGTTTGGCTATTTTCAACCGGAAACCGATAACCGTGTACAGCCCTTCATCCTTGAGTGTTAACTGTGAACCGCAAACCGTTTTTCAGCTTTGACCTTCCACCTTCCACCTTTTTCTTCTCATTTCTTCCCCGCCAGGGACTTGACCCCCATGGTGTTGATCAGCTGGTTGATGTCGGTGGTTTTCAGGTTCATCCCGCCTTCGGAGACGGGCAGGAGCATGATTTTTTTATCCTGCAGGGCCTCGGCGATGCGCAGTTTGACCAGCGCTTCACCGCCGGAGCCGGCCAGGGCGTTGTTCATCTCCTGGATGCCCTTGGCCTCGGCAATACCCTCGGCCATAATGGCTTCGGCCAGCAGCTTCTGCTTCTCGTAGTAAACGTCGGCTTCGATCTTGGCCTTGCGGAAGACGCCGTCGGCATCGGCGATCAACTTGTTGACTTCCCCCTTGGCTTCCTCCAGCTTGCGCTTGTATTCCTCCAATGCCGCGTGCTGGGCGGACTTGTTCTTCTGCACCTGCTGGTCGGCCACCTTCTTGTCCTCGATGGCCTTCTGATACTCTTTGTTGAAGCGGTAGTCTTTGGTGAGGACTTTTTCCACCACGATGCCCATGGGGCCGAGCATGTCCTGGAGCACATCCTTGGCGCGCTGAGCCTGTTTCTCACGGCTGTCAGCCACGTAGAACTCCTCGGTGGTCAGCTCCCCGAAGATATCCCGGGGCTTGCTGCGGGCGATGGTACGAACGATCTTGTCCCGCAAGGTCACGTTGTTGTCGGCAACGGTCTGCAGAATAAAGGGGGCCCTGTCCGCATCGATGCGGTAGGCGATGATCACGTCCAGACTGATGTCGTTGCCGTCGATGGTTTTAAAGAGCAGATCGTCACGGCTGCGGCGGTCCCCGCGGGCCTGCTCGAAGACCATCTCCAGGTTCTGCAGTTTGGTGTCGAAGGTGTGCCAGTCGTTGATAAACGGCAGGAAAATGTAGGTTGAGCCAGGCGAGTAGGCCTTGTCTTCCACGCCTTTGCCGGTGAGGGCGAATTTGCGGGTGCGCACCCCCACCTCGGTTTCACCGGTGGTGTAGAAGACGCATCCGGTGGCGGTGAACATCCAAAAGCCAGCCAGTAGAACCCAGATGATCCGCTTCATTGGGCACCTCCTTTACGCACGTCGAAAAGCTTGAGCGCATTGTCCAGATCCAACGGGTTGACGCCGGCAATCCCGTCGCTGGGCAGGACGATCAGGTCCAGGCCCTTGTAGACGTCGGCCATTTTCAACCCTACCATTCGCTCAGAGCCCACCCCTTTGAGGGCGTCGTTTTTCAGGCGCACCTTTTCTGCCTCGGCCAGCTTGACCAGCAGGTCCGCCTCGGCCTTTTTGGACCTCACATACAGGTCTTTCTCGGCGATCTTGCGGGTCACGTAAGCCCTTCCCTGCTCCATCTCGACGTCCACGACCACACGCCCCTCCTGAACGATCTTCTTCAGCTGGGCCTCCTCGGTGGCGGCCCTCGCAGCGGCACGGTTGGTGAAGACCAGCTGGTCCTGGAGCTTCTTCTCCTCGATATTTTTCTGGATCTCAGGGCTGTATCGGAAATAGCGCACCAGCACGTGCTCCACCCGGATGCCCTTGTTGTTCAGCTCAGCATTGAGCAGATCACGGGCCTCCTGTGCCTTTTTTACACGCATGAAACTGTTGTAAAAATCCTCGGTGGTCAGCTTACCCAGGGTCTCCTTCAAGGCCGGCTCCGCCTTGGGGATGATGCCGTTGTCCTCGAACAGGCTGCCGGGACCGATCTTGGTGAAGACCAGGTAGGGATCCTCGATGCGGTAAAGAATGGAAACATCCACGTCAACGAAAAAGCCGTCAGAGGTCTGGATGTGGGCCACCCGGTCTTTGCGTGCCGAATCGGCGGCCGTGCGCGGATAGTCGGTCAATTCCAGCACCTGCACGTCCCGCGGCAGGCGGTGCATCTGCTGCATGCCGGGAATCACCAGGTTGAGGCCGGCAGTGTAGACCTCTTTCTGGACGCCGCGGGTCATGCCCAGGCGCACCACCTTGATGCCGAACTCGTTGGGCTCCACGTAGACGAACAGCAGGTTGTAGGCCAGAACCACGACGGCAACGGCGATGAGGAGATACTTGATTTTACCGCCGCCGGGCAATTTGATTGTCGGGATGGAAAACCTCTTTTTCTTGACCATCTTGAACAGTTCCGCCCCTTGCGAGGTCTGTTCTGTCATAATTGTCCTCCTTGTAGAATACCAACTCGACCAGTTAAGCAGCTAAGCCGGCGTTTGTTGCCGGGAGTCAATCCTGCGTTGCGGGTAAAATGAGTTAAAAAAACCAGCCAGATGCAACAGCCCCCCAAACAGTACCGGTGTCAGCATCAGCGTATAGAGCATCCCGATGTCAAAATAGGCGAGCAGCACATAGGTCAGGTAAAGGGCCGCCGCCGCACCGGGCCAGAAGATGCGAACACTGCCGAAGTCAGGGGGCAGCAACCGGCAAAAGAGCAAGAAATGGATAAACATGGCCGCTGCCGTAGCCATGGCTGCACCCGCCAGCCCAGCAAAAGGAATCAGGTTGAGGTTGAGAATCAGATTGGCAATGGAGACCGCCAGGGTCATCTGCTTCAATTTGTCGGTTTGTTGCCTAGCTTCGAAGATCGGCTCCAGTGCCGTCACCGCAGAAAAAAAGATCAGCCCGGGCAGCACCAGGGTAAAGACGATAAATGATTCGTCCGCCCATTTCTGTATGTCGAAAACCATCGCCATGACACGGGGAAAATTCACCAGGACAAGGACTGCCAGGCACCCGTGGATAAAAAACAGGCTCCGAACGGCACCAGCCATGAATGCGAGCAGGCGATCATCGAGCCCCACCGTGAGCCGTTCGTTGGCCAGCCGCCGAAAAACGGGACGAAATCCTCCCGGGATGACCAGAAACAGGCGGGCAAGGATCAAGGCACGTGCATATATGCCCAGTTCCACCGGGCTGGCAAACCAGCCCAGGATCAACATGTCCAGGTAAAACACCACGTCCAGCAGGTTGTCGGTAAACAGGAAGGCGCGGCCGTTGTCCATCATCGCTGGAATCTGCTTCCTGCGGGCAAACCCGCTGGAAATGGCAGGCAGCTTGACTGCCTTTCTCCCCATCCCCACCATCACGACCTGACTGAGCAGAAATGCGGCAGCCACCAGATGAACCGGCACATCGGCCATACAGAGCCCCAGGGTCACCGCCAGGAAAACGACCCGCTGGCGGATTCTCAGCCCGGCGGCTGCGCGGTGGCGCCCTGTTCCGTTGAGCATGGCAAGTCGCAAGGCGTTGATGTTCTGGATCAAAACGGTGGGGCCCAGCAACAGGTACAAAATGCGTTCACCCGCCCCATCCTCCGGTCCGGCAATCCAAAAGGCGGCTGCTCCGCACAAGAGGGTCGCGGCAAGTCCCAAGGCCACCAGGGCCGCCAGGGCGCCTGCGCAGCTTTCATCGATCGATTCAGGGGATCGGGCGATACGGTTTTCCAGGTAGATGGGGATACCGTATCGGCCGAGGTAGCCGGCGATGGCCAGCAGGGAAAAGAACCAGGCGAAGATACCCAGGCCGGCAGAACCGTGATGGCGATCAACCATGACCATGGCCATCAGGCCGGTCCCGATGCCCGCCAACCGGTCCATTACCGGCAGCGCGGTGCTCAGGTAAAAGGGATCTGCTTGACCTGAATTTCGGGAAAGCGTTTCATCCAGCCACGCAAAAATCCGCTCTCGCCACTGGGTCGCCCAGAGACCGGTTGCCGGCGGGTTCGACCGATCCGCAGATCCGCGGGCGGCGGTTTCAGGGGACGGTTCAGAGTTCCCGTCGGCGTCATCATCTCGGGAAGGACCGTTTTTTCGGGAAGGCGTGTGGCCTGTGGAATCAGACATCGGAGAATTGCTTATCCAGCATGATGTTGAGAATGGTCCGATCCGTCTCGATCATTCCCTGGGTGGTCAGGGTGCCGATATTCTTCATGGTGTCTTCGGACGACCGGCCGATAATGCCGTCGGTGAAGCTGACATTGACCCCCTGAAGCGAGAACAGTGCCGCCTGGACGGCCGTTCCGGAAGCGGTGGCCAGCTTCAGGGCGCATCCGCCCTTGGCCCCGTCGCAGATCACCCCGGCCAGATCTTCGGTAAGATTCTTGATGGCACCGGCGATGTGCAGCTTGGTGCCTCCCATCAAATAGGTGACGCCGGCCGTGGCCCCGGCGCCGGCGGCGACCGAGCAGCCGCAGATGGCGGACAGGCGACCGGTGTAAGCTTTGACATAGGCGGTAATGATATGACTCAGTCCAATGGCCTCCAAGGTGGTGCGATGATCGACCGAGATGAATTTTTCGACGGCGACGATGGGCAGGATGGCCGTCAGGCCGTGGTTGCCCGACCCGGCGCTGCTCATGGCAGGCAGCTTGACGCCGGACATGCGGGCATCGGCGGCCGAGGATGCCAGAATTCGTGCCGCGGTGATCATATCCCGCTTGATCAACCCCTGGCGCACGAGACGTTCCATGGTGCGGCCCACTCCCAGCCCGGGGCCGTGCTTGAGACCATAGTCGGCCAGCCGCATGTTGACCTGGACACCGGATTCCAGGAACTTTAGATCCTCGTCATCCAAGTCGTCCAACAGTTCGAGAAGCTGGTCCAGAGACAGGCTCTTGAGCCATTCTTCCAGGTCGGCCAGCCGGCGCTTGCCGTCACCCGATCCGGCTTTGGGCAGTAGCACATGATCAGTCATGGCACTGCCGTCCAGTGCCAGGGAAACGATGTTGTCATGCAGACCGGTAATCACGGATTCAGCTATGTGCCCATTGCCTTTGACGATGGTCTTGATGAATAGGCCCACCTGGTCCCGGAGCAGATTGACCTTCACCCGGCCGGCTTTCACGATCTTTTGGGCAGCCGAGATAGCCGGACTGTCCACCGAATCCAGCACTTCCAGTTTCAGGGCCGCATCGCCGCCAAGGGCGCCAACCGCCGAGGCCATGTCCAGCCCGCTGAGCCCGCCGGTGCCGGGAATGGACACGGCCAGACCATTTTTATAGATATTCGGATCCACCCAGATTTCGATTTCGTCGATCTGCTTATCCGGCAGCAGCGACACAGCCGCGGCCGCACCTAAGGCGATAGCCACCGGTTCGGTGCAGCCCAATGCCGGCGCCACCTGAATTTTTAAAATATCCTTGACGGTATAGGTCATTTTTCCCCCTGTCTGCGATAAGACTCAATGGTCGACTTGATTGAACCGAGAAAGCGAATGCCAACCCCGCCGCTTGTCGACGCGAATCAAAGACCCCTTTTTGGGGTCGCTGGGAGGGTTCAATGAGTGGCATCATATTGGGTTTTAGCCGTTTATTCAACTGAGACACCGACATGTAGCCCTGGTGCTTGCACTATAAACCGATTATCGATTCCAAGTTCTGCGTCTTATCTAAATTCATCGCATCTTCAAGGTTGGCATGGGTGAGATTCACCCTGTCCAAATCTGCATTTCTGAAGTTTGCCCTTGTTAGTACGGCATTGGTAAAATTAACCGAAGTCAATTGCGTATTGGTAAAATTGGCATCCACTAAATTCAGGTTAGACAGATTGGATGCGGACAAATTGCAATCGGTAAAATTTGCACCATAGAGCGTGACCCCGTTAAAGTTTAAGTGGGACAATTGCGCGCCGGTCAGATTGGCATTGTTCATATCGACGCCCGTCAAGGTCGCCGCCCTCAAGTCAATACCGCGAAGATCACAATCAGTTAAGGTTACCTTGTCGATAGATGCCCCACCCAGGTTAGCATTCTTCAGGATAGCCTTGGACATGTTGGCTGCATGGATTTTTGCATGGGTCATATCTGCGCCGGTCAGATTGGTTTTTACAAGGATGGTCTGTTTTAAAATGGCATCTTTCAGTATGGCTTCAGTCAAATCAGAATAGGATAAATTGGTCTGGGATAGATTGCACCCGGTCAGATTGGCCTTGATCATTGAGAAATCGCTCAAATACATCCTGCTGAAATCAACGCCGCTTAAATCGACATGGCTGAAATTGATGCCTTTAAAATCTACATCCTTGAATGAGGCATTCGACATGTTCGAATACTCAATTACCGCATTTTTCAAGTTCACCCGTTTGAATTCAGCATTGGAAAAATTGCAATGAACCATGAACGCGTCTTCAAACGAGACACCGTCTATTTTTTTTCCGGACAGATCGAGGCCGCTCAAATTTTTCCTGTCAAAATTCTTTGTGGTTTTAAGGATCCTCTCTACGGAAACAAGGTCCAGCGGCTCGTTGCTGATCCGGGGGTTGAGTTGAAAATCTTTTTTATACTGAGCGGCCCATGTAAATTTGTCTACGACCAGTTCCAACGAATCAACCACATCATCTCCCTTTCTATCTTTGACCGATGCGATGATGGTATGTCGACCTTCCGACAATTGGGCGTATTTGAATCTCGATTCCGCCCCAATGGGACCATCCAAGCTGGAGATCCAGACGACCGGGCCATCAGCAAGCGCTTCGTTATCGATCAAGGCTTCGAAAAAGACATCTTCGCCGTGCAGCACGGATGTCTCATTTTTCGGGCTGGAAATGATCAGGTTGATGGGGATATCGTTGAAAGCTTCAAGTGTTGCCGGAGATTTATCACCTTCTCCACACCCCCACAACAATACGAGCACTGACATAACACTGAAACTCACTCGCCACGCGCATTTGCAAAAAATAGATGTCATCCAATGATCCTTCCTGAATTGAAGCGATTGCCGTGCTTGCCGCAGCTGTCGGTTTGATCTGCCATGCTAACCACAACACCAACACCCGATTCCAGTCTAAGACTAATCGCTCGTTAGGAATCGAAGCGCAGGAGTGGTTCGAATCGTTGTCATCGCCTGAAGAGAGCACATTGTGTGCCGGTGGATAGATTTTTATCTATTCTAACATAATTTCAGATAGTTGAATTTTAAGATCGAATTCCATTGCGGTTCGTTTGACGATTATTGTCGGGTTGTTTGACATAGAATGGTCAAATAAAAGGGTTCATGCGGGGCAAAGGCGCCATCGGGGTAAACACGCTGACAATTGAGCTGCTCCCGAAAGCGCTGTACCTCGGCGTACCGCGTCTGATCTGATCGTCACGTTAAATTCAGCGTTTTCGGAAGGATGTATGTTCAAGGGTTGTCAAATCGTGTTTCCTGTAGCACTATTACAGGCCGTACCTGGCTGAAAAAGATCATTAACAGGCTGTTTACCCACAGCGCAAACATCTATCATCAGATATCGAAGGAGCCACCATGCTCAAATACGTAAAATGGTTGATGGCGGCGATAATGCTCACGGCTGTCGCCAACGGATGCGGTTACAACACCCTGCAACAGATGGAAGAACAGGTGTTCAGGGGCTGGGCCGATGTGGAAAGCAATTTACAGCGCCGGGCGGATCTGATCCCCAACCTGGTCGCCACGGTCAAAGGCTTTGCCTCCCATGAACAAGAAACCCTTCAGGCGGTTATCGAGGCGCGGGCCAAAGCCACCAGTGTCCAGCTTTCCACTAAAGATTTGGGCAATGCCCAGGCCATGCAGCAGATGCTGGATGCCCAGGGAGGGCTGTCGTCAGCCCTTTCGCGATTGATGGTGGTTGTAGAACGCTATCCGGACCTGAAAGCCAACCAAAATTTTCTGGACTTGCAGAATCAGCTCGAAGGCACGGAAAACCGAATCAATGTGGCCCGCCAACGCTACAACCAAACCGTCGAGGCATTTAACGCCAAGATTCGCAGTTTGCCCTACAGCCTCACCAACAGCCTGATACTGCATCTTGACCGTAAAGAATACTTCAAAGCGGAAACCGGCGCCACCCAAGCGCCCACAATCAAGTTTGATTAGCAGCCAAGGTATCATACCGCAGGCCATGAGAACTGAAAGCCAAACCCACAACACCGGGGCACTCCTCGTCCTTTTGCTGCTGATGATTGCAGCCGCCGTCAACGTGGCAGCATTGGAGGTGCCCCTTCTCAAAAGCCATGTCAACGATTATGCCGCCATGCTCAGTACGGCCAGCCAACGGCAGCTGGAAGCGATCCTGACCGACTTTGAACAGAAGGAATCCACTCAGATCGTGGTCTTGACCATCCCGTCGCTTCAAGGCGATTCCCTCGAAGATTTCACGATGCGCCTGGCCGAGGCCTGGAAGATCGGTCATAAGAATTTGGACAACGGCGCCATTCTGTTGATCGCTAAAAATGACCGTAAAATCCGCATCGAGGTCGGCTACGGGTTGGAGGGGCGCCTGACCGATCTCCTGGCCGGGCGCATCATACGCAACGTGATTGCGCCCCAATTCAAATCTGGTCAGTTCGACAGGGGAATCACCGAGGGCGTTGCCGCCATGATCGATGCCGTGCGGGGAGAATACGCGGCGACCGATGCTCCCCGGCAGCCCCGGCAGTCGGAGACCGGCGTTCCCATTATCGCCTTGTTGGGCCTATTTTTTCTGATCAACGTGCTCGGTCGGGCCAGTCGAGTGATGGGGGCAGCCGCCGGCGCGGTTCTGTTTCCCATAGCCGGGGCGCTCTTCTTCGGTCTGGGACCGCTTTTGCTGTTGGGACTTATCCCGTTGGGCCTGGTGGCAGGTCTGCTGATCAGCCTGATCGGCGGGCCGCTTGTCGCCGACCGCTCCCACTCCAGCCATCGTGGGGGTTTTTGGGGCGGGGGTCCAGGCGGGGGC
>NZ_JBFELV010000035.1:0-22413 GCF_041551955.1 Desulfosarcina sp.
GCAAGGTCTCCTGGGCCCTGATCGCCTCGCACATGATCGTCTACTGGTTCAGCCAGGACTCCAACATCACGCCGCCGGTCTGCGTGGCGGCCTATGCGGGGGCGGCCATCGCCGGCTCCGACCCGTGGAAAACCGGCTGGACGTCATTCAAGTTCGCCAAAATGCTCTACATAGGCCCGTTCCTCTTCGCCTTTTCGCCGGGCTTCCTGCTGGGGGGGCCGGGGCACATCATGCCCTGGTACCAGGTGATTTCCACCTGGATCACCATCATCTTGGGCACCATCGCCTTCGGCAGCCTGACCATGGGCTATTTCCTGTGCCCCCTGACGATTGCCGAGTTTGTCATTTCGGCGGTGGCCACGCTGATTCTCTTCTTTCCCCACGCAGTCACCTGGGCCATCGGCATGGACCTGCCCACCTATCTGGTGGATGCTGTCGGCATCGTTCTGTGGGTACTGGTCTATTACATTCAGAAAATCAGGATCCGAAAGGATCCCACACTGATCCTGCCGCTGGATGATCGCAAGCGTCTGAAAAAAGCCGCTGCCGCCGCCTGACCGATTCGGGCTGTCGGCCGATGAACAAAAAAAAGGGTCAAGTCTCCGCAATCGAGGATATTTGTCGGAGACCTGACCCTTTGGGTTGGCCAGCGGCCATCACGCCATCGTTGAAGCGATGGTTTGGATGCCTTCTGCAAAGTTGGCATCGATCTTCCCGGTGAACGTCTTCCAATCGGCGCCGAAGCGGTAAAAGGCCATGGATGAGAGCTTCTTGGTGAGGATGGCATTCCGGTAAGGTTGCAGTTCATCGGCGTCGAGTGTGTTCATGATTGCATCCCGGCCCAGCCGTTTGATTAGGATGGCCGGGATGTAGTTCTCCAATACTTTCCAGACCAGCGTGTTGTCTTCCAGGATGACGGCGATGTTCTGCTCGCAGGTCCGCTGCAAGGCAAAAATCTGCTCACTGGTTTTTTCCGACAGGTCGAACAAGGGAACCGACGGATCGGCTTCATGAATGCGGATGAGCATCTCCGTTTCGGTCCGGGCATACCTGTCCACCAGTATCATGATATCCCGAATCAGGGCCCAGCGGGTCTGCGTGTCTTGCAGCAGTTTGGTTTCGTAGTCGTCCCCGAGCAGGAAACCGGTGAGAACTTCGGCAATGGAGCTGGAGAAGACGCCGCCCTTGTTGGCCGTGGTGTCCTTGATGTGCTTGATGCCGGTGGTGGCGGCGATGGTCCGCCTGGCCGCGTCATCGAAGAAGACGTTGGCGCCGTCGACGATGAACTGCAGCTCCTTGAATATCGAAAGAAATGCCTTGACGTTGCCGCGGTTGATGGTGTCCTTGAAACCCCCACAGGGGATGAAAGCCCGGATGTCCGCCTGGCTGATAAATCGCCGGTTGTCGGGGTCGGATAAGAAATTGCGGTGGAACAGGGCCCCGTCTTCCACGACCGTGCCGTCGGGAAGGGTGACGTTTTTGGCGGCAAGGGGAACCATGAATCCCTGGGGGCTCAGCTTTTCGACGGGGAAGTGTCGGGTGTTGGCCCGGGGAGAGGTGTGCCGCATGAAGGCGATTTTCATCAGCGTCTGCCGGTCCAGTCCTTGGGGATCGAACAGGATGGAACCCCCGTCGATGATCAGGCAGATCTTTCCTTTGTAGCACTGGATTTCGTTGGCGCCCAAGTCGCCGTCCGGGCCGCCGGTCATCATGAGGTTGAGATCTTCTTCCCTGGCCCCGTAGTGGGTGATCAAGGTCCTGAAGGCGCCCATGACCCCGGTGGTGGTCATGCCGCTGATCTCCACCTTGCCGCCGATTCGCTCGTAGATGGCGTCCATGTCCGTGGTGACGATAACGGAGGTGCCGTTGACGTGCAGGTCGGTGCCCTTTTCTTTGCTGTCGATCAGACCGAACAGGTCGCCGTTTTCCAGCATGCCGTAAGTGTCGTGGGGGATGCCGATGCTTTTTCCCGTGGTGAGGGTCCTCCAGTAGCGGTACCCGCGTGCCTGCGAACGCATGGCCACCGCATCCATCAACGGTGCGGTTCCCTCGTCCGGGCCGAAGAACACCATCTCGGGCTTGCCGTAATAGTCGATGATGCTGTCGTCGCCGAGCACCAGGTCGATGATGCCCTCGGTATAGTCGTAAAGAGCGTCCATGCCGTGGCTGGAATAGATGGCGTGGGGCACCACGACCCCCTTGGAGCCGCTTTCGCAGATGTCCTTGTGCTTCAGCCGCTGAGCCTTGGGACCCAGGGCGTAATTGAGCAGCACGGCGTTGTCGATCTCGGTGGGATAGTTGGCCGGTGAGACACGGATCAGACGCAGCCCGCCCCTGGCGATGTCCCCAGCCCGCAGATGGGTGCCGCAGGCGTAGTGACCGTTGACGAAGAAGATGCCGAAAACGAATTGGTCGAAAACCAGAGGATCCAGGATGGCATTGTCGAAGCGGAAAGCGAAGGATCGTTTCTCGGGTTTGTAGAAATTGGTCTTCAGGGTGCACGACACCATCTTGAACATGAAGCGGAAGATGTCGCAGTGGAGCCAGTTGTCCATGAATCGTGAGGAGATGATCTTGTTGAACGCCGTGAACTTCTCATCAAGCGCTGCATCTCCGATCCGGTTTTTAACCGCCGGGTGGAAGCGTCTTTCGAAAAGACCGTAGAGGAATTTCACCAGGTCCGGGTTTTCGGTCACCGCCTCCAGGATGGCCTTGTAGACATAGGTGGACTTGTTGGAGCCGTGGATTCTTCCGGCGAATGCGTCCCTGTGATCCTTGCTGGTCAGGCTCTGCAGAATCTCGCGATCCGTGGCGTTGTCCCGCTCCTTGAAGATGAACATGTGGGTGAAATCGGCGGCGTTGCCGGCGAAGAGCATCTCGTTGAAGGTCAGCTGCCCGTTCACGTAAAGGTCCGTGACGCGGTTGACGCCGAAGGATAGATAGGCGCACAGGTCGCTCACCACTTCCGCCTCCTTTTTGCGGGGCAGTTCACCCCGGATATAGAGGGAACAGATCGACGAGGGCACCTGGGATTTTCCCCAGTATGGCTCCCAGTAGGCCCGTTTGAGCACCAGGCCGTGATCTTCGAAGAGCTTGCGCAGCACGGGCAGTTGGGGCGAGGCGAAATCGCTGTTGAACATCAGGCGCATCTCCCCGGTTTCAGGCAGGTTGAACACCTCGATCAGGGGGGTGACGGCTTTTTCGGCCGCCTTGATAAATTTTTCGTAGCGCTGCCGGGTGGGCTCGGGGGTGGTCATGTAGTCCCCGGCCAGGGTGAACAGGAACCGCGACTCAGCGAAGGCCTCCCGGGGATAGTCATGCACGGTTTCGGGCCGGATGATGTAGGTGTAGTAGTTGCTCTCCGGGCTGTAATAGTACTCGCGCCGGTGGCCGGCGATCATATTTTCCAGGATTTTTTCCATGCTGTCCCGGGTCTCCAGGGTGGCGATGCGGACCCGCTGAACATTGTTTTCCTGCTCCAGGTCGAAATTGATGTGGGCCACCCGTCCCACCAGGACCACTTTGCCGTCCTTGACGGTAATGCTGGTGGCGATGGAGCCCAGGATATGCTTGAGGGAATCTTTCTTGATGTTTTCGAAGAAATAGGTGGGAAGACCCAAGTCTTCCAGCAGGATTCCCGCCGCCATGTTGATGCAATTGGCGGTTAGCAGCCCCTCTGAGGAGATGTCCACCACCGCCTCGTAAAGGACGCTGGGGTTGAGCTTCACGCTCTGGGCCTTGTTGATGATATAGGCGCCTTTGGAAACGGATTCCATGCGGTTGATTTGGCTATCCATGACATCTCCTTGATTGATATTAAGTTAAACGTGGCGGCTGCACTATCAAAAATTGCCGGGAAAAAAAACGAAAATCATAAAGACAGATGACGATTTAAGGCAAAAAAACCGGTCCGCTGCCCCCATGAAACCCAGGTCGACGGTGCCGGACGCAACGGTTCCTGGCTGCCGCCGGTGCGGAAAAAGGATACCTGTCAATTTCAGATTTCCGCATGGCTGCATGTTCATCGATTGTATGTTGGGGGATCACGCTTGATTGAAATCATTTTCCCGAAATCCGGCGCCATTGTCAAATGCCGGTCTTTCGGCAATGCCGTGACCGGTGGGATGCTAGGGCGCATCATCCAGTTTGGGCACCGGGGATGGTGTAAAACAATTGTAAAAACGGCCTAATCCATTGTTATGCCGATGCCAATGGCATACAAACGGTTACTCATACGCAATAGAACAAGACTCAAAGCCAACACATACCGCCTGCGCGGTCTACCTGGGTCCAATGGCCCAACCACCACCGCATGCACCCGATGGCATGGTTTTGAAAGGCGTTCGAACCTTTACAAAGGCGATAACCATGACCATCCATGAAACGGTCGCGATCCGGACGCTGGTGCGCTGGCTGGCCCTGCTGGTATTCACGTCTGCGGGATGGAAATCCGAGGGGCGCAAACCGGATTTTCCCCAATATGTCATCATTGCCGCTCCCCATACCTCCAACTGGGATTTTATTTTTACCCTCTGCCTGGCCTTCATTTACCGGTTGAATGCCGTGATCATGATGAAAGACGCCTGGTTCCGCTGGCCGTTGGGGCCCTTGTTCCGCTGGCTGGGCGCGCTGCCCATCGATCGGTCCCGCACCAACAATGTGGTCTCCCAGTCCATTGCACGATTCCAGCAGCGCGACCGCCTGGTTCTCGTGGTGCCGCCATCGGGAACCCGCAAGCGCGTATTGTACTGGAAATCGGGTTTCTATCACATCGCCAACGGTGCCGGCGTACCCATCGTACTCGGTTTTCTGGACTACCGGCGCAAGGTCGGCGGATTCGGCCCCAGCCTCCAGCCGACCGGCGACATCGATGCCGACATGGCAGTGATCCGCGCCTTTTACCGGGATATCTCGGGCAAATATCCCCTGAAGGAGAGCCAGCAGTGCATCGCCCCCAGTGTGTCGCCGCCGACCGCCGGATGAGGCGGATGACGCGGCGGGCCACAAAAGGATTGCCAAATCCCGTCGATACAGATATAAGCCGACCCAACGATAACCCAACCGCTCGTCGGCCGCCGATTGGATTCGGCCGCCAGTCGGTTTCCATTTTAACGCGATATAGCCGTCCGGATCGAGCTGGGCGGCTTTTTTTGTGGTGAGCAAAAGGAGTATACAAGACAGATGGATTTCAAGACATTAGGCATCAAGGATGAACTGCTTCGCGCCCTTGAGGCGTTGGGCTTCCAAGCACCGATGCCGATTCAGGCTGCCGCCCTGCCCGAACTGCTAAATGGGAGCCGCGACTTTATTGGCCTTGCCCAGACCGGCACCGGCAAGACCGCTGCCTTCGGCCTGCCGCTGCTCCAGCGGGTCGATACCGACCTGAAGAGGCCCCAGGGCGTGATCCTGTGTCCCACAAGGGAGTTGTGTCTGCAGATTACGGACGACCTGAAACGATATGGCCGCTACCTTCCGGGGATCCGCGTGGTGGCGGTTTATGGCGGTGCCAGCATCGCCCACCAGATCCGCCAGCTGCGCGATGGCTCCCAGATCGTCGTGGCCACGCCCGGCCGCCTGATCGATCTGATGCAGCGCCGGGCAATCGATTTGTCTACCATCGTCACCTGCGTGCTGGACGAGGCCGATGAAATGCTCAACATGGGCTTTAAGGAGGATATCGACCGGATTTTGGAACGGATACCGGCCGGCCGCCGAACCTGGCTGTTTTCAGCCACCATGCCATCGGGCGTCGCGGCCATTGCACGGACCTATCTCGACGACCCGCGCAAGGTTTCCCTGGGCGGGCACCAGCGCATTGCCCCCAATATCACCCACGCCTGTTACGTGATGAACGAGCGGCACCGCTACCAGGGGCTCAAACGCATCATCGACTTCACCCCCGGAATCTTCGGGCTGGTGTTCTGCCGCACCCGCCGGGAAACCCAGAGCGTGGCGGACGCCCTGGTGCAGGAGGGGTATCCGGCCGATGCCCTCCACGGCGACCTGAGCCAGGCTCAGCGCGACCATGTCATGGGCAAATTCCGGCGGCAGTCGATCCAGCTCCTGGTGGCCACCGATGTCGCCGCCCGCGGCCTGGACGTGGATGCGATCTCCCATATCATCCACTACAACCTGCCCGATGATCCCGATGTCTATACCCACCGCAGTGGCCGAACCGCGAGGGCCGGGCGTTCGGGGGCCTCCATCGCCCTGTCTACCCCTAAGGAGGTCGGCCGACTCCGTGCGATGGAACGGGCCAACGCCATGCGTTTCGAATTCCGAAAATTTCCCAACGGCCCGGCGATCTGTAAACGTCAGCTCGACGGTTTCGTGGACCGGATCGTCGAGATGCCTGTGGACCCTAAGGCCTTTGCCAGCTACCTGCCCGCGGTCAGCCAGGCCCTGGCGGGTCTCGACCGCGAGGAATTGATCCTGCGATTCATGGCCGCCGATTTCAACCGATTTTTTAAAGACTACCGCGAAGCGGGTGACATCGATGCGGCGGTGCGCCCCGCGGCCGGGAGCCCTGCCGGCAATCGCCGCCAGGGCCGAGCGGACGCACCCGGTGCACAGCGCTTTTTCATCAACATCGGCCGCCTGGATAAAATCAATGAAGGCGCCATCGTGCGCCTGGTGTGCGACCATGCGGGCATCCGCTCCCAGCAGATCGGCCGGATCGAACTCAAACGTGAATTCTCGTTTTTCGAAGTGGCCGGCGCTGCCGCCGACAATGTCCGGCGCAGCCTGAAGGACGTCCCCTTCGATGGCCGGCGGGTCCAGGTCAGGGACGCTGGGAACAAGCGATCTCAGGGCAAACCGGACCGGAGCCGCAAAAACCGTCCGGGAATCCGCCGCCCGGAAAGGCGGGTCAGCGCTTGATGGCGCCGGGCAGGACAACATTCATGCAAAGATCACTTGATGTTGCCATTCCTTTTGCCTACTATACAGGCAGTGCATTCCAAGCCGCTTCGACATTTCACGCAGCTTTTTAACTCAATGTTGATGACGTCGTAAAAAGTCTCGAATCAGACGTTTTCGTAAAAGGTCCAAGATCAAGGCTTGCGAATTCTGAGGAATGAGGTTTACCTACGGTATTCCGCAATGACGAAGAATGAAGCGTAACGCAGATATTGGACCTTTTACGAAACCGTCAACGTTGATGCCACAACGCCAGCCCTGCCTCCATTGAGTAATTTCTGTGTTTGCTGCAGATACAGCCTGGATCCGCATTCGCAGCTATCGCTAATTTGCAAAACCGACCGGGTCAGCTACCAATCCGCTGCAGCCGAACGGATGTAATAATTTCGACCAACCTGTCGAGGATCCTGCGATGATCGGAGCAATTGCCGGCGACATGATCGGATCTCCCTATGAAAGCTGCCCGATCAAAACGGTTGCTTTTCCGATGGTGGTGTCCGCGTTCACCGACGATACGGTATTGACCCTCGCGGTCGCCAACGCGATCATCCGCTGCATGGACTACCGTAAGGCGATCAAGTGCTTTGCCCGAAATTTCCCCAATCTGCCTTATGGCGGATCCTTCTGGCACTGGATCTGGGATCCCGACAGCATCCCGTACTACAGCTACGGCAACGGTTCGGCCATGCGGGTTTCCCCCATCGGCTTCGCTTTCGAGTCCATTGAAGCCGTGTTGGCCCATGCCAGACGATCCGCCGAGGTCAGTCACAACCATCCAGAAGGCATCAAGGGGGCTCAGGCAACCGCGTTGGCCGTTTTCCTGGCCAGAAAAGATGCGGACAAAGCGACCATACGCAGGCAGATCGAAACCCGGTTCGCCTACGACCTGGGGGGCGGCGTCGATGACATTCGGGCGGGTTATCGTTTCGATGTCTCCTGCCAGGGTTCCGTCCCCGAGTCTATCATCGCCTTTCTCGATTCCAAGGACTACGCAACCGCTGTGAAAAATGCCATCTCTTTGGGCGGCGATGCGGATACCATGGCCTGCATCGCCGGTGCGATTGCCCAGGCCTATTATAAAACGATGCCCGCCGATATCGTCCGTCAGGCCAGGCAAAACTTGCCCGAAGCCCTGCTGGCGGTGCTGGATCATTTCAGCCAAAGATATGATTGCCCATATTGACAGAGGCGGGTCATCCCGCCGACTTGACATCCAAGCTGAAGTGTCAAGAATATGGCTTGGGACTCAGGTTGAATAATCGCCTGCTATTAAAATAACTATTCGTAATATTTAAGAAATTATTTATCTGCTGCAGCTCGGTAGGTAGTTTATATAACAGGATGAATACATGACCCACGATCACTTTAAACTGATGTCCGACCGCAACCCTCCCAAGAAGAAAAATTCAAATAAACTGACCTATTGGCGTTCGGCGCACAATTGTTTTTCAATCGACTACAAGGGCATTATCACTGAAATCTGTCGGGGCGACCTGGGGTATGGTGACATGGACCGGTTGGATGGTGCCATCCATGCCGCCATCGGGTGCAAGCAGAAAGACAAAAAAAAATGCCGGCTGATAGAAATGTAAAAGATCGGTTCACAGCCTAGCCTATGCCATACACCCAACTCGTGGATGTGCACGCCCACATCTGTGATCCTGACTTTGACCCGGACCGGGCCGAGGTGCTGGCCCGTGCACAACGGGCCGGCGTGGCGGCGATAGTCGCTGTCGGTGAAAACCTCGCCGATGCTCGCAAAAATGTGGCCCTGGCCAGGACCTACCCCATGCTCAAGGCGGCGGCCGGGCTCTATCCGACGATTCTCGACCTGGATCAGGCCGATGCGATGGTGGCTTTCATCCGTATGAATCGTTCCGGTCTGGTTGCCATCGGTGAGGTTGGACTCGATTACTGGGTCGTCAAGGAAGACTCCCAAAAAGAGCTGCAGAGAGAAATTTTAAAACGGTTCGTTGAGTTGTCCAAAGCGCTTGATTTGCCTTTGAACATCCATTCACGGTCCGCCGGTCGCCATGCGATCGCCCTGCTGCTGGAAGACAGCGCCGCCCGGGTCCAGATGCATGCCTTTGACGGCAAGGCCGGTGCCGCGCTGCCGGCGGTTGAAGCGGGATATTTTTTTTCGATCCCCCCCTCGGTGATCCGCTCCCGCCAGAAACAAAAACTGGTCAAACGTCTCCCCCTGGCCAACCTGCTGGTCGAAACGGACAGCCCGGTGCTAGGGCCGGTTCCGACGGCGCGCAACGAACCGGCCAACCTGTCGGTCTCCATCCGGGCGATTGCGCAGATCAAAGCGGTCCCGGAAGCGGCGGTGGTGGAGGCGGTCGTGGAAAATACCCAGCGCCTGTATGGCTTGTGGTAGGCCTCAGGAACCGCCGGATATGAAAGACATCGGATGGATGCGGCCGGTTGGCAGGGTTCGGGCTTCCTGACGATCTTGACCGGAACCTGTCGTGTGAGGGGATGCGAGTCGTTCCTGGGTGATTTCTCAGTTTCATTGGCTGCGGTTTTCTGGTAACTTCCAGATTATGCAAATCGCCGTATTATCTGATATTCATGCCAATCTCGAGGCTTTTCGCCGGGTGCTCGAGGATATCGACAGCCGGCGCCCCGGCGTCGACGAGATCATTTCACTGGGCGACACGCTGGGATACGGCCCGGAACCGGAAGCCTGCGTGGCCCTGCTGCGCGAGCGCGGCATCGCTTCGGTTCAAGGCAACCATGAGCTGGCTGTGGTAAAAGCCAAATACCGCCAGTGGTTCAATCCCCAATCGCGCAAGGCCCTCCGTCGGACCTGTGAGCTGGTCTCCGACGAGACGGTGGCTTACATCCGTGCGCTGCCGCCGGTTCTGATCCGGCACGGCTGTCTGTTTGTACACGGATTGCCGCCGGATTCCGCATTCAGATACCTGTATGAAATCAAGGATGATGATCTGGCCGATCTCTTTTCACAATATGCCGAGGCGGTGGCTTTCGTCGGGCACACCCATGAACTGGAACGGATCAGTTGGGACGGCCGTCGTGCAGTGCGGCACACCTTGGAACAGGGACGGTACCTCCTGGACCGGTCCAGGCGCCATATCGTCAACATCGGTGCGGTGGGTCAACCCCGCGACGGGGACAACCGGGCCAAATATGTGTTATGGGATACGCAGACATGGGCGTTGTCCGTCCGTTTTGTGGCCTATGACATCGAGGCGGCCATGGCCGGGTTCAAACCTGCAGGCATGCCCGACCAGTATGCCCGGCGGCTGCTCTGACAGGTCGGAAAGGATTTTGGCAGGCAGATGAAACTTGGTCGATACGATGTGTGCGGCTTGCTGGGTCGGGGCGGCATGGGGGCGGTCTATAAGGTCCGTCAGCCGGTTACCGGGCGCATCGCCGCACTGAAAATGCTGAAGCCGGCCGACACGCTGTTGAACCTGGTGGGATCGGAGGAACTTAGACGTCAATTCCAAGCCGAGGCCGTCGCCATGGCGTCTCTGGATCATCCGAATATCGCGGCGGTCTGGGATTTTGACGAGGCCGGGGGCATCCCGTTTTTCGTGATGGAGTATTACTGCCTGAACCTGGGAATGCTGATGGGGGAAAGCTATCGGGTGGAGGCGCCCACCCGGCGGCTGCCCCTGGATAAAGCCGTGGATTACACGCTGCAGACCCTGGATGCACTGGCCCGGATGCATCATGCGGGTATCGTTCACCGTGACGTGAAGCCGTTTAACCTGATGCTGACCGATTCCAGCCGGATTAAGGTGATCGATTTCGGGCTTTCCCGGTTGCGGGGCGAAACCGGACCGGCCGCCCCCGGCGGGGTCAAAGTCGGTTCGCCCTACTACGCGCCGCCCGAACAGGAGGCGGATCCGGACAGCGTCGACGGTCGGGCGGACTGCTATCCAGTAGGGGTGATGCTCTATCGGATGTTGACTGGCGTGCTGCCCACCCACGAGTCGAACCTGGACAACGGGGCCATCCCGCCGGCCAGTCGTTTCAACCCGGACCTGGATTCGGCCTGGGACGCATTTTTCAACCGGGCCCTGGCGCGCGCTGCCGAAGAACGGTTTTCCGGGGCAGTCACGATGCGGCAGGCCCTGGAGAACCTCTACCAGGGCTGGCGCGACCAACTGGCTGCGGTCTGCCTGGGCGTCGACGATTTTAAAACCAGCCCCTTAACCGTCGACCCGGGTGGACGGCGGTCGGAGCCCGTCAAGGTCGGGACCCGCCACGCGCGTGCCCGGTTTGCCCTGGATCCCTTGTGGCGGCCGGAGCACCTGACGGATCGAGGCGTGAAAACCTATGCCGCGCGGGCTGACGGTACCGTCGTCGATGCGGCCACCGGCCTGCAGTGGCAGCAGGCGGGAAGCGACTATCCGCTGACCTGGACCGAAGCACGCACTTACGTGGCCGAGATCAACGCCCGCGCATTTGCCGGCGTGTCGGATTGGCGCCTGCCCACCGTGGATGAACTGGTTTCGCTGCTGGAACGTCCCCCGATGATGCGTGATTTCTGCCTGCCCCCGGTATTTGACCCTTCGCGCCCCAACCTGTGGAGCTGCGACCGCAAATCCTTTGCGGCCGCCTGGTTCGTGAGCGCCGCCCTGGCCTTTGTCGGTTGGCAGGATTTTTCCTGCCGATTCCACGTCCGTGCGGTGCGCAGCTTGGGTTGAAGCACCTGGAAGGTCCCGCCATGCCGCAGCGATACGCGGATGAGGTGCAGGCCTTCGACGATCAGGGTTTTAACACGGCATTGACCAACGTCTTCACGGCCCACCGGGTAATCTCTTTTCCCTCGTCCGGTTCAATCTGACAGACATCGGTGAGCGTGATGAACGCTTCGAGGCTTACCAATGCGCACAGTGCATGCAACAGTTTCCTGTAGGTTGCCTGATCGATCGATTTTCGGCAGGGGGCCAGCGCCAGGGAGAGCATGGGGATCCTTCGGGCGCCTCGCAACGGCGCATCCGATTTCCCGCCGGTCTGCAGCCACTGCTCCATGGACGCGCGTAAAAACAGCCTGAATTGCTGCTCGTTTTCAGCGACCAGTCGATGTAAAAAATCATGCACCCGCGCGGCCCTCTCCGCCGCACTCAACTCCTCGGCATCATGCAGAATCTGTTCTGGTGCCGCAACCTTGCGGTCCAGGGAGAGCTCCAGCAGCAATGCGTCCAGGTTCGGGAAATAGCGATAGGCGGTCGCCTTGGAGACCAGCGCCTTTTCGGCGATGTCCGCGATGCTTGGCTTTACCCCCTGCCCGACCAACCGGTCCGCCGCCTCGAGCAGGGCTTTTCTAGTGCGCAGCTTCTGATTCGTCCGGCCTTTTTTAAGATTCATTCTTGACATGGTAGTTTAATTATTTAACTTTAGTCTCATCATGTCAAGAAAGAACCATAAACAGATTGCAATCCACACCACCCTGAACATGCGGGGGTAATCATGAATACAACCAAACAGCTATGGGTGCTCGGACACCGGGTGACGATTGTCGAAACCATCGGGGATTATTCACTGCTGGAGGTTTCCGCCACCGCGAATGTGCCGGGCCCGCCGCCTCATTATCACAACGATGCATGCGAGTTGTTTCACATCATCAGCGGAACGTTGGACATATACCTTGACGGCCGCTGGCAGACATTGCAAAAAGGGGAAAGCCTCATCGTTCCCAAAAATTGCGTGCACACCTTTAAGAACAATACACAGAAGGAATCCAGGTTTATCACGACCTGGTCTCCACGGGGCTTCGAAGGCTTTTTTCTTGATTTTGGCGTTCCATTGGAGGATGAGAACGCATTTGAGCAATCCATATCCGAGGCAACCATCGAGCGCGTGCAAAACGGCTGCGCCCAATATGGCATGATTTTGACGCCAGTTGACTGAGAAGGTGCAATCCGCCCGTTTGTGCTTACTTTTAGCCATGGGTCCGATGGGCCATCCGGGCATCGGTGTCGTGCACAAGGAGTCACCCACATGCGAACAGGCCATTTCAGCACCCCTTCGCAGGAGCGATACCTGGAGGACTATGTAACGGGGGCCGTCCATGAATTCGGACCGATTGGCATCAGCGAAGCGCAGATCGTCGAATTTGGCAGGCAGTTTGATCCGCAGCTGTTTCACACAGACCCGGAAGGCGCCAGGCAGACGGTCTATGGCGGGCTCATCGCCAGCGGTTGGCACACCTGCAGCCTGTTCATGCGGCTGTTCGTGGAACAGTACCTGCCGGTGCAAGCCAGTCTGGGAAGCCCGGGCGTCGACGAACTCCGCTGGCTCAAACCCGTGCGTCCCGGCGATGCGCTCACCCTGCGGGTCACCGTACACAAGGTAAAACCGTCGCGCAGCAAACCCGACCGGGGGGTGCTGTTCTCCTTTTGCGAAATGCTGAACCAAGCGGACGACGTCGTGGCGACAATGATGGCCATGAATTTGATTCGCTATCGCGACAGGGGGTAAGGGGAAGACCTTCGACCATGTTGACACCCCATCTTCCTTCGCTCGATGACATCGACGGCCAGGCGGTTCCCGACTGTTTTCCCCGGGTCATCGACGCACATGTGCATGTCTTTCCTGACGCTGTTTTCAAAGCGGTCCGACGATGGTTCGATGAATTTGCCTGGCCCATTCGCTATCGACTGTCCACTTCGCGGGTATTCGACTTTCTGCTGTCCCATGGCGTGAGCCACATCATCGCCCTTCAATACGCGCACGCTCCGGGAATTGCCGGAGGCTTGAATGCTTACCTGGCCGAAAAATGCCGGCAGTACCCCGGCCGGGTTACCGGACTGGCGACCATCTTTCCCGGTGAGGAAAATGCAGAAACGATGCTGCAGCAAGGCTTCGACGCCGGACTCGGCGGCCTGAAGCTGCATGCCCACGTCCAGTGCATTGACATCAATGCCGACGATACCCGACGCATTTTCGAAGTTTGTCAGTCCAACGACAAACCGGTGGTGGTTCATTTTGGAAAAGAACCCAAGAGTCCCGTGTACCGATGTGATCCCTACACGATCTGCAGTGCCGACAAACTGGCCCGGGTTCTGGCTGATTTCCCCAAGCTCGCCCTCTGCGTGCCCCATCTCGGTTTCAGCGAGACGCGTGAATACAAGGCGCTGATCGAGAAGCACGACAACCTGTGGCTCGACACGACCATGGTGCTGACGGACTATTTTCACATTCACGAACGCATCGACCTGAAGGAATACAGGCTCGATCGGATCATGTACGGATCTGATTTCCCCAATATCCCCTATGCCTGGGACAGGGAGCTGAAGTGGCTGCGGGATTCGGGTCTGGACGATGACGAATTGGATAGGATTCTGAACAAGAACGCGGCCGAATTTTTTCACCTCGACGTCTGATCGGTGAACAGTAAATCTTAAACCAGCAACCGATATACGAATAATCCCGCCCCTTGCCTTCCGGCACTGGGCGATGGAAACAGGGCAAAAGAGGCGACAATGACGCAATCCGCTATTGATATTGATAGATATGCTTTTGAAACCGGTGTATACCGGCCGCCCAGCGAGGGGGGCAGCAACTCCCTGCTGGTCCGTTTGACGCGCAACTGCCCCTGGAACCGCTGCACCTTCTGCGGCATGTATAAGTCCGAGAAATTCCAGGTGCGGCCGGTCGCCGAAGTCAAAAAGGACATCGATGCCATGGCAGCCGTACGTGACGACCTCGCGGCACTGTCACGTCAGTCCGGACCAAACGGTGAGGTGACCCAGCATGCCGCCATGGCCCTGATCGGAAAATACCCCGAACTGAACCACCACCAAGGCTTTGCCATGCTCTACCAGTGGTTGCTGTCCGGTGGTAAAACCGTGTTTTTGCAGGATGCCAACAGCCTGATCATGAAAACGGACCAACTGGTTGAGGTGTTGGAGTATCTGCGTAGCAGATTCCCTTCCATCGTTCGGGTCACCACCTATGCGCGGTCCAAAACCCTGGTGCAAAAATCCCTGGATGACCTCAAGGCCATTCGCCGGGCCGGCCTGGACCGGCTGCATGTGGGATTGGAAAGCGGGGATGATGCGGTGCTCGAAAAAATCCACAAAGGCGCCACGGCCGAGATCCATATCAACGGCGGCCGCAAGGCCCTGGATGCGGGTTTCCAGCTCTCGGAATACTGGATGCCCGGTCTGGGCGGCAAAGCCCGCTGGCAGGATCATGCCAGCAACACGGCCCGCGTGCTCAGCGAGATCGATCCGCACTACATCCGATCCCGCCCGTTTCGCCCCTGGCCCGGTACTCCCATGGCCCGCGAGATGGCCGGGCAGACGTTCGAGATGTTGACCCCCGGGGAACAGCTGCGAGAATTGCGCCTGACCATGCAGGCGTTGTCAGTCAACGGCCGGGTCTGTTTCGATCATGCCGGCAACTCCTGGAGGAACAGCCGGGGTCAGCTCTTGTTCACCCACAGCTATGAAGGCTATAAATTTCCGGAAGAGAAGCAGACGGTGCTTGACCTGATCGACGATGGCCTGGCGGTCGGCAACCGGTAAAAATGACACGAAAGAGGCACCATGGGTTCCCTGAAAGACCTGGTAAACGGCACTCCCTTCCACAGCCGATCCATAGAGATGAAAACCTATGCCCTGGACGATGACACCATCCTGGTCGAGGGGTGGCTCCGGGAAGACCGGTTTGAGCCCGTATTTTCACTGACCGGCGAAAAAATTGAGCCGGGTCCGGTGCATCATATGGCCATCCGGCTCAAACTGGGAGGCACCCCGCCCACCATCCTGGATGCCGAGGCAGAAATGGTGCATGTGCCCCTTGAATTCTGCCGCAGCACCCTGGAGACGATTCAACATGTCATCGGCCTTGAAATAAGCGCCGGATTCAAAAAGAAGGCTCATGCGATGATGGGCGGCGAGCAAGGTTGCGTCCATCTGACCCATCTTCTCACGGTGATGAGCCAGGCCGCATTCCAGGGCCATGTCGCCCACAAGCGCAAAAGCCCGCAGCCCTTGCCCGCATCCCTGGGAGCGGTCGAAGGACTCGATGCGCTGTTGGGGAGTTGCCGCGCCTGGAGGCGAGGCGGCCCCAAGGTAACCCATTTGCAATCTGTCCTGGAGGGCAAGGGTTCGATGACCGAATAGCTGGCGTGTCCAAGCCACAAGGAGATTTGCATGATTACCGTAATTGTTGAATTTGGGCTCCCGAAGCCGATCTCAAGCCAGCAGGCCCGCGAGATCTTTTTGAGTACGGCCCCCAAATACCAGGGATTGCCCGGGTTGATCCGCAAGTACTATTTTCTTTTTCCGGACGGCACCACAGCCGGCGGCGTCTACCTGTGGCAGTCGCGCGAAGACGCAGATCGTCTGTACACCGATGAATGGCGGGCGTTCGTGCGCGGGAAATACGGCTCCGAACCGGTTTTGAAATACCTTGAGACGCCGGTAGTCGTGGACAACGTGTCCAACGAGATCATTTCCACCCCATAAGGCATCTGCCAAGGACTGATGACCCATCATGAATGAAAATGAAAACGAAAACAAAAAACTGCTCGATGTGGCCTTGGGGCGGATGCCTGGCGACCTGGCCATCGTCAATGCCAGGCTCCTGAACGTCTATACGGGGGAGATACTGGACAATCAGTCGGTATGCACCTGCGGGGAGCGGATCGCCTGCGCGGGGCCGGATGTCGGGTATGTCATCGGCGACGGCACGACGGTCATCGACGCCGGCGGCGCCACCCTCATCCCCGGGTTCATCGACGGCCATGCGCATGTGGCCGCGTCGTTCACCGCCGGCGAGTTTGTAAAATATGCGGCCAGGGGCGGCACCACCACCATCGTCACCGAGACCATGGAGCCCTATGCGGTTGCCGGCATCAACGGTGTCCTCGATTTTCTGGCATCCTTGAAAGACCAGCCGATCAAGTTTTTCGCCACGGCGCCTGCCATGGTGTCCACCAGCCGGGCCGCCATGGGCATCGATCCGACGGACCTGGAAACACTGCTTGGGCAAGAGGAGATCGTCGGCCTGGGTGAATCCTACTGGCAGGCCGTGCTGCAGAATCCGGATGTGTTTCTTCCGATCTTTGCCGCGACCACGGCCCATGGAAAACTCCTGGAGGGGCATTCCGCCGGAGCCAGGGGAAACAAGCTTCAGGCCTATGCGGCCTGCGGGGTCTCCTCCTGTCATGAGCCCATCAAGGCCGAGGAGGTGCTGGACCGCCTCCGGCTGGGCATCTATGTCATGATCCGTGAGGGAAGTATCCGGCGGGATCTCGCCGAGATTGCAGGGATCAAGGACATGGTCGCCGACACCCGGCGGCTGATCCTGACCACGGACGGCGTCTCACCCGCGGACCTGATGGCCATGGGGTACATGGAATATCTCGTCCAGAAAGCCATCGACTGCGGATTCGACCCGGTTACCGCCGTGCAGATGGCCACCCTGAACGTGGCCGAGCATTTTGGCCTGGACGACCGCATCGGCGGAATCGCCCCCGGAAAAACCGCCGACCTGGTTCTGATCCCCGACCCGCAGACCATCCGGGCGATGGTCGTGGTCAGCCGCGGCCGCATCATCGCCCGGGATGGAAAGCTTGAAGAGGCGCCGCGAAAACACGCCTTTGCCGCTGAAAGCCTGAACACGATTCGGATCCCCAAAACAGTCGAGCCGTCCGATTTTGGCCTGGCTTATACCGGAGACGGCGACACGGCCGCCTGTCGCGTGATCGAGATGGTGACGGACCTGGTCACCCGGGAGGTGCGGCTGGATCTTCCGGTCACCGATGGCGAGATCAAGACGGACAGGGCCAACGACTTGGTGAAAATCGCGGCCATCGACCGGGCGACGGTTCCGGGCAAATGCTTTACCGGACTGATTAAGGGGTTCGGCATGCGATCCGGTGCCATGGCCTGCAGTGCGGCATGGGATACCTCCTGCGTCATCGTCGTGGGGGCCGACGAGACGGACATGGCCCTATGCGTCAACCGCATCCGTGACATGCAGGGCGGGGTGGTTGTTTGCGACGCCGGACGCGTCGCCGCCGAGCTCGCCATGCCCGTTTTCGGACTGATCTCCGAACTGCCGCTGGAGGAACTCGTTGTCCGGCTGAAAACCATCCAGCAGGCGGCGGCGGACCTGGGTGTGTCATTTCCCGACCCGCTGCTGACCCTGATCGCCCTGACGGGTGCGGCCATTCCCTTTCTGCGGATCTGCGAGGAGGGGCTGGTCAACTTCAAGGACGGGCGGACAGTTGATCTGATGATAGACTAGAGGACCCCTTTCACCTGATTTCTGGGAACACGCATGACTCTGCAGCAAAACGATCTGAAGGATTTGATCAAAGCCAAGCGGCTGCTGGAACATCCGGGGCTTGCCGCCAGGATCACCCATTTTCTGGGCACACCGATTGAAAAAGGGTTTGCCCTGCTGCCCGAAAACTGGAGCGCCAAAATCGGCCAAAACACCCGAACGGCCCTGACCAAGGCGATCCATGCCGCTGTTCTCACCATGAAAGATGCGCCCGGTGAAGCGGCTTCGACGGCCTGGCACAAACTGGCCGTGGCCGCGACCGGTGGCATCGGGGGCTTTTTCGGGCTGCCCGCCTTGGCCATCGAACTGCCCGTATCGACAACCATCATGCTGCGATCCATCGCCGATATCGCCCGAAGCGAAGCGGAGACGATCAATACCGTTGAGGCTAAACTAGCCTGCATCGAAGTGTTTGCCCTGGGTGGCGCGGACATCAGTGACGATGCGTCTGAATCGGGCTATTTTGCCGTTCGCGCCGCCCTGGCGCAATCCGTCACCAAAGCTACTGAATATATTGCCGAAAAAGGTTTGGTGGAAGAGAGCGCCCCGGCCCTCATCCGCCTGATCATTCAAATCGCGGAGCGCTTCAGTATCCAGGTGTCGGAGAAAGCCGCCGCGCAGGCCGTCCCTGCGATCGGCGCCGCAGGCGGGGCCATCGTCAATACTCTGTTTATCGATCATTTTCAGGATATGGCGCGGGGTCATTTTATCATCCGGCGTCTTGAGAGAAAGTATGGTAGGGAAATTGTCGAAGCGACCTACCGGGCAGTCTGAACCGCGATACCCGACGCGTTGCCCGTCGTTCGCCGCAGGATCGAGGCGAAGAAGGAGAATCAATCATGCTGAAAAGGGAAAACGCCCTACTGTTGATCGTAGACGTTCAAGGCAAACTCGCCCACTTGATGCACGAGAAAGAACGGTTGTTCGATAACCTGCAAAAGCTGATCAAAGGCATTCAGGTGTTAGGCATGCCTGTTCTCTGGGTGGAGCAGAATCCCATCGGTCTGGGACCGACCATACCTGAGGTCGCCGACCTATTACCCGATTCCAGGCCCATTGACAAAATGAGCTTCAGCAGCTGCCGGAACGACCGCTTTTTACAGGCGCTGAAAGCATTGGACCGCAGCCAGGTCTTGATTGCAGGTATTGAAACCCACATCTGCGTCTATCAAACAGCCGTCGATTTAGTGAAGATGGGGCTCGAGGTGCAGGTCATGACTGACGCCGTCTCTTCAAGAACACCGGAGAACAAGGCCATCGGCCTGCAGCGGATGAGAGATGCGGGTGCGGGTTGGACGAGCGTCGAAACCGCTCTGTTTGAACTGCTTGGGGTGGCCGAGGGTGAGACGTTCAAGGCGCTTTTGAAAATCGTGAAGTAACTGTAAACGCGGATGAA
This sequence comes from Desulfosarcina sp., assembly GCF_041551955.1. Lineage (GTDB taxonomy): Bacteria > Desulfobacterota > Desulfobacteria > Desulfobacterales > Desulfosarcinaceae > Desulfosarcina. Next base: position 19,595 of record NZ_JBFELV010000035.1, read on the forward strand.
GTCGATTTACGGTTTGTCGATCACGACATCCAGAAGACGGCGGACCGGATGGCTGCGCTGGGTGCTTTCGATGGCCAATGCGCGGCGGCTTTTTACCGACGCGATCGTTTTCTATCCCGGCCCTATTCATGGTATGTGTGGGGCAGCCTGACGTGTCTCCAGCGACACCCGATAACCCTTCATCCCGGAGGTGTCCATGACAGAAACCATTACCATTCCCCTGTTTCCCCTCGGCCTGGTTTTACTGCCGGGCATGCGCCTGCCGCTTCACATTTTCGAGGAACGCTACAAGCAGATGATCGCCGAATGCTTGGCGGACCACCGGCCCTTCGGGATCGTGCTCTTCGACGGCCAGGCCATCCACTCGGTCGGCTGCATGGCCTGGGTCGACAAGGTCATCAAGCGCTATGACGACGGCCGCATGGATATCATGACCCGGGGCGGTAAGCGTTTTGTCATTCAAGAATTGATCGAAGACCGGGCCTACATGGAAGCGCGGGTATTTTTTTTCGATGATGCGGAAACGGTTTCTCCCGACGACAACCTGGAGGAGGTTGTTCGAACCGCCATGAATCTGCTCAATGAGGCGGGCGAGGTCGATATCGGTATCGACCCCTCAACCGTCGGTGGTCGAATCGATCCGAAACAGCTTTCTTTTACCATAGCGGCATTGGAAGGGTTTGCGCCCGCCGAACGCCAAGGGTTGCTGGAGATGACCGTTCCTGCAGAGAGGCTGAAAAAATCTGTTCAGGCGCTCTCCAGAATCGTGGCCCGCAACCGTTTGACCCGCGAAATCCAGAAGATGATCGGCGGAAACGGCCATCCCCCGAGAAGCATCCTTAGGCAGCTAGAAAATCAGCTGAAGAAATAAAACGATTCGGGGGCCACGTTTTTCTATCGGAATTCAGAATTGATAACTAAAACAAGTGGTACCAGTCGAAGGCCGGTGTCGATTAATAAATCTTGACTATTTGCTTGACCGACCACTAAGCTAAAGTAAAAATTGAGTATGCCGATATGCCCACAGCAGGAGGAAATCATTTTCAATGACCGATAGCCTGGCTCGTTTTTAGGCCAAATCACTCGGAATTACGCCGGGTCAGGTGATTTGTCGGTTCACGGTGCCACCCCTGAAAAGGCTGCATTTCTGACGGCACAACGGTGATGACCTGGTCTGACACGCTTACTGACCTGGAAGGCAGCTGCAAATGAAAGCGCAGAAACCTTTTTTTGACAAGATAGCTACCCTGAAAAACCTTCCCACCCTTCCGCACATACTGCTCAAATTATTTGAGTCCTGCAGCCAGGACAGTGTCGATCTCGTTGAAATCGCGGCCATTGTCAGCAAGGATCCCTCCTTGAGTGCCAAGATCCTGAAGCTGGTCAATTCCGCCTATTTTGGGCTGCCTCAAAAAGTCCAGGAAATCAACCAGGCCGTGGTTCTGGTAGGCACCAGCGGGATCAAGAACTTGGCCATCTGCGCCTGCGTTTATGAATCTTTTCCCAAACCGAAAAAAAACGGGAATTTCAACCTGAAAATGTTCTGGTGGCACTCCCTACGATGTGCTTTTTTATCCAAAAGCATCGCTTCTGAGAAGAATTCCGGTCAAGCGGATGAGGCTTTCGTCGCCGGCCTTTTGCACGACATCGGCAAGGTCGTGTTGTGGGTAAATTTTAATTCGGCCTATGAAGCGCTGCTTGAAAATTGCCCTGCTGATGGGCAGCCGTTGATCGAGGGGGAAGCCAACCTGGGGGCTACCCATTGCGAGGTTGGGGCATGGCTTCTCGATCGCTGGAACTTCAAGCCCATGATTTCCGATGCCGTGCGCTACCACCATGAAAGTCCGGCCCGTATCGCCCAGGCGCTTCCAATGACGCAGATTGTCTGTATTGCCAATTTTTTGTGCCAGGACACAGAACTCGGAATGAACCAAGGACGGGTATTGGCCCAGAAGATATTAGGCCTGAGTTCAGACGAGTGCCACACCTATATCGAGAAGTCTGGCCAGGAGGCCAAGGAGGTGGCCGACGCATTGGGCATCGATATTCACCTGGATGAACCCACCCAGCAAGCGATCGATGAAAAGGATCAGCAGGTGCAGGATGCCCTGGTCCGAAATGTCAGGGACGTATCGCTGCTTATGGGTTCGCTCGAGGGTTTTTTAACGACGAAGGATCAGAATGACATCCTGTCCGTCATCTCAGACGGACTTGAAATTCTGCTGGATATAAATCGTATCCTCTACTTCCAACTGGACGCAGAAAAAGGCGTTCTGTATGGGTATCCCAAAGACGCGGAGGGTCGGTATACAAAGAACCACGGCCTTGCCGTCTCCATGGAGTTGGATCAAAGCCTCCTGGTAAGGGCACTTCTCGAAAAGAAACCGTTGGCTTCTTTTGAAACTGCGGGACAACTACCGCCGACGATCCTCGATGAACAGATCGTTCGCCTGCTCGACGGGCAAGGGATCTATTGTCTTCCACTGATCGCGCATGGTGATGCAGTGGGGGTTTTGGTTCTTTCCCTCCAGAAAACTGACTTGCCGCATCTTTTAGCGCAGCGGAAGCTGTTGGATCTTTTTATCCATAAAGGGGCCCTGGCCCTCCGGCTCGACCATCTGAAACAAATTCAATTGCAGGCCATTCAGACCAAACGGGTGGAGGCCTCCAGCGATCTGGCCAGACGCGTGGTACATGAAGTCAACAACCCATTGGGCATTATTAAAAACTACCTGAAGGTTCTTGAAATAAAGCTTTCCGACAAAGATATCGCCTTGGAGGAAATCGGTATTATCAACGAAGAGATTAACCGGGCTTCC
>NZ_JBFELV010000036.1:0-22235 GCF_041551955.1 Desulfosarcina sp.
CGGCACAGGTGGTGCTGGACCAGCGATCCTATCGTGATGCTGTGGACCAGGACTGGCAACGGTCCCGTGAGTTGGGAATTACCGCTGTCCCCACCTTTGTCCTCAACGACCAGCGGCTGGTGGGTGCACAATCCTACGCGGCACTGGAGGAGATGGTTTTATCGGCAGAGGTGAGAAAACGATAATAACGACACCTTGCGTCAAACAAAATAATCGTGACATGGTGGCGTCCGCTTTGCCGACCCTTTCGATGCGTCCCATTCACGATTTCTGGATTGGTATTTCATCGTGAAAAACATTTTTTTGGCAAGTGTGCTTCTTGTTACCGTGCTGACCACAGCTGCCTGGGGCGACCTGAGCGGCCGATGGTCCGGAAACGACGGGGGCATTTATTATTTGCGCCAGACCGACGGCTATGTGTATTGGTATGGTGAAGCCGCCGATGCACAGCCTAAATGGTCAAACGTATTTTCCGGGCGCCTTTTTGGAACCCGCATCAAGGGAAACTGGGCCGATGTTCCCAAGGGGCGGACAACGGGTGCCGGCAACTTGGAACTGGTGCTCGAAAATGACGGGAACGATCTGCGGGTCGTAAATAAGACCGGCGGATTTGTCGCTACCCGGTGGACACGAACAAATACAGAGGCTTCCGTCACCCAGCCGCTGATGCAGATGAAACCCACGGGAAAGGCGGATTGCGTTCGCTTCGACCCGGCCGCCCTCTGCGTTCGCCAGGTAAATGGAAGATGGAAAATCGTCGACGCTGAACACTGGCTGTTGGATTTTGGTCCCAACCAGGCCGCCGCCGATCAATCGCTGAAGGTGATTCGTCACTATCGCATGGACCGCGCCTGCTTTGTCGGCCGTCCGAACCCCCTATTTTCCTATATGCTGGCAAAAGGCGGTAGCCCGTCGGGAGCCATAGCCGGTGAAGATTGCGTGGATTTCGACCCGAAGACCGTCGCGGTAAGCAACATCCAAGGTCGCTGGAAAATCGTGTCCGGCCGCCGATGGCTGTTCGATTTCGGCCCAGCCCAGACCGAAGCACGACAGGCGTTATCCGTTATCCGGCGTTACAGATTCAGCCGATCCTGTTTCGTGGGGCGGCCCGACGCCGACTTTAGTTATCTGCGCCGCTGAAGGCTGGGTCTCAGACGTCGGAGATGGCACGGTTGATAACGCCTGACACGAACCCCCGGCCGGCTAAAAACCGGTAGGCCTTCTGTCGGCGTTTCCATGGGTCGGCCTCGCGGTTCAGACGAGACGCTTTTTTTTCCAATAGGCAACGCGCGCTGAGCACCTGGGCCTCCTCATCACCGCAACGGGCCAACGCCTGTTCGATCAAATCATCGTCAAGCCCTTTCTGCCCGAGAGTCTGGCGAACCCGCAAGGGGCCGTATCCCCTTTCGGCCAGATGCCCGGCGATCATCGCAGCGGTTTTGGCATCGTCCAGATACCCCAGTTCCCGGCATCGTGCCAAGGCACGCTCAATGGTGGTATGGTCAAATCCCTTTTGCCGAAGTTTGACAGCCAACTCCTTGCGGGTGTGGTCCCGCTGGGTCAGCATCCGAAAGGCGCTCTCCAGGGCGCTGGCGCTCGTCTTGGACGGCATGCTGCCGACTTGTCGGTAATTTTCTTTTTTCATGCAATCAACCAAGGACCGCCGCCAACGCTGGCAACCAAAGGAAAGGTTAAACGGGCTGTCGCGGCCACCAACAACATATCATCAACGGAGAGGAGTTTTTATGGGACAACGATTCATCATGACCGCTTTCGGCAAGGACCGGCCCGGCATCGTTGCCGACGTCACCGGGATTCTGTATGAAAACGGCTGCAACTTGGAGGACACATCCATGACCCTGCTGGCCGGGGAATTCACCCTGATCCTGCTCTTCACGGCCGGGTCGGCGGATGTGGCCGGCCCGCTGTCCACGGCCTGCCGCCGGCTGGAGCAGGAAAAGGGGATTTCCGCGTTTCTCCGCCCGCTGGAGGCACGCAAGATGACCACACCCAGCCAGCATGTCATGACTCGCGGCCTGCATGTGGAAGGTCTGGACCAAGCAGGGATCGTCTACAAGGTCAGCCGTTTCCTGGCGAGCCACAGCATCAATATCGTCGACCTCAAATCCACGGTCAAGGCCTCCCCGGAAAGCGGTACGGCCATGTACATCATGGACATCCGGGTCCAAATACCCAATGACACCACCATGGATCCTGTGGAAAAGGGGTTGCGTGCCGTTGCCGATGAACTGAACGTGGACATCACGTTGTCGGACCGCTGAGATCCGGGTCGTCGGAACAGGGAAACGCCTTGGCATGATCCTGGTTCCGCCTTGAAGTGGTTTCTGTGACGGCTTTTAGGTCTGCAAAAGACTCCGTCCGGTCATCTGCGCCGGTTTCTTCAATCCCATCAGTTCCATAACAGTCGGCGCAACATCGCCCAAACGGCCTTCCCGCAGGCGAACCCCCTTTCGATTGTCGTCCAACAGCAACAGGCGAACCGGATTGGTGGTGTGGGCCGTAAACGGTTTGCCGTCGGAGTCGGCCATCTTTTCCGAGTTGCCGTGATCGGCGGTTACCAGGGCTACGCCATCTCTCTCCCAGAGTTTGCTGACCACTTTTTCCAGACAGCGGTCCACCGTTTCGCAGGCCTTCACAGCGGCGGCCATCACCCCGCTGTGGCCCACCATGTCCATGTTAGCGAAATTGAGCACGATAAAATCGTATTTATCCGAATCCAGCCGGGCAACCACTTCGTCGGCCACCTGGGGGGCGCTCATTTCTGGCTTCTGGTCGTAGGTGGCCACATCCCGTGGAGAGGGAATCAGGCACCGTTCTTCGTTATCAAACGGCGTCTCTTCACCGCCATTGAAAAAGTAGGTCACATGGGCGTACTTCTCGGTTTCGGCGATACGCAGCTGGCAGAGTCCCTGTCGGCTCAGGACCTCTCCGAGAATCATCTCCAGGTGCACGGGGCCAAAGGCCACGGGCAGGTCGAATGCTTCGTCGTACAGGGTCATGGTGGTGTAGCCGGAAAGTGCCGGAACCACCGTGCGCTCGAATCCATCGAATTTTTTTTCGGTAAATGCCCGGGTGATCTCCCGGGCACGGTCCGCGCGGAAGTTAAAGAAGATGATGCCGTCACCGTCGGCCACCGTTCCCACCGGTTGGCCGCTTTGGTCGACCATCACCACCGGCTGGACGAATTCATCGGTCTCATCACGGTGGTAGGCTGAGTTAACGGCGGCCACCGGATCGGTTTCCGCCCGGCCATGGCCTTCGGTGTAGAGCCGGTAGGCTTTTTCCACCCGATCCCATCGCTTGTCCCGATCCATGGCAAAGTAGCGGCCGCAGACGGAGGCAACGGTACCGTTGCCGATGGCCTGGATATGGTCCTGCAGCTGCTTCAGATAGTTCACGCCGCCGTCAGGCGGTGTATCCCGGCCGTCGAGAATAGCATGAACGAAGACCCTGGACAGCCCTTTTTGCCGGGCCATGTCCAGCAGGGCCAACAGATGGGCAAGCTGGCTGTGGACACCGCCATCTGACAACAAACCCATCAGGTGCAGCGCCGTGCCCCGGGAAGCCACCGCATCCATGTTGGCGCTAAGCGCTGCATTTTCGAAGAAGGCCCCCTCTTCGATCGCTTTGTCGATGCGCACGAGGTCCTGGTAGACGACACGTCCGGCACCGATGTTCATATGCCCCACTTCGCTGTTGCCCATGATGCCTTCGGGCAGCCCCACATCCTGGCCCGAGCAGCGCAGTTGTGTCGATGGATAGCTGGATTGAAGCCTGTCCAGAAACGGTGTATGGGCCATCATCACCGCATTGGTCGGCTCGTCGACGCCGATTCCCCATCCGTCGAGAATTATCAGCATATGGGTCTTTTTCTGCATTATCTTTCCCCCCATGGTTTTTTATGGGCACTAGCGCCTGTTTCAAATCGTTTCAGTTCGGTCAATATCAAGGCGGGCGATCATTTCAACCGGAGGCATACATCGAGTATGTCGAGGATTGAAAGGTGAGTCCCAACGCCAATATTGGCCGAAATGGGGCGTTTTGAAATTGGCGCTATTCGATGAAGACCGATTCATCCACCTCGCAATCGTCATCCGGACAGTCGACCACCTGTTTCAAGCTCTCCGTCTGGATGCGCCGGGCATCTGACCACAGCCCTTCCAGATTGTAAAAACTGCGCGTGCTTTCGAAAAAGACGTGGATCACCACGTGCCCGTAATCCATGAGCACCCAGTGCCCCTCCTTGAGGCCGTCGACACTCTGGGCCTTGATGCCCTTTTTTTTTAGGTCCCGCTGGATATGTTCGGCGATGGCGCTGACTTGGCGGTTGGACGTCCCGTGGCAGATAAGAAATGCATCCGCCAGGCTGGTGAGGTGGCCGACGTCTAAAAGGACCGGGTTTTTGGCTTTTTTGCCAAGCGCTGATTTGACGTAAACGTCCAGTTCAGCATCACTCGTCTTGGTCATCGATAAAGTTCCTTTTTTTCAATATAAGCGTTGACTTTCGATGGAACAAGGTCACCAACTTTTTTTCCTTCCCTGATTCGCTGCCTGATCTGGCTGGACGAGATGTCTATGGGTTGGATCGGCAGCAGGTGGATCTTGTACTTGCCGGCCCGGTGCCAGCAAGACTGTTCGTCGAGATAATGATAATCCCCTGACAACCCGGATCGGATATAGCCGTCCATCCGGCTGACATCGTCGCCGGCTGGCATCCTGCCGTCCACCCATCGCGACACCACCACCGGTTGAACCGCCTCCAGCAACCGTCGATGACTTTTCCAGGTATGAATCTCCAGAAAGGCATCCATTCCCATGATCAGAAACAGCACGGCACCGGGAGTGATCCGTGTGTTGAAGTGGTCCACCGTGTCGATGGTGTACGACCGGCCTTTACGCCGGATTTCGACGTCAGACAGGCAGTAACGGGTATCGGCGGGCAGGGCCAGTTGAATCATTCGGATCCGCTCGGACGCCGGTGCCAGGAATGCAGGAAATTTGTGGGGGGGCACCCGGCAGGGGACTATATAAAGCCGATCCAGGAAGAATCGGTGGAGAACCTGTTCGGCCACCATCAGGTGACCCTTATGGATCGGATTGAATGTTCCCCCGAATATGCCAGCTCGCATGACCTGTTCCCCAGGGCATTCAAATCATTAATTGGGCAAGGCTAGAGGGAGGAAGCCGCACTGTGATGTACCGCGACAATCGATAACGCAGCCCAAATTAATTATCTCAAAGCCTTGCAAAGGGCTACGCCCTAACCTGGCCGTCGCCCAAAACCACGAACTTTTGGGTGGTCAATTCGTTGAGCCCCATGGGACCAAAGGCGTGCAGTTTTGACGTGCTGATGCCCATTTCGGCGCCCAGCCCCAACTGGCCGCCGTCGTTAAACCGGGTGGAGGCGTTGACCAGCACCACCGAGGCGTCCACGTCCCGGACAAACCGGTGGGCCCGGCGGTAATCGCTTGTTACAATCGCCTCCGTGTGGTTCGATCCGTATCGGGCGATGTGGGCCATGGCATCGTCCATATTCGCTACCACCCGAACGGCCAGGATCAAGTCAAGGTACTCTGCGGGCCAATCCGCATCGGTAGCGGGGGGTATGCCGGGGAGAATGGCGCAGGTTTCCGGGCATCCCCGAAGCTGCACACCAGCCGTATCGTATCGCCGGGCCATGGCCGGAAGGAAATCTGGCGCCACCTGTTGGTGGACCAGCAGCGTTTCCATGGCGTTGCACACCCCAGGCCGCTGTACCTTGGCATTGTAACAGATATTCTCAGCCATTTGAAGGTCGGCCGACTGGTCCACAAAAACATGGCAGACCCCTTTGTAATGCTTAAGGACGGGGATCCTTGAATTCTCCGCCACAAATCGGATCAGGCCCTCACCACCCCGGGGAATGATCAGATCCACAAAGTCGTCCTGAAGCAGAAGGGCGTTGATCGCCGCTCGGTCCTCCATGGGCACCACCTGGGCGGCTTGGGCCGGCAATCCGACCGATTTCAGGGCTTGGCCGATAATTCCAGCAAGGGCCCGGTTGGAATGTAGCGCCTCGGAACCGCCCCTGAGTATGACGGCATTGCCGGACTTCAGGCACAGACCGGCGGCATCGATGGTGACATTGGGCCTCGACTCATAGATGATGCCGATGACGCCCAGCGGAATGCGCATCTTGGATACCCGCAATCCGTTGGGCCGCACCTGCGTTTCGCCCATGGTGCCCACCGGGTCTGGATAGGCGGCCACTTCCCGGAGACCGCCGGCCATGGCGGCAATGGTTTGCCCCGAGACGGTGAGCCGGTCCACCATGGCACTTGAAAGGCCCGCTTCCCCGGCCCGCTTCAGGTCCTTGCGGTTCTCCTTAATGATCGTTTCCGTCTGCTGCGCCAACAAGTCGGCCATATTCGTCAGGGCCTGGTTCTTTCGGTCCGTTGCGCAGCAGCCCATCACGCCGGCGGCCTGCCGGGCGTCGCGAGCCATTTGACGGATGGTGCGATCGATATCCATGGTATTTCCTCTGAAAAAAAAGTTGGCGCTCAGACGGCTCCGGGTTCTCCGGTGATCACCAGATTGTCCCGGTGGATCACTTCATCGTAGGTTTTCTGGCCAAGACGGGCTTTGATCTGGCTGGTCCTGAGGCCCATGATAGTTCGGATCTCCTCGGCATGGTAGTTCACCAGCCCGTTGCCGACCAGTTGGCCTTCTTCAGTAACCACGGCCACCGCGGCGCCCACCGGGAACTGGCCCTGCACGCCGACAATGCCGCTGGGCAGCAGACTTTTCCCGTTTTTCATCAATGCCTTGGCGGCCCCGGCATCGACCTCGAGTGTTCCCTGGGGGTTGACCGTGTAGCCGATCCAGCATTTCTTTCGGTTCAGTTTTTGCTCCCGAGGCACAAAGAACGTGCCATGGGCCTTTCCGTCTGCCAGGCGAATCAGGATGTCCGGCCGGTACCCCTTGGCAATCACCATGGGTATCCCCGATGCAGTGACCTTGCGGGCGGCTTTGATCTTGCTCAACATGCCTCCGGTGCCCAAGGCGCCGGGAATATCGCCGGCATACTTTTCGATGCTCCGGCTGTAGGTGGCCACCCGGGGGATTAGACGGGCATCCGGACAGACCCGGGGATCCTTGTCATACAGGCCGTCGATATCGGTAAGGTTGATAAAAATGTCGACATCCAGCAGCAGGGAGATCATGGCCGCCAGATTGTCGTTGTCCCCCAGTTTGATCTCTTCCACCATGATGGTGTCGTTTTCATTGATAATCGGCACCACCTGCCATTCGAGCAGGGTGTTCATGGTATTTCTGGCATTCAGGTAGCGTTTGCGACTGACAAGATCGTCGCTGGTGAGTAGTATCTGAGCCACCTTGCGATCGAACCGGGCAAAGGCCTTCTCCCACTCACGAATCAGGCCCGCCTGACCGATGGCGGAAATGGCCTGTCGCTTGGGAATGGCTTCGGGTCGTTTGGGAAAACCCATTTTTTTCATGCCAGAGGCCATGGCTCCCGAAGAGACGAGAATGATCTGAATGCCTTGGTCCAGCAGCCGGCAAATCTGGCTGCTGATGGATGAAATGGCATCGATGTTAAGGCCGGCCTGGGCAGTCAGCACATTGCTGCCCACCTTGACGACGGCCCGCCTGAAGGCGTTATTCTTTTTCTTCCGATTGCGCTTCATCCATTTGATCCAGCAGGTTGCACAGGGTTGCTGTCAGCCGATCGAGCCCCTTGCCGGTGGCGGCAGAAATCGTCAGCAGGTCGCCCTTGCCGAAGGCTTGTTTGAAAAGTGTGGCCGCATCCTCTGCCCAGGCCACATCCATCTTGTTCAATACCACGAGCTGGGGTTTTTCGGATAGTGTTGGGCTATACTGGTGCAGTTCCCGGTTGACCGTATCGAGGTCCCTGAGCGGATGATCGGAATCGATGGCGGCGACATCCACCAGGTGCAACAGCACCCTTGTCCGCTCCACATGCCGCAGGAACTGGATACCCAGGCCGCTACCGGTGTGGGCTCCCTCGATCAACCCGGGAATATCGGCGATGATAAAAGGCTCCCGGTGGTTGGTTTGAATCACACCCAGGTTCGGTGTCAGGGTGGTAAAAGGATAGTCGGCGATCTTGGGCCTGGCTGAAGACATGGCGGCAACCAACGTCGATTTCCCGGCATTGGGCAGCCCCACGACACCCACATCGGCCAGCAGTTTCAGCTCCAGCCGCAAGTTCAGGGTCTGGCCGGGTTCACCCGGCTGCGCAAAGCGGGGCGTCCGGTTGGTCGATGATTTGAACCGTGCGTTTCCCAGCCCCCCCCGGCCTCCTTTTGCAACGACAAAGACCTCGTCGGGTTCGACGAGGTCTTTAATGAGGTCTCCGGTATCGGCGTCGACCACCAGGGTGCCGGGAGGCAGTTCGATGATCAGGTCTTCGCCGCCTTTTCCAGCCCGATTGTTACCTTGGCCGCCAGACCCGTTTTTGGCTTTGCAAAGCTTCTGAAACTGCAGGTGGTAGAGGGTACGCTTTTTGGTGGTCGCTTTGAGAATAACGTCTCCGCCGCGTCCCCCGTCACCTCCGTCAGGCCCGCCTTTGGGGATGTACTTTTCCCGCCGCAAGCTGACGCATCCGGCGCCGCCTTTGCCCGACTGGACGGTAATGCGTGCCTCGTCTATGAATTTCACGCTGCATAGACGCTGACCTGTTTACGGTCTCGGCCTTTTCTTTCATAGGTGACGACACCGTCGATCAGGGCAAAAAGAGTATAGTCTTTGCCAATTCCGACATTGACGCCTGGATGGATTCGGGTGCCGACCTGTCTTACCAGGATATTGCCGGCAAGCACTTCTTGGCCGCCATAGCGCTTGATGCCCCGGCGCTGGGCGTTACTGTCTCGACCGTTTTTTGAACTGCCGGCTGCTTTTTTGTGGGCCATGGTTTCCTCCTCAATAACAAAAGGGCACCGAACGGATGAACAAGTGATTCGGCAACCCTTGCAGGTGTTTCGGAAAAAGGGTTACACTTCGATACGATCGATACGAACGGCCGTGAACGGCTGGCGATGACCTTGTTTGCGGCGATACCGCTTTCTGCGCTTGTATTTGAAAACAAGGATTTTCTTGCTCTTGCCCTGGGCCACAATCTGCCCATGGACCGTTACCCCGTCTACACCGGGTTGGCCGATCTTGACATTTTCGCCATCGGAAAATATAAGGACGTTGTCGAAAGCGATCGGTGACCCGACGTCACCGGTGAGCTTCTCAAATCTGAGGACATCACCTTCCGCAACCTTATATTGTTTACCGCCTGTGGCAACCACTGCATACATGTTTCTGCCCTCCTATGAAAACAAATCGCTTAGTCCTGGATTCAAAAAATAAGAAATATTAAACTTTCCGACACCGTTGTCAAGAAAAAACTGATCGGCCATGGGAATCGGAAAAGTCGTGGACAAGAACCGGCAATTCCTTGTAGTTACAGGATAGCCGTACCGGCGTTTCCAGGGAAACGAAAGGCGCTCATATCCTAACCGCTGCAACGGTTGGCATGTTCTCAGAAGAAAAGGAAGACCATCTTGACCAGTCATCGAGACATCACCATTGTGGAAAACGGACAGGAGCGATCCGAATCCATGGTTTTCATCGGAGAAGAGCCCCTCTCGATCCGGATTCAGGGATCAGCTTATGCCGTTGTCATGCGTACGCCGGGCGAGGAAAAGGCTCACGTGGCCGGCTTTTGCCTCGGAGAGGGCATCGTGGACGACCCCGGGGATATTACCAACATAGCCTTTTGCGATGGTGAAGACACCAATGTGGTCACGGTCACCCTCACCGCCGAGCGGCGGACGAAGATTGCCGAGCATCTGGATCGACGCACGTACATCAGCCAGACATCCTGCGGCATCTGCGGGAAATCCATTGTCGCCGATCTGGTCCAGGCACTTTCGCCGCTGGTTGACGGGGAACCACTGAACGGTAAGGGCGCCCTGGACCGACTGCTCCGCCTGGGCGACTACCAACCGCTGAGGGACAAAACCCGCGCCGCCCATGGCGCGGCCATCTATGACCATGCGTTCAATCAGTTGTCCGTGGCCGAAGACGTGGGCCGGCACAATGCCCTGGACAAAGCCATCGGGTCCCTGTTCGTCGACGGACGACTGCCTAAAGCAGACTTACTGACCCTCTCGTCACGCATCAGCTACGAACTGGTCCAAAAAGCAGCTCGGGCAAGGATTCCTGTCATTCTGGCCGTTTCCCGACCCACTGCCCTGGCCGTTGAACTGGCCACGGCCCTGAACATTACCCTGGCGTCGCTGGGCAAGGGCAACAGCCTGATGGTTTACTGCCACCCTCAACATCTCGTCTGGCCGAGCTGAACCACATTGTCTATCGGTTCTAAGATAAGGTTTTGGACAAGGCTGGAGCAAGGAAGCCGTATTGCAATACTGCGACGACCGACAACGCAGCCCAAGACCTGATCTTAGAACTGATATGGAATCAGACCTTGCTTCACGGCTTAATCGCCCCTTGACCATCGGACGGACCAGGATCGACGGCCGGCTGGTCCTGGCACCCATGACCCTTTTGGGGCATATCGCCTTCCGGGAGTTGTTGGCCGGTTTCGGCGGGTATGGCCTGCTCTTTGGAGAAATGTGCAGCGCCAGACGCATTCCCCAGGAAGTCCGTTCCGGTTCCGCCTATTTCAGCTGGCGGGAGGCGGAGCGGCAGCACCTGGTCATGCAGATTTTCGGCGCCGACCCAATGACCATGGCGGCGGCGGCCCGAATCATCGAGGAAAAGGGCCTGTACGGGGTGGACCTGAACTTCGGCTGCTCGGTGGCCCCCATTTGCAAGCAACGGTGCGGGGCGGCCCTGCTAAAGACACCGGACCAGGCTGCCCGAATCGTCGAGGCGGTGCGCCGGGCCATTACCATCCCGCTGTTCGTCAAGTTTCGCACGGGGTGGATCGACGATCCGACCATTCCGGTCGATCTTGCCCGGCGATTCGCTTCGGCCGGCGCCGACGCCTTGACGTTTCACCCCCGGGTGGCCCCGGATCGGCGCTCCCGCCCGCCCCGCTGGGATTATATCAAACGGGTCAAGGATGCGGTAACTATTCCGGTGTTCGGCAATGGTGACGTGTTCGATGAAACGGATTGCCTGCGAATGCTGCAGACCACCGGCTGCGACGGTGTGGCCATCGGCAGAATGGCCATTGCCCGCCCTTGGCTGATGGCCCAGATGACCGGCCTGCTTTCTCCCGACAACGGAATCTACCGGCGCACGGCCTTTGCCATGCTGGACCTGATGGAACGCAATTTTGACGACCGACGGGCGCTTCGGCGATATAAGAAATTTGCCCTCTATTACAGCGCCAATTTTAAATTCGCCCACAGCTTTAATAAACGGATCGGCAATGCCCGGAATCTAAAAGCCGTGAAGGACGAATTGATGATCTTTTTCAGTGGGAATCCGGAGACGTTGACGCGACCGAACATGAATTTTTTCTTATAGCCGAATCGTCGGTGAGCGGTTAAAACGCCACGTTCCTAACGGCTTGGCCGGCATCTAGGATACGTTGCCGCACTGGCATCTTCGCTTCGTCCGTCGGTTTTAATCATTGGGATCGATGACCCCATACAGATTTTTTGACGGTGGGGAACCCCGGCGTTCAGTGGAGATCACACACCGACTGAAATGGGGTTGAGAACGCCGGTTCAGCGCCACAAGGACCCGGGCCACGATTTCGCTGATGATGCCGGCCTCGGCCTGACGGGTAAGTTCTTCCAGGGCGCTGCGATTATCGAAGGAGACTGGGCGGTAGGGCCGCGGTGATATCAGGGCGTCATATACATCGCTGACCATAATGATATCGATCATCAGGTTGTCGACTGAAACACCTATCGGATATCCGCTGCCGTCCCTGCGCTCATGGTGATCCCTGGCCACCTCGGCGGCAAGAATACCAGGGTCCTGGAAGTAGTAGCTCAGCAGCACGTAGCCGGCCAGCGCGTGGTGGCGCAAGTGCGCATGCTCCGCCTTGGTGAGCGGCTTCTCCTTGGTCAGGACTTCCAGCGGAACGCAAAGCTTGCCGACATCGTGGGTGGGACCGGCCATGACTTCCTGGAGCAAGGCTGCCCTGTCGTCGATCAATTCCCGGGCGATGATAATGGAAAGAGCAAAAACAAGCAGGGCGTGGCGATAGGTGTAAAAGTCCAACTTGCGAAAGTGATAGAGTGATTCCAAGACCGGTTCAGGCAGGACGACATCCCCGGCGATGTCGAGCAATTCTTGCTGTCGACGAGCGTCTTGGAATATCAGGTCGTAGGGGGATGAGGCGAAAAAGCCCAGCAGATCGGACCGGATCTGTTGGTAGTCCAGCAAACGGCAGGTTTTATTGGCGGCTGCCTGTCCGCTGAACAACGTCTCCATGACCTGGTGGGTCAGGTGGGTTCCTGTGGCCAACAAGGTGGCACCCTTACGATCGGTTACCGGGTGGGTGAGTCGGTAGTCCGTCATGGTTACTCCTTTATCAGCGGTTGCCGCATGTCCCCGTTCAGGCAAGTCCTGCCGACATGCGTTGCACGGTTGCGAAGACCGATGGATGGTCACCGGCGCCGTCATGCCTGACCGCCATGGCTTCGCATGGGCTGCATTGCGGATTCAGGCTGAATTGCAATAGCGAATGCATTCCCCGCGGCTTGTCGAAGGGAAGCAAAGATCCCGCTCATCGGGACCGCGGGGAGGGGTCGATGTATCAGTTTTTGACCCGCGTCATATATTGACCGGTTTCCGTATTCACCCGCACGACCTCTCCGGCGGTCATGTATTCGGGTACCAGCACGGATACCCCGTTGGACAGCGTGGCGGGCTTGTTCCGGTTGGTGGCTGTGGCACCCTTGATCACCGGGGCGGTATCCACAATGTCCAGATCGATGGCCTGGGGCAGTTCGATGCACAGGGGGTGACCGTCCCTGAGCAGTATCGTGATGCCTTCCAGGCCGTCGATCAACCACGGGATCTGTCCTTCGAGGGTTTCCTCGGACAGGGTGTGCTGCTCGTAGTTTTGGCTGTCCATAAAGGTGTACAGGTTCTGGTCCCGGTAGAGAAAGCTCGCCCGGCGTTTGTCCACCACCATCTCTTCCAGCGTGTCGTTGCCCTTGTAGGACTGGTCCAGTTTCTGCCCGGTGATCAGCGAGGCGTATCGGACCTTGTACAGAGTGTTGGCCCCCCGCGCCGATGGGGTGTGGACATCGATCTGTTTAACCTGGTAAGGGTGGTCATCAATGTTGATGATGTGACCTTTTTGAAGATTGCTGGCTTTTGGCACTGATGTTCTCCTTTATCTTAACGTCTATATACCGCTTATCCGGGTTCAGGGCAATACAGTTGACGTTTGAATGGCCCGACACCATGTTAGAAAAGGAGCGCAGGCATTTACCTTGAATCGTAGAAGTATTCGGTCGCCTATCATCAAAACCGGTCGAGGGTAACATTGAACGATCACACCACCTTGGAAAAACTGCGGGATGTTGTGTTGACGCCCGAACAACACGCGCGCCTTTTTGGCATGATCGCCGCAGCCTTTAAAATCGCCCTCGATGCGCGGTCACCGAAAAATCGACCACCGGGAAAAGCGGGACTCAGGGCCGAAAAAGGCTACTACCGCCTGCTTTACCTGGAGGGCGGCCTTCATGATAAAGTCAACGCCCCTGAAAAAGCGGATTCCGATGCCCCATCCTACGATTGGGAGGCCATGATCCGCATCATGAGGCAATTGCGGGATATCCCCGAACTTCGCTCAGAAATTATGGCGGGAGTCGAAGCCGCGTTGAACGACGTTTTAGGCACGACGCAGACCGCTGATTGACGACTGATTGAGTATCACGCCATTATCAAAGCCATCTGCAGCGACGACGCCGAAGCGATGATGCGCCATCACTTTCACCGGTCCATTCAGCGCCTCGCCGACGAATCGCAATAGCCCCCCATACTTGCCCAGCGAAAAAAAAATTATCCGATCGGTTGTCTCCCCGTATATCGCATCATGGTTGGCTAAATGGTTTTATGGGGTTTACAAGTCTTTGGGGTCGGACATATCATTGATTCAGGATAGCTGTGCGGATAGGCGGTCGCATGTGATACCGGTCCGTCTCTGCCTCTCCTCATGCAAGTCGTTCCCGCCGCTTCTTTTGTTCGTTTGATGAAAAAAAATTCTATCGGTTGCAATCGTGACGTCTCTTACCGATGCCCCTGCCGTGAATCGCCGAGGGTGAATGATTGAACGTGATATCGTTCAGGAGTGAGAATGATGGTGAACGGTCCCATGAAATTGCCCATGCCCAGCCTTCAAACGGTACGGTCCGTTTGAAGGCCAACCATCCGCGATCAACAATCATCGATGCCGGCAGCAAGATACCGTTGTTGGCCGAAAGCAAGGAGGTAGACAGATGGTCATCATCAATGCAATGCGCTTTCCCCAGGAAAGCGCCGAAAAAGTCGGCAAGCGCTTCCTGGAAATCGTTCCCCCGCCTGATTTCATGAGCATGAAAGGGCCTTACATCAAAGGGACGGAAGAGGGAATCAGGGCCGTCGAGGTATTTGACCTGGACGAGACCAAGCTGGCGTTGGGCCTCGATTATGTCACCCAGCGCTGTGTTACCTATTTCGGCATTCCCGGCTTCACTTACGAGACAAATGTCTATTTCGAGGCACAGGAGTCGTTGAAGCTGATCGGACTGGCATAAGCCCTCTGCATATGGATCCGGCAGGCTACGGATAACGATCACCGGATACTGCCGGATCACCCGTCTCGTTCAAACCACCGGTTCATCGATTTTACAGAACATCTTCACATCCGGGCTCTGCTCCTGCCTGTGCCGGTATTCTGGGCGGCTCTCCTGGACGAATCCCAACTGATGGTACAAGGCCTCCAGGCGGGGGTTGTTGGTCAGGGAGATAAAGCGATGATAGCCCTGCGCTTTCATCAGCGCCATGAAGGATGCTACCGTATGCACACCCACCCGTTGGTTGCGAAAGCGGGTGGATATGGCCAAAGCCCCCATTTCCACGGTCTGTGAATCGATGATTTTCTGCTCCACACAACCCACGACGATGCCGTCGATGGCGGTGACGTAAAACCGGTGCCGGTTTTTTTTCAGGTATGCTTTGGTGCGCGGTTTCAAAAAACCCGAACGCTTGTACATCTCAAGGATACGGTGGACGATCGCCACATCTTCGTCGGTCTTCACCTGGCGAAACGTTTCCTGGAAGTTGTTGGCGATGAGTGTTCCCGCCCCTTCCACCGTGAAGAGCTCGTGTTTGATGGCGTTTTTACCTGCCGAGAGGATGTGCACGCGGTCACACTGACCGGCCTCGATCTTGCGGCAAATGCACGCCATGGCGCCTTTGAAGTTGACGTTGGCGATCAGGTCGCCGAAATCCGCCAGCGATTCAAGGATCCGGCAGGTGGTAATGGCGTTGATTTTGTTCCCCTGGTGGTCAATCAGATACCGGCGCTCCAGAAAAATGACCTTGAACATGGATTCTTGATGGTTGAGTACCGCATCGTAAAAATCGACCTCCGGGGGAACCCGAACAATGGCGGTAGCAGGCAACCGCTTCGCCAACCGGGTAATCAGCTTCTGGTTGGCGAAGCGGTTGGGCATGTTGTGCATGAAGACAGTCAAGGCGCCGTGGCGGGCCAGGAATTTGATGTCGCTGATGATCTCCTGAAAATGATCACGCAAAACACCCTCACGACAGGCGATAAAAACCTCCCTGCCGGCAAGGGCGCGCGCGTATTCTTTGAGATACAGTTTAGGCATGGCGGATACAACCGGTGATTTCAGTTCCTATAAAGTGTGCATCGATCTATGAATCTTTCCCGTAGTCGCTGTTGAATAGGCCAGATCCGTGTCCGTCCAGAAATGGTGGTTTTTGGTTCAGGCCAAAGCCGCAACGATGGTAAAACCGCAGGCGTAGCAGTGATAGGTCGAGGATGTCGCCAGAGTGAGAACGCCGGCCTGGGCCGAACAATGCCATTTCTGGATGGACACGCCTTAGAAGTCGTGGATGCCAGTATAGCTCTCCGGCGTAATCGCCAGCAGTTCCTTCTTGACACGCTCGGCCACATCCAGGGTATCGATAAAGGCGACGATGGCGGCCTGATCGATCGCCGCGTGGGTGCGGGTGAGCGCCAGCAGGGCCTCGTAAGGTTTAGGGTAGCCCTCACGCCTCAGCACGGTCTGAATGCCTTCTGCCACCACCGCCCAGTTGTTGTCGAGGTCTTTTTTCAGCGCGTCTTGGTTGAGGATCAGCTTGTCCAGCCCCCGTTTGAGCGATTTGAGGGCGATGAGGGTGTGGCCCAGCGGCACCCCGATGTTGCGGGTCACCGTGGAGTCGGTCAGGTCCCGCTGAAGCCGGGAGATGGGCAGTTTGGCCGAGAGGTGTTCCAGCACGGCATTGGCGATGCCCAAATTGCCTTCGGCATTCTCGAAATCGATGGGGTTGACCTTGTGGGGCATGGCCGAGGAGCCGATTTCACCCGTTTTGATGGTCTGTTTGAAATAATCCATGGAAATGTAGGCCCACAGGTCTCGGCACAGGTCCAGCAAAATGGTGTTGATCCGCTTTACGCCGTCGAAAAACGCGGCCATGTGGTCGTAGTGTTCGATCTGGGTGGTTATTCGGGAGCGGTGCAGCCCCAGCCCGTCGTTGACCAGCCGGTTGCCGAATGCGATCCAGTCGATGGCCGGATAGGCTGCGTGGTGGGCATTGAAATTCCCCGTGGCGCCGCCGAATTTGGCGGCGAAAGGCACCGTCTCCAGCAGCTTCATTTGTTGGGTCAGCCGATCCACGAAAACATAGATCTCCTTGCCCAGCCGGGTGGGCGACGCGGGTTGGCCGTGGGTCCGGGCCAGCATGGGCACCGGCTTCCATTGTCGGGCCTTGGTCGTCAGGTCGGCCACCGTCGCTTCCAACGCCGGCAGCATCACGGCCTGCCAGGCCTCTTTCAGGGAGAGGGGCACGGCCGTGTTGTTGATGTCCTGAGAAGTCAGGCCGAAGTGGATGAACTCTTTGTAGGCGGACAGGCCCAGCCGGTCGAAGGCTGCTTTGACGAAATACTCTACCGCCTTGACATCGTGGTTGGTGGTCTTTTCGATCTCCTTGATCGCAGCCGCATCGTCCATGGTGAACGTTTGACAGGTTTCCCGCAGGCGGTCGAACACCGCCGGTTGGATATCCACCAGTTGAGGCAGGGGAAGCCGGCACAGGGCGATGAAGTATTCGATTTCCACTCGGACCCGGTAGCGGATCAAGGCACCTTCGCTAAAATAGTCGGACAGGGCGGCGGTGGCCCTCCGGTAGCGTCCGTCCACTGGGGAAATGGCGGTAAGGGGAGAAAGAGTCATCGGGCCTCCTCAACTATTAGGTGAAATGATAGGTGGAAAAAACGCTTTTGATTCGTCGATGGTCGAACTTCTTCTGATCCAGGCCGCTTATAGAAAAATGACCCGGCAATGTCAAACGGTGGGAAGGTTTTCAGGCTGAAGGCCAACGGATTGGGGGGCTCGCAGAATGCCGGCTTTTTGTATGACCGGCCAACATCCACAAGGTAACCCGAATAACTCTCCCTTAACACTGCCTGACTAAGTCCTGCAGCATCGTCTGGCGCTGGCTGGTGTCCTGGTTTCTGATCGCCATGGCCATGGCTTTGCGGGTGCCCACTAACACTGCCAGCCGCCGGGCACGCGTCAGGCCGGTGTAAAGGAGGTTCCTGAATAGCATCTTGAAATGCTGGGTGAGCACCGGAATGACGACCACTTCAAATTCGCTGCCCTGGGATTTGTGGATCGTAATAGCGTAGGCCAGGTCTAGTTCAACGATGTCGTCCCGTTGATAATCCACCATCCGGTTGTCCGGGAAAAAGGAAACCTTACAGGTCAGTGCCTGGTTGTCGATCCGAACGATTTCGCCGATGTCACCGTTATAGACGCCCAGGTCATAATTGTTCCTGCGATGGATGACCCGGTCTCCGGTTCTGAAGACCCGTTCCCCCACGTTCAACTGGTGTTTACCCGCTGACGGGGGGTTGGCCGCCTCCTGAATCATCGCATTCAGGCTCAGGGTGCCGAGACTGCCCCGTGTCATGGGAGAGAGCACCTGGATTTCACAATTCCGGCCGCAATACTTGGGGATCCATTCCAGATATAATTTTTTGACGACGTCCAACGCCGTCAGCCCATAGTGAAGCGAAGACCAAGGGTGGATATTTTTCAGGACGGAAACCAGCTCTTCGACGTGAGTGCCGGCCCGAACCACCTGATCCAGATTGATGTGTTCGAATTTCTTGGGTATGGTCAGTTCTTTCTCGTAGGGGACAACCGGCTCGCTGATTCGAAACTCGTAAAGATTCTCCCCTGCTCCCGCCGCCGAGGCGGACAGCCGTGCATCATAAAACCGTTTCACTTTAGTTACAAAACGCAGCTGCTCCCCAGTGGCTTCATCCGAATCCATGAAAAAGCAGTCGGCACCGTTGGTCCATATCTCCGGCTTTTTAAACGGCGAGTCGATGTATGGCATGTCGCCGCGATTGATCTCATGGGCGTATTTGATGATCAGGGACTGTTCCGCCTGTCTGAAAATACGGGTCAAGCGAAAGGAAGGCACCCTGCCCGAAGCGATGACATCCCGCAGGACATTGCCGGCGCCCACCGAAGGCAGCTGGTCGGCATCACCGATAAAAAGAACCTGACCCCTTTCCGGAACCGCTTTGAGCAGGGATGCCGTCAGGCTGATGTCCAGCATGGAGCATTCATCCACGATCAGAAAATCGGCATCCAGGGGATTCTCTTCGTTTTTCTTGAACCGGCCAAGCTGCCATTCAAGCAGCCGGTGGATGGTCTTCGATTCACGGCCGATGACATCGGTCATCCGCTGCGCCGCCCGGCCGGTGGGGGCGGCCAGCAGCACCCGCACGTTGAGGGCGTCGAGCAGCTTCACCAGGACAAGGGTCGTGGTGGTCTTGCCCACCCCGGGACCGCCGGTCAGCACGGAGAATTTCCTGCCCACGACACCCCGGACAGCCGCCGCCTGCTCGTCACTCAAGCGAATGTGGGTGGTGCGGCAGTAATTGCCGATCCAGCGGTTCACCCGATCCATATCGATGGCAACCGCCCCGCCCAAGCGGGCGATCTTTCGGGCCACATATAACTCGTCGAAATACAGTGTCTTTGAATAATAACGATTTTCAGCACCCCCGTCTGGAGTCTCGCATCCGCGCATCATCAACAGGCCACCGGCCTTCATGTCATCCAGCAATTCAGGCAGGCGGCCGCCCACGTCCAGAGCCAGCAGGTCATGGGTCCGCTCCCTGATTTGTGCTTCGGTCAGGTAGCAGTGACCGAAGTCCCTGCTGGCAGCCAACACGTGGCTGATCCCCGCCATGATTCTCTGCCGGCTGTCGGTTTCCAAACCGATGCTCAGGGCAACCCGGTCCGCTGAAAAAAAACCGATGCCGTATAGATCCCTGGCCAGTCGATAAGGGTCTTCGGTGACGGTAGCGATGGCCTGGTCCCCGTATGCCTTGTAAATCCGGACAGCATAGAGCGTGCTGATCCCATGGGATTGCAGAAACATCATGACCTCGCGGACGGCACGGTGTTCGATCCATGCGGCGCTGATGGTCTCCAGTTTTTTTTCTGCAATCCCCGGAACCTCGGTGAGTCTGCCGATATCTCCTTCGAAAATATCCAGCGTTTCCTTGTCGAAGTGCCTGACAATTTTTTTGGCCGTCTTGGGTCCAACTCCCTTGATGAGCCCCGATCCGAGGTACTTCTCCAGTGCGGCGCTGGTGGCCGGCTTGACCTCGATGGCACGGGTGGCGTTGAATTGCCGGCCATATTTGGGTTTGATTGTCCAGGCACCGATAAATTCCATGGTCGCACCGGCAAAAACCCGGGTCTGGTGAACAATCACGGTTTGCGGCTGGTGGGGATTGTCGAACGGCAGGACGCGAAGGACCGACCAACCGCTGTCGGCATTGTGGTAGGTGACACGATCCACTATCCCGCGAAGCCGCTCAGTGGGGGTGTCGGTTTGATGATTGATTGGCGATTGCATGATAAAAGTGGCCGGGGTGTTTGTGCAAAAGGTTGATCCGCGGTTCATGATCTGCCGTTTTTTTGATTACCCGGACCCTGAAATCCACTCCGGCAACCGGATCTCCGACGGATCCAGATTGTCGGGAAGGTAGCATTTGATGTCGATCACCGGCGTGTCGTTGCGGGCGTCGATCGCATCGATATGGATCGTAGTCCCGGCGATGGATATCACCCGGCAAGCCGATATGCCGAGCAGATTGGGGCGCACCGGTGCGTGGGTGGCAAAGACACCGGTGAGCGGGTTTGAGGGGTTTTTCCTCGGGTGCACCTGGAGCCGGCGGCGCTCTGCGGAATTGTCATTTTCGTGAAACCAGTAGCAGACGATGATGTGCGAAAAACCCTCCAGCCCCAGAAGGCCGTCCTGGAAAGCCGGGTCGATCTCGATGCGGACGGTATGGCCAGTTTTACGGATCCATCCGATGGGGTGCACCTGAAATGTGTCGCTCATGTCGGCCTCCTCGTGAATCGCTGAATAATGGTTTCATACAATCAACTTGCAACTCGATGATCAAGAAATATATTAAGGAGGTTGCCCTTGATTCACCCGCTGTAATTAAATACACTTATTCTCATGGGTTATATTTTCGACTTTCACGATGCCAAACGCTACCACCAGTGGATGCAAAAGCGCAAGAACCGCTTGGCCGCCGACCTGGAGAGCCGTCTCATGCTGGGAATGCTGGATCCGGTAGCCGGGGAGTCGGTGCTGGACATCGGCTGCGGCACCGGGGCCTCGATCGAACCGCTATTGGAAAAGGGTCTCGACGTGACAGGCATCGATCCCTCACCCTACATGCTGGACATCTTGTCCACAACGCTGGGCAATCGCGTCTCTCTGTATCGTGGGTTCGCCGAAGATCTTCCCTTTGACGACAATTCTTTCAACCATGCCTGCCTGTTTACCTGCCTTGAATTTGTGGACGACCCGAAAAAAGCCCTGGCAGAAGCCTTTCGGGTTGCCAAAGACCGCGTGTTTATCGGATTCTTGAACCGCTATGCCCTCACCGGCATCGGACGGCGGGTACAGGGTATATTCACCCCGACCATATACAACCGGGCCAACTTCTTCAGCGTCTGGGAAATAAAAAGCATGGTCCGGCAACTGATGGGACCGGTCCCCGTTTGCTGGCGCACCGTCTGCCAGTTTCCCGGTCCCTGGGGAGCTTGGATGAAGCATTTCGAAGGCTCAGGCCTGGTCCAGCGTTTCCCTTTCGGGACCTTCGCCGGCATCGTCGTCACCCTGGTGCCCCGGTTCCGAACGCGTCCCCTGGCCATCCGATACCAGCCCAAAAAGGTCGGCCGCATTGCAGCCGGTACGGCCGGTTGTTCCGGCATGGCCCCGTCCAATGGTTTTGACGATTCGCCGCAGTAATCCGGCGTGAAATGCGCCCACCTTTTCGTTCCAATAATTGGTCGAATTTAGTGAGAATCATTTGACAAAAGATTCAAATAACTGTTTAAATTAAAAAATTCTGTTTTCGGGCAAACGGTTCCCATGGCAGGAAAGCCGCCCGGAAGGAAAGGAGCCCACCCGCGTGGAAGCCTGGCTCTACGAAACTTTGCAGGACCAGCGCGTCCGATGCCGTCTGTGCAGCCATACCTGCCTGATCGGCAGCGGTAAACGGGGACTTTGCGGGGTGCGGGAAAACCGGGATGGCGTTCTGGAGACACGGGTATACGGGCGCCTGATCGCTGCCGGAGACGACCCGATCGAGAAAAAACCGCTGTTCCACCTGATGCCAGGCAGCCGGTCTTTTTCCATCGCCACGGTCGGCTGCAATTTCAAATGCCGGTTCTGCCAGAATGCCGACATCGCCCAAATGCCGGCCGACCGCGACGGCATGGTGATGGGAGATGTGGCGACGCCGCAACAGGTGGTGACCGCTGCCCAGCGCAAAAAATGCACCAGCATCGCTTACACCTATACCGAACCGACGGTGTTTTTCGAGTTTGCCTGCGACACGGCACAATTGGCCCACCGCCAGGGGCTCAAAAACATATTCGTGACCAATGGGTACATGAGCGCCGAGGCGCTGCAGCAGGTCAGTCCCTTCC
>NZ_JBFELV010000037.1:0-22045 GCF_041551955.1 Desulfosarcina sp.
CCCTCGTCCGTCACCGCCGCGTACCGGAAGGTGAACGGCAGCACGAGCCGCCAGGCCACCTCACCCTCGCGTACGAGCGTGCACTCGGACTCCCCTCTCCCGTCGCGGTGCGACGGATCGACGGTGAGCTCCCAGCGCCCCGACGCCGAGCGATAGGTCTCCGGATCGAGGGGCGGCATCGGCGCCATCTGCGCCGCGGCCGGGAAGGCGAGGGGGAGCGAAAGCAGGATGCGCATGGTCACTCTGGTCGTGGAACAGGTCTGATGGCGGGCTGGCAAATTGGGCAGGGCAGGAGAACCGGCCGGATGGGCCAGAAAACCGGCCGCGGCCGGCGGGTTGGCTGTGGCGGTATACGACACGCGCATCATCGGTGGCCGGATCGTTATCGACGACCGGGTGGTCTCGGTCACTCACCACATCGACGAACTGAACCTGAGCGTCTCAGATTTCTCCTCCCGCCAGGCCGATGTGGATGTCACCAGCCGGTTCAACCTATCCGCCCGGATCAACGGCGCTGCGTTCGCTCTGGATGGCAATACGCGCCCCTTCAGTCCCGAACGGGAAACCAAGGCCACAATCGATCTCAAATCGTTGCAGGTGACACACTACTTGCCCTATGTTCCGCTGCCTGAAAATCTGATGGTGCACTCTCTTCAGCTGGAAACGGAAACTGAAATCAACTTCCGCATGAAGGCGGACAACCAGCCGGAACTGGTTGTGGCCGGCCTGCTTTCTCTCCAGGATGTAGAGCTGGCCGACGGCAAGAACGACCCCTTCGTAAACCACCGGAACCTGAAAATCGATCTGCTGCCCTCAACGGTGCTCACCGGCCAGGTTCGGATCGCCCAGGTGGACCTTTCCGGCCCGGAAATATTTTTGAAACGGTTGCCGACGGGGGACCTGTACCTGCCATTTCTCGCGGTGAAGGCCTACGACCAGGGGCAGGAGGCAGCGGCTGAAGATACGACCGGCAGATTTGAGCCGATGCTCACCATCGATCGGCTGAACCTGCAAGCGGGCATCCTCCACTTTCAAGACCGTTCCAACAGCGACCCGTTTTCCACCACCATCACCGACCTCAACCTGGAGGTCGACAACTTCGGTCTCAACAGCGACCGCACCGCTGCCTACCGGCTTGCGTTGAAAACCGAAGCCGACGAGTCCGTCAGCCTGTCCGGAACCGCTTCCCTCGCACCGCTCCAGGTGTCGGGGGAAATCGATGTCACGGAGGTCCAAGCTTCCCGCTACACGCCCTACTACAAGGATCTTTTTGCGTTCAAAACCGTTGACGGCAGGATTTCGTTCGGCGGAAGCTACCAAATTGGCAAGGAAGACAATACCCCCCGGGTCTCCCTGGCCAACATCCATCTCGATGTGGATGCACTCAAGGTTGTCGACGAGGCTGACGACGCCCCCCTGATATCTCTCGACCGGCTGAGTCTGGCCGGCACCAGTGCAGAACTGGCCAGGCGTGAGGTGACCCTGGGCAGTCTTGAACTGTCCGGGGCGCATATCTCCTGCCGCCGGGAAAAGGATGGGTCGCTGAATCTGGTTAAAGCCTTTGTTCCGGCCAATAGCGCCGTAGGCCCGGTAAATCGCGGTGCGGCGGCGGATGGGACCAAGACACATCCGAACGACGCGGCAGCCGAGCCCTTCGTCGTCAATTTAAAGGCCCTCAAGATTGCTGATGGTTCCGTGGATGTGAAAGACCAGAGTCCGGAAGAACCGGTCCGGTTCAACCTGAACGGAATCAGCCTGTCCGCCTCGGGTCTCTCCACGGCGCCCGACACAACGGGCAAGGCAGACCTTACCCTGCGCTGGCAGAATGACGGCCAGGTTCAGGCCGGCGGCAGGATCACCATCGCGCCCCTTGCCCTGGATATGGCCGTCAAAGTCACAAATATGGACGTCCGCCCATTCCAGCCATACCTCTCTGAACAGGCGGGACTCATCGTCACCCAGGGGTTCTTCAATACGGAAGGCCGGATGGTCTTGAACCAGAAAACCGGAGGCGCACCGGTGGCCACCTATACGGGCAAGGCAGGGCTCAACCAGCTTGCCTCCATTGACCGTAAAAATGCCAACGATTTTCTTAAATGGGAGGCACTGCTTCTCGACAATCTCGAGTTAGCGGTGAACCCCACCCGGATGTCGATCGAGCAGGTCTCCCTCGCCGATTTTTTCGCCCGGGTGATCGTCGACCCGGACGGCAGTGTCAACCTGGTTTCCATGTTCGACCACCCGAAGCCCGAGGCGGCAGATGCCGGCCGGACCGTCGGCGGAAGGCCAATCCCGGATACATCGCCTTCCCCTGTCGAAAACCCGTCCATCCGCATCGCCCGAGTCGCCTTGAGCGGCGGGGAGGTGGATTTTTCCGACCACTTCATCAAGCCCAATTACAACGCCCGCTTTCAAGATCTTGGGGGGCAGGTTTCCGGGCTGGCATCCATTGCCGAAAAACGGGCGGACGTGCTGCTGGATGGTATGTGGGGCAGCCACGCGCCGGTTAAAATCACCGGTCAGATCAATCCGTTGACCGACAACCCCTTCGTGGACCTGAACCTCAATATCTCCGATATCGAGCTGAGCCCTTTTTCGCCCTATTCCGGCAAATACATCGGCTATATCCTGGAAAAAGGGAAGCTGACCTTCAACGTGGCCTATCGCATGGAGAACCGGATGCTGGAAGCGACCAACAGTATCTATATCAATCAACTCATGCTGGGAGACTCGGTGGAGAGCCCTGATGCCGTAAGCCTGCCGATCAAGCTGGCCATTGCCCTGTTGAAAGACCGCGAGGGAAACATCGCGCTGGACCTGCCGGTCAGCGGCAACCTGGACGACCCCCAGTTCAAGATCGGCAGAGTGGTGCTGACGGTACTTAAAAACCTCATCGTCAAGATCGTCTCCTCTCCCTTTGCCGCCCTGGGAACCCTGGCGGGCGGCGGCGAGGAATTGAGCTACCTGGACTTCGCTGCCGGTGTCAGCACCATCGGCCAGGAAAACGCTGCGAAGATGGACAAGCTGGCCAAGATCCTTTTTGAGCGGCCGGGATTGAACCTTGACATTCAAGGCTCGGCAACGATGAAAGCCGACGGCAAGGCCCTGCAAACCGTGCTGCTGGAAAACAGGCTAAAGGCCGAAAAACTCCAGGAAATGATGAAATCAGGAAAAAGCGCCGTCCCGCTGGAGGAGATCGTGCTGAGCGCCGGGGAACGTGCGGATATCCTGGCGAAGGTGTATACTGAAAACGCTTTTCCAGCCCCGCTGGACAGCAACGGCAAGCCCGTCGAACTGATCCCGGAGATCATGGAACAAATGTTGCGTGACCACACCGCTGTCGCCGAAGACGATTACCGCAGACTGGCCAATGCCCGTGCCTTCAATGCCAAAAATTACCTGCTGGAAAAAGGCCAGGTGGATCGGGAACGTATCTTTATCGTGAAACCCCGCGACGCTGCCGCGGCGCAGGAACCGCAAGGGGTCGATAAAGGGCGGGTGATCTTCAGCCTGAAATAGGCCCAGCATGATAGCAGGATGAAGCGTAATTTATGAAAACCGCAACGCCAGCGCCTCCAAATAACGGGACTTGACCTGGTCGGTGGCCATGGCCCGTGCTACCGGCGGCAGGCGCAGGATGACACCCAGCACGGCAGCCAGGGCCCGATGGTACCACAGGATGTGGTTGTCTAAAAGCAGGTTCTGCAGTTTGCCGCGCTCGACAGCCATTACCACTGCCCGGTGGACGGAATTTAGCGGGGTGAGCACCCGCTGCGTGCGGTATTCGAGATACAGGCTGCCGGTCCTGGTGCAGGCCCTGATGCACACACCGCATCCCAGGCAGCGGTTGGGGTCCACCCGGGCCACCTTCCTTTTTGGATGCCTGGGATCGTTGGCCGAATCAAGCGTCATGGCCGCCACCGGGCACAGGGTCACACACCCACCGCAGCCATTGCAGGTGGTCTGGTCCACCCGGGGCAGAAAATTGGTGGTGTGGATCGGATGCATCACGGCAAATCGGCGTGCGGCGATCATCGCTTCGCAGCAACAACCGCAGCAGTTGCAGATGAAGTTGACCCCCTGCCTTACATTTTCGCCGAATTGGACGAGGTTGTTCTCACGGGCCCTTGCCAGCAGCTCCAGGCATTCGGAAATACCCACAGCCCGTGCATGCCCGTGGCGGATCAACGATTCGGCCGAGGTGTTGAAGGTCATGCAGATGTCCATGGGCGCGGTGCAGGCCTTGTCCACATGCTTCATCTTGTGCCGGCAATAGCACATGCTGATGCCCCGGTGGGTGGCGGATTGGATCACTTCGCTGGCCCGCTCGTAGTCCAGGATATGCAGGGCGTTTTCCTCCGACAGTGCCGGTTCATGTACAAAGGCCCGCCCGAGCTGGGTCTGCCCTTCGGTGAACAACTCCCGGACGAAGTCTTCCTCGACGTTCAAGTATTGGTAAAACAGCTCTGCCAGCAGCTTCTGATCGATGTCCTTGCGTATGCGCATCATGGAGAATTCGAAAAATCCGGCCATGGGTGGCGGCAGCACGTAGTGCATGTCGCCGTCCACAAGAAAATCCACCAGCAGGGCTTTTTCGGCCAGACCGTCCAGGATCTTGTGTGCTTTACTCTCGGACATGCGCCAGACGCCGGCAGCCCGCTTCACCGTGAACGGTCGGATCGGAAGCAGTGACACCAGTTCGGCTTCCCGTTGATCGAAAAGAACCTTCAATATTTTGGAGAGCAGTTCAGTAGGCGGAGCGCCTTGGGGGAAACGGTTGAGGCGTTCGGTCAAACGTTGGTATGCAGATTGGGAGCCGATATGAGCCATGGCATGTTCCTGGCTGAGAACCGGTTTCTATCCCACCCATACCGCACGAATCGAGGACGGATGGTGTGTGACAACCCATGTTGTAACATACCAAAATACAAGGAAGGTTTCAAATTGAAGCATCCCCGCGGCCCCGGTGAGCGGAATCTCTATTTCTCTCCGACCGGCAGCGGGGGTTACCGATTCGGGGAGGTTGCCGGCGTTGACGCCTCCTGCCGGGTGCCCTGATGTAGATGGGATTGGTTCTCACCCTTCAGCGATGCATGCCTTAGCCAGTCGGCCGCTGGTTTTTGCCGCCTGGCGATAGCAGGCATGTCTTTGTTCCGGCGTGTTGGATTCCATCTCACAAGAAACAAGCTGTCGAGTCAATCCTTCATACGCTCTTGTGCAACATCGTTTGGCCTTTGATTTAAATGCGTTCATCATCGGTTTTACTCCTTATTGAGTAGGTCCAGTGTACTGCCCTGGCCGCTGCCACCCGATCAGACGACTACATCCACAACTCTCGAATTGGTAGATGTGACAGGCGATGGTGGACTGAAGCCGGTTGATTCCATTTTCCGTAATCGATAATTGAGACCGCAACCGATCCACCGTGATCAATCCGTCAGTTTCCATGGACTCGATCACCGCGGTGACGCTTCGATTGGGGAGATCTGAAAATTCTTCGTAGATACCCGCCGGGTTGATCGTCCCGTCGTGCAGATGTCCGTTGAGCGGATTGCATATGAAATAGAGGATGTTTATTTCCAGATTATTGATTTCCATAACACGCCTCTTCGCGACCGCATTTGGCTGGAGTGTGGATATTAGGGACGATGGGATGGCGGGTCGATCATTTACCCCCATGCCCAACAAGAATCAGGCCAACTATCCAAGTCGTTGATAACCGCCTGATTTTAAATTGCAAACAAAATAAGCCACGGTTTTTTATCGACTCAAAAAATTGATGCAACCAATGCATTGAGCTTTATTGTCAAAATCTTGACGAAATGCGGGATGTGCGCCATCACCGGGGAGGATGCGGTGATTGTGAACGACTACTTGATTGGCTTGCGGATATGCATTCGCTTCATTCTCTCGATCAGCGTCGTCGGTTTGATCGCCAACAAATGGGCGGCACCCGATTTTCCATATATTTTCCACTGACAGCGGATCAGCGCGTTGATCGTGTTTTGACGCTCGATTTGTTTTATTTCCACTTCAGTCATCACCCGTCCTTGCGCATCGCCATCCGGCAGACTGACCGCCGGCAGGCTTTCGCTAAATTGAAACCCCGATTTGATGAGACTGAAATTCAGCTCCTTGGACCGGGCAAGGATGATCGCCCGCTCAATTGCATTTTCAAGCTCCCTGACATTGCCCGGCCAGTCGTAGGATCGCAGGTCGATCAGATTGGCTTTGGTTAATCGGGGGCATGGAACATTCAGCTCACTTGAAAGCTTCCGGGTAAAATGGGTGGCCAGCGGCTGGATGTCCGTTTTGCGGACCCTCAAGGGGGCGATCTGGATCGGAAACACATTCAGCCGATAGAACAAATCGTCACGAAATCGTTTGTCAGCGACTTCCCTTTGAAGATCTTTATTGGTTGCGGCAATAATCCGAACATCCACTTTCCTGGTGTTGTCTTCTCCGAGGCGCTCGTATTCGCCTTCCTGGAGAATGCGCAGCAGCTTACTTTGCAAATCGAAAGGGATTTCGCCCACCTCGTCCAAGAATATGGTCCCGCCGTCGGCAGCCTCGAACCTGCCGATTCGATCTTTTACCGCACCGGTAAAGGACCCTTTGACGTGGCCGAAAAATTCGCTTTCATAGAGTTCTTTGGGAATCGTCGCGCAATTCACCTTGATCAACGGTTTTTCTTTTCGGTTGCTGTGCTTGTGAATTTCACGGGCGACCAATTCCTTTCCGGTACCGGACTCACCGTGTATCAGTACATTGGCATCGGTAGGTGCCACCAGTTCGATCTGCGAAATGACTGTTTTTATCGGGTGGCTGTCGCCGATAATCGTGCCATAAGCGTGGGACGCGGCGAGTTCCTGTTTGAGAAATACATTCTCAGCATGCAGCCGATCTTTCAGCAGCCGAATCTCTTTGGTTCTCTCGGCCACGGTTTTTTCCAGCTCATCGTAAGCCTTCTGGATCGCTTCTTCAGCTTTTTTGCGTTTGGTGATTTCAGCTGCCAACTTGTCGTTGGCCACTTCCAACGATTGGACATACGCGGCGCACCGGCTTTCCAGATTCCTGCACTTCTCCTTTAAAGAGTGAAAATCCTCCGGCAGATGGATGGACGATGCAACCATGCGGTGCTCCACGATGTTTTGAATTGGTTCAGGTCGTTTGTAAGTATTGGTTGTTGAACGCACCGTTCGGGTCGGGCAAATCAGCACCCAAGGCTAAATTACGACAGGATTAAAAAATTACAATGCGCGGGGTCTTCCTTGACATTGTAGGGGAAGCCGACTTATTATCCGACTCAATAGCCGCCACACAGAGTGAATAGTTGATAGCTTGCCACATTTCCCTGTACCTCGTCAGCCCAACCCTCGAAGAACGAAGGTGAAACGTGCAGCCGATTGAAGCCCACGCCCTTTTGTCCCCATGGCAGCCCGGTATGTTCAGCCTGTCCCTTTATGCTGTCGTCGTCATCGCACTTACCATTGCCCTTCTCTTTTTGTCCCGCTGGCTGGGCCAGCAACAACCTAACGATGAAAAATTGCGCGTTTACGAAAGCGGTATCATCCCCACCGGTCTGGCAAGACTGCGCTACCCGGTGCCTTTTTTCATGGTAGCCATCTTCTTTCTGATTTTCGACGTGGAGGGAGCCTACATCTTCTCCTGGGCGGTGGCCAGCCGTCCGCTGGGCTGGGCTGGCTGGTTCCAGATCGAATTTTTTATCGCCGTTCTGATTGCCGGTCTGGTCTACATCTGGGTGAAAGGAGGCCTCGAGTGGGGTCCGCATCGCGATTAAATTCCGACATCGCCCTGGCCGGTGCGGACGTGGTGGTCAACTGGGCCCGCAAGTACAGCCTGTGGCCCATGTTTTTCGGCCTCTCCTGCTGCTTCGTGGAAGAGGCCACTGTCTTCACCGCCCGCTATGATATGGCCCGTTTCGGCGCCGAGGTGCTGCGGCCCTCGCCACGACAGGCGGACCTGCTGATCATTTCCGGAACGGTTTTCAAAAAGATCGCACCGGTGGTCCTGCGGCTTTACGAACAGATGGCCGAACCCAAGTGGGTCGTCTCCATGGGTTCGTGTTCCAACACCGGCGGAATGTACGATGCCTACAGCGTGGTCCAGGGCGTCAACCAGATCCTGCCGGTGGATCTTTACATTCCCGGTTGCCCGCCGCGGCCCGAGGCGGTCCTGGCCGGTCTGGTCAAGCTGCAGGAGAAGATCGTCCAGGAAAAACCGGCCCGACCTATTTTTCACCTGGCCGGTGGCACACAGGGAACGCAGCAGCCGGTGCTGGTGGACGGTGTTTCCAAAAGTCGCGATCCGCGCGGCCCGGGCATGGCCGGCACCGCCATTCGGGGCACGTCGGTAACCCCGCCCAACTTTGCCCAAAGCCGCAGCGACGGAATGTGGTCCCCACCGCCGGCCGAGCGCGCATGGACAGAGACGGACCGACAGCTGGCCGAAGCAATGCGGCAGCGCTTTGGCGATGCGATCCGCGTGATAACGCCCACCAGCGATATGACCGCATTTGCCGTCAACCCACAGGCCATCCGGAAGGTGCTGGCCTATTTGAAAAATGATGCGTCGCCTCGATTCCGCAGGCTGGACGACCTGACCGCCATCGACGAATCGGCCCGTCGCAACCGCGAACCGGATCACGATTTTACCTTGGTTTACCATCTGCTGGCTTTCGATCCACCCACCCGGCTTCGCTTGACCGTGAACCTGGCCGGTGAATCCCCAACCGTCCCCAGCATCACCGGCATCTGGCCGTCCGCCGCCTGGTACGAGCGCGAAGTCTACGACATGTTCGGCATCGGTTTTGACGGGCATCCGGACCTGAGGCGGATCCTGATGCCGGATCACTGGCTGGGTCACCCGCTGCGCAAGTCCCACCCCGGGCGGGCCACGGAAATGGATCCTTACACCCAAAGCGACGCCCGTCGGCTGCAACCGCGCGACGGCGGCTTCTTTGTCAAAGACCGCGGCGGCCGGCAGGACCTGATCATCAATGTGGGCCCCCACCATGTGAGCACCCACG
Organism: Desulfosarcina sp.; assembly: GCF_041551955.1. Taxonomy (GTDB): domain Bacteria; phylum Desulfobacterota; class Desulfobacteria; order Desulfobacterales; family Desulfosarcinaceae; genus Desulfosarcina. Next base: position 9,050 of record NZ_JBFELV010000037.1, read on the forward strand.
GCCTGATCCGCTACATACTGGGCCTGGACGGGGAAACCATCACCGACATGGATATCGAGATCGGCTACCACCATCGGGCAGCGGAAAAGATCGGGGAACGGCAGACCTGGCACCAGTTCATCCCCTACACTGACCGGGTGGACTATCTGGCCGGGGCGGCCAACAACCTGCCCTATGTGATGGCCGTGGAGAAGCTGACCGGCATCGACGTGCCCACCCGCGCCCAGTGCATCCGGGTGCTGCTCAGCGAGCTGTTTCGCCTGAGCAACCATCTGGTCTGGCTGGGCACCTACGCCCATGACGTGGGCGCCATGACCCCAACTTTTTATACCTTCCGGGAACGCGAAAAGATCATGGACATCGTCGAGCTGATCACCGGCGGGCGGCTGCACGCCTCATGGTTCCGCATCGGCGGTGTAGCCGCCGACCTACCCGAGGGCTGGAAAGACGCCGTAGACGCTTTTACCGGTACATTTTCCAGGCGCATGGATGAATACGAAGCCCTGATCACACATAATCCCATTTTTCGTGCACGGACCCTGGGCGTAGGCGCCATCAGCCTGGACGAGGCCGTGACCTGGGGGGTCAGCGGCCCCAACCTGCGCGCCTGCGGCTTGGCCTGGGATCTGCGCAAAGCCTTTCCCTACAGCGGCTACGACCAGTTCGATTTCGACATCCCCACGGCCGAGGGCGGCGACTGCTACGCTCGCTACATCGTACGTATCGAGGAGATGCGCCAGAGCCTGCGCATCATCCGCCAGGCAGCCGAACAAATGCCCCCGGGACGCACCGTCACCGACGACTACCGCTACGTGATCCCGGCACGCAAGGATATGCTCACGGATATCGAAAGCCTGATCCACCATTTTATCAATGTGACCCGGGGGCCGAAAATTCCCAGAGGCCAGGCCTATGTCTCTTGCGAGATCCCCCGTGGTGAGCAGGGCTATTTTGTGGTCAGCGACGGGATCGGCTATGCCTATCGCATGCGCATCCGGGCACCGGGATTCGCCAATGTGCAAGCCCTGCCGCTGATGGCCAAGGGATGGTCGCTCTCCGATCTGATCACCATCATCGGGTCGGTGGACTACATACTGCCGGATATCGACCGCTAAATATGGCGGCTCCGTAAGAGATCCGATATCTGCGTTATGCTTCATCCCTCATCGCTGCGGCGTACTTTGTGTACGCCTCGCTCTTCGGGATTTGCAGGCCTTGATCTCGGATCTCTTACGAAACCGCCCGACAACCATTGGCTATCGATTTATTGAGTATATGCTGCCAGAAACACTAAAAACTGAGCTGCAAGAGAAAATCGCCCGGGTGGCCCATCCGCGTGAGATGGCCATCGACGTGATCAATGCCCTGCAGGACCATTTCGGCTACTTTTCCGACGAGGCGATGGCCCAGGCAGGCGACCTGCTGGGCATGACACCGCTGGAATTGGACGAGTTAGCCACCTTCTACACCTTCATCTACCGAGAGCCGGTGGGCCGGCACGTCATTCACGTGTGCGACAGCCTGATCTGCTGGATGGAAAACGGTGAAAACCTGGTGGCGCATCTGTGCGAGCGGCTGGGCATCCGCATGGGCGAGACCACGGCCGACGGGCTGTTCACCCTGCTGCCGGTGTGCTGCATCGGCTACTGCGACCGGGCCCCGGCCATTCTGGTCGACCGCAAGGTACATGGCCCGCTGACCCTCGCAACCCTCGATCAGCTGATCGACACCCTCAAGGAGAAGCATTCTTGACCGCAACTTATCCACAGGTGCTGCTCGAACACCGCAAACCGGACCGCATCACCACGCTGGCGGAGTACCGGGAGGCGGGTGGATATGAGGCCCTGCGCCAGGTCCTGACGGAAATGGACCGTCAGGAAGTCAAAAAGCGCCTGGCCGATGCCCTCCTGCTGGGACGCGGCGGCGCCGGATTTCCGGCCGGTATCAAAGTACAGACCGTAGCCGAAGATGCACCCTTTCCGCGCTATATGGTCTGCAACGCCGATGAGATGGAGCCGGGCACCTTCAAGGATCGGGTGTTTCTGCATGCCGAGCCGCACATGCTCATCGAGGGCATGACCCTGGCGGCCTATTCGATCAAGGCATCCCACGGCATTATCTTTATTCGGCCCGAATATGAGAGCGCCGCGAGAATCCTGGAGCGGGAAGTCGGCATCGCCCGTCAGGAAGGATTGTTGGGGGAACGTATCCTCGACAGCGATTACGACTTCGAGATCGTCGTCCACCGCAGCGGCGGCCGCTACATCTGCGGTGAGGTGACTGCCCAGATCAACGCCCTACAGGGCATCCGGCCCAACCCCAAACAGCCGCCGCCCTATGCCACCGACAAAGGGTTGTGGGGAAAGCCCACATTGATCAATAACGTGGAGACCCTGGCCTGTATCCCCCATATCGTTAGAAACGGGGCGCAGTGGTTCAAGGATCTGGCCTTGTCACCGGAGGCCGCCGGCACCAAACTCTTCTGCGTCTCGGGCAAGGTCAACCAGCCGGGCTGCTATGAGCTGCCTCTGGGCGTCAAACTCTCGGAGATCATCGAAACCTGCTGCGGCGGCATGAAGGACGGGGCGGCGTTCAAGGCCTGCCTGCCGGGAGGCGCTTCAACTGGATTCCTGACCGCGGACCATTACCATATCGCGATGGATTTCGATTCCCTGAAAAAAGCGGGCAACCGCCTGGGGACCGGGGCCGTCATGGTGTTCGACCACCACACCTGCATGGTGGCGGCAACCTTAAACCTGACCGAGTTTTTCGCCCGGGAGTCCTGCGGCTGGTGCACGCCCTGTCGGGAGGGATTTCCCTACCTGCAGGACCTGTTGCGGCGCATCGAAAACGGACAGGGAGAGGCGGATTTCATTCCCATGATCAAGACCATGTGCCGTCACCTGTGGAAGTCATACTGCGCCTTTGCACCGGGTGGGGTGGCCCCCATCGAAAGCCTGCTGAAGCACTTTGAGGATGAAGTGATGGCGCATATAGAGGGCAAGGGATGCCCGTTCAAGAAATGAAGGAAAGGGCATCTTGCGGCCCAGGGCGAAAATATAAGGGTCCAAGGGGTCGAGGGGTCAAGGATTCAAGGGAAAATCACAGCTCTCCAATTTGGTAAGATAAAAACGCGCATAGAGATGAACGAACCAGCAAATTTTTCTAAGATATTTGAATACAATCACTTGACCCCTTGGATCCTCGAATCCTTGAACCCTTTTTTCAACTGATCTGAAGCAACAACAAAGGCCACACGAAGGCAGCCAGCTAAATAACTATCATGCCAACCCTCAAGATCGACAATCGAGAAACCAATGTCCCCTCCGGCACCAAGGTGATCGAAGCGGCCGAACGGCTGGGCATCATGATCCCGCGTTTTTGCTATCACCCGGCGCTAGGATCGGTGGGGGCGTGCCGGGTCTGCGCCGTGGCCTTTACGGAAGGGCCGGTCAAGGGCATCCAGATGAGCTGCATGATCGACGCCCAGGACGGCATGGTGGTTTCGACCACCGATGGCGAAGCCGTGGATTTCAGGCGGCACGTCATCGAATGGCTCATGCTTCACCATCCCCACGACTGTCCGGTGTGCGACGAAGGCGGCCACTGCCTGCTGCAGGACATGACCATTGCCGGCGGCCATGGCCTGCGCCGCTACCGGGGCCTCAAACGCACCCACAACAACCAAGACCTGGGACCGCTGGTCCAGCACGAAATGAACCGCTGCATCCAGTGCTATCGCTGCTCGCGATACTACCAGGAATTCACCGGATACCGGGATCTAGGCGTGATGGGAATCGGCAGCCGGGTCTATTTCGGCCGCAGCGCATCCGGTGTCCTGGAAAGTCCCTTTGCAGGGAACCTGACCGACCTCTGCCCCACAGGGGTGTACACGGATAAACCATCGCGATATTTCGGGCGGCGCTGGGATTATGAGAGACATCCATCTTTGTGCCTGCATTGTTCCCTTGGCTGCAACCTGACGGCATCGGCCCGTTACCGTCGAGTCGTGCGCCAAGAGGCCCGGCCCAACCTGGATGTCAACGGTCATTTCCTCTGCGATCGGGGACGCTATGGATACGCTTATGCCAGCGCCGCCGACCGGCCACGGCAAGCCATGGCCGCCGGATACCCGGGACCCATCGTCGATATCCTTGCCGGGGCAAGAGAGGCCATCCAGCAGACGGTCGCGCAACATGGCCCCGAAAGTGTGGCTGTCGTGACCTCGTCACGCAGCAACCTGGAAACCTTGGCCGTACTCAAACAGGCTTGTGAGCGGCGCGTGTGGACCGGTCCAGCTGCAACCCCAACTGTCCGGCAGGCCTTGAACCAAAAAACCGCCGTTGGTTGTCTCAGACCGGAACTGGCCGTCTCCCTGGCCGCCGATACCAAGGTCCATGATGTGCTGGTCATCGGTGCGGATCCGCTCAACGAAGCCCCCATGCTGGCCGTTTCGCTGCGCCAGGTGCAGCGGCAGGGGGGCCATGTGACCGTGATCGATCCACGGGGTGTCAAGCTTCCTTTCGATTTCGATCACTGGGCCGCTCATCCGTCGGCCATGGGCGCCATCGTGCAGGCCCTGATTCAGGAGATTGGCGGCGGCGAGGCGACGGGGGTCTCGACGGAATTCAATGTAAGGAGGTTGGCCCGACGGTTGAACGCCAGTCCACGGCCGGTTGTCATTTGCGGCACCGACATCCTGACGTCATGGGAAATTGCACTGGCGGGTGATCTTGCCCAGACACTGTGCCGGACCCATAAGGTGGCCGGGCTGTTTTATACCCTGACCGGTGCGAATGCGTTTGCCGCGGCCCTGGCCCAAGATGGACGGCTCTCCACGGAAGCGGTTCTCGATCGTATCGAGAATGGCAGCGTTCGCCTGTTGGTGGCAGTTGAACAGGATCTCTGGCACGAGTTCCCGGACCGCGAACGCCTGCAGGCAGCCCTGAAAAGGCTGGATCACCTGGTATTGCTCGATTATGTAAACTCCCCGTTGAACCATGAGGCAAGCTATTTCATACCGACACAGCCGATCTACGAATCCGGCGGCCACTGGATCAATCAGGAGGGCAGATTACAGGGGGCATCGGCTGTGATGGCCGGCGCTGAGGCCATCGAGGTCACCGGCGCGTTGGATCATCCGCCGCGCGTGTTCGAATCACACATTCCCGGCAGTGAACAGCTGGCTGCTTGGCGCGCGATGGCAGCGCTGGCTGAGGAATATGGCAAAGCGGTCAACACGACCCAAGAAGAAACCTTGAAATCTGCCCTGGCCGATTTTCATCCGGCAGTCGATACGACAAGCGCCGCAGCAGCGGGACAGCGCATTGACCTGAATGCGGTTTCCCACGCTGGCTTCGAATCCGCGGAGAGACCCGTGCCGACAGCCAACGGTTCCGGTTCCGATAGCGTTGTCCTGCTGCTGGTGGACTGGACCTTCGGCACCGAAACACTGTCGGCCCTGTCTCCGACGTTGGCAAAGGTGGAAGCCCCGCCCTTGGCGCGCCTGCATCCGGACACCATGGCAAGCCTTGGTTTGACGGAAGGCAAGCCCGTCACGATAACCATGAACGCAGGCCGGCTGACGGTGCCCGTGCAGGCCGATCCGCGCATGGCGCCTGGGGTGATGGTGGTCCCCAGGCACCATCTTCTGGAATGGCAGGTGTTTGGAGAGACACGGGTGATATTGGCTCGCTCACAGCTGAAAGCTGATAGCGCAGAGTAAAGGCAATCGAACCATAATGGGATGACGGATATCGTATGGACACCCTGCTCGGCCTTATCGTACTGCTGATCAAGATCGCCGTCATGTTGGGCGGGTTGCTGCTGGCGGCAAGCTACCTGGTGTGGCTGGAGCGCAAACTGCTGGCCCGGCTGCAGATCCGCCTCGGGCCCAACCGGGCCGGCATTTTCGGTCTGCTCCAGCCCATCGCCGATGCCATCAAGCTGCTCACCAAGGAAGACATCGTACCCTCGGCGGCAGACGGGTTCATCTTCCGCCTGGCGCCGGCCGTGGTCGCCGTTACGGCGTTGCTGATGTTCGCCGTGGTGCCCCTGGGGCCGGACGTGCAGGTGTTTGGCCGTCCCGTTCCCATGGTGATCACCGACTTGAATGTCGGGCTGCTTTTCGTATTCGCCCTGTCGTCGCTGGGGGTCTACGGCGTGGCATTGGGCGGCTGGGCCTCAAACTCCAAGTTCGCCCTGCTGGGGGGCATCCGCGGAGCAGCCCAGATGATCAGCTATGAGCTGGCCCTGGGGCTTTCACTGGTACCGGTAGTGATGCTGGCCGGGTCGTTCAGCCTCACGGCCATCGTGGATGCCCAGGCCGGTCTTCCGTTCATCCTACTCCAACCAGTCTCGTTCGCCATCTTCGTGATCAGCGCCATGGCCGAGAGCAAGCGTATTCCCTTCGACCTGCCTGAAGCGGAAAACGAATTGGGGGCCGGGTTTCACACCGAGTACAGCGGCATGCGCTTCGGCCTGTTTTTTCTGGGAGAATATGTCCACATCCAGGTGCTGGGGGCGCTGACGGCGGTCTTTTTCCTGGGCGGCTGGCACGGGCCGCTGCTGCCGCCGGTGGTCTGGCTGATGTTGAAGATTTTGATCGTGGCCGTGATCATGATCTGGATCCGCGGCACGCTGCCGCGGCTGCGCTACGATCAGCTCATGGCGTTAGGCTGGAAAGTGCTGATTCCGGCGTCGCTGATCAATATAGTGGTGACGGGGGCGTTTATTCAATTTGGGACGATATGAGCGAAGATAAAATAAAAACTGATGAAAAACCGTTGAAACCCGCTGAAAGTTCAGGGTTGTCGGCCCTCAAAGCCCTGGTGGAGGGGTTCGCCACCACGGCCAAACACCTGGCGCGCAAACCGATCACCGAGTCCTACCTGGAATTCAAGCGTCAGCTGCCCGAACGCTCGCGGGCGCGCATCGTGCTGACCCGTGACCCCGACGGTCGCGAGCGCTGTGTGGCCTGCTACCTCTGCTCGGCGGTCTGCCCGGTGAGCTGCATCAGCATGCAGAGTGCCGAACAGCCCGACGGGCGGCGCTACGCCCGCTGGTTCCGCATCAATTTCGGCCGCTGCATCTACTGCGGCCTGTGCGAAGAGGCCTGCCCAACCTCGGCCATCCAACTCACGCCGGATTTCGAGAACGTCCAGCGGGACATCCTAACAATGGTGTTTGAAAAAAAGGATCTGCTGGTGGACGGCTGCGGTAAGGATCCGTCCTACAATTTTTACGAGCACGCCGGCGTGACCACCGACGAACGCGGCAAAGGCGAGCATGCCAGTGAGGCGCCGCCGGTCAATGTCAAGAGCAACTTGCCCTGACAACATAATTGACGACGTCGAAACCGAAAAGTTAAATCTTCTTCCAGGGAGATTGGCCGATGACAATCAATCCGGATTTTCTTTCACCTTGTGGGCTTTACTGCGGTGTATGTGCCATTCATATCGCCCATCGTGATAAGAATCAAAAATTTCAGGAGCGATTGGCGGGGCTTTACCGGGGAGGCGTTGATGGCAAGGGCAGGCTTCCGAACGGCGACAACCTTTCAGCCGAAGATATTCGATGCCGGGGGTGCCTGTCCGACGACCGGTTCATGCATTGCAGGCAGTGTGAAATCAGGGACTGCACCCAAAAAAAAGGATATGCCGGGTGTCATCAGTGCGACGCGTTCCCCTGTCGGCACATTGACAATTTTCCGATGACAGTTGGAAAGAAGGTCATTTTACGGGCGGTTCCCTACAGGCGAAAAGTCGGTACTGAAAAGTGGGTTCAAGATGAGGAGGCCCGCTATGTCTGCCCTGAATGCGGCAACACCGTTTTCCGGGGCGTGGTAACATGCAATCGGTGCAAAGTGAAGCTTGATCTGGACTAGTGTCTGGTCGATATGCTAACCAGTCGAATGTAACCCAACTTGTCAAACAGGGCATTCAACCATGTCCATCCTGACCCTTTTATTTTACGCCATCGCCTTGCTGATCATCGTCGCCACGGCCATGGCCGTCACCCGGCGCAACATGGTGCATGCCGTGCTGTATCTGGTGCTGTCGTTTTTCGGCACGGCCATGCTCTTTTACCTGCTGGGCGCGCCCTTTCTGGCGGCGCTGGAGATCATCATCTACGCCGGCGCGATCATGGTGCTGTTTCTGTTTTTGATCATGATGATCCGGCTGAAAAAGCTGCCAGGCATGTTCTTTCCGGTCGGACAGCTGCTGCCGGCCATCTTGATCAGCGCGGGCTTTCTGACCGTCAGTTCGGCAATGGTCGGCCGGAACGCGTCGGGATGGGCCCCCATGCCGGCGGCCCAGGCATCGCCGATGGCCTTTGGTGTTTACCTGTTTCAAACCCACTGGCTGGCCGTGGAAATCGCCTCCATGCTGCTGCTGGTGGCCCTGGTCGGTGCCTATATCTTGGGCCGCCGGGTTCGCGGACCGTCGGCAGACACCCGAAAGGAGGCGCCGTGATCGTTCCGCTGAACCACATTCTGCTGCTCTCGGGGCTACTGTTCAGCCTGGGGATGTTCTGCACCCTGGCCCGACGAAACCTGATCATGATGCTGTTGGGAATCGAAATCATGCTCAATGCCGCCGCGGTGGGCTTTGTGGGCGCATCCCTGCACTGGCAGCAGATGGAAGGTCAGGCCATCGTCATTTTTATCCTGGCGGTTGCCGCCACCGAGGTGTCCATCGGTCTGGCCGCCATCCTCGTGGTTTACCGGCGTACGGATTCGGTCGATCCGGACATGAATGCAGCGTTGTGGGAAAAAGGAGGGCCGCGATAGCCATGCAACCGGCAACCCCGCTTCCCAACAGCCTGATCGTCACCGCCGCAGCTCTGCTGCTGCCCCTATTGGCCTTCGCTGTGATCATGCTGGCCACCCGGTCCCGGCACCGCCTCTCGGCGGCTATCTCCATTGGGGCCGCCAGCCTGTCGCTGCTGGCGGCCGTCTACCTGCTGGTGCAGCATTGGCAGATGCAAGCACCGCTGATTTTCCAGGCGGTCTGGATGGTTTCCGGGCAGATGACGATTCCCATCGGCATCCTGCTGGACCCGACCAGCCTGTCGATGTTCGCCGTGGTGGCTGCGATCAGCTTTCTGGTTCAGGTCTACTCGCTGGGCTACATGGCCGGGGATCCGGGCTTTGGGCGCTATTACGGCTGCATGTCCCTCTTCGCCTGGGCCATGCTGACCCTGACCGTCTCCAGCTCACTGCTGCAAATTTACATCTTCTGGGAACTGGTGGGGCTGGCTTCCTACTTGCTCATCGGGTTTTGGTTCGACAAATTCAGCGCCAGCGAAGCCGGCAAAAAGGCCTTTGTGATGACGCGCACAGGCGATGTGGCCTTTCTGCTGGGGCTGGTGCTGCTCTGGCTGCAGCTGGGAACCCTGGACATCCCGGTGCTGACCGACCCTGCAACGGTGGGGGCGCAGCTGTCGCCCGGCATGATCACGCTGACCGCCCTGCTGATCTTCGGTGGCATCGTCGGCAAGAGCGCCCAGTTTCCGCTGCTCACCTGGCTGCCCGACGCCATGGAGGGCCCCACACCGGTGAGCGCCCTGCTGCATTCGGCAACCATGGTGGCCGCCGGCGTCTATCTGTTTTCCAGGCTGTTCGGCTTTTTCTCGCTCTCGCCGACAGCCATGGCGGTGTGCCTGGCCATCGGCACGATCAGCATGCTGCTGGCGTCCACCATGGCCATGGTGGCACGGGACATCAAACAGGTCTGGGCCTATTCCACCATCAGCCAATTGGGTTTCATGCTCATGGGGCTGGGCGCCGGCAGCCTTTTTGCCGGCGCGTTTCACCTGATCACCCATGCCGGATTCAAGGCGCTGTTGTTCCTGTGCGCCGGTGTGTTCATTCATCACTGCGGCACCAACGATATGTTCGAAATCGGCCGGCAGGGTGGGCGCCGGCTCAAGTCGGCGGTGGTCTGCACGATCGTGGGGGCGGGGGCGCTTTCCGGCCTGCCGCCGCTTTCCGGATTTTTCAGCAAGGATATCATTCTGGGCCACTTGCTGGACAGCGGGCACCCCGTCGCCTTTCTGGCCGCGGCAGTGGGCGCGTTTTTGACCACCTACTACTCGTTTCGCCTGATTTTCATCATTTTGTTCCCCCGTGATGCGGCCGACACCCCGCCAACGGACACCCACGGCGGCCACCACAGCGCCGGGGGCGAACGATCCATGGCCGTGGTACTATGGTGCCTGGCGGGTGTCACCGTCATCCTGGGATTTTTCCAGACGCCGCTGCAGGATTTCCTTGCGCGCGCCGGCACAGGGGTTGAAACGGCAATGCCGGCCCACCATAGCTGGCTGCCGGTGGCTGCGTGCCTGCTGGCCGCGGTGGCTATATTTCAGGCCTGGTTCGAATACGGCCGCAAAAAAGCCCGGCAGATCGGCTGGGTGGAACGCATCCCGTTGCTGGCCGACCTGTTCGGCCAACGCTGGTATTTGGACCGACTCTACCGCTTTTTTCTGGATACACTGGTTTACCGGGGCGTGTCGCGGCTGTTTACCGCCAACGACCGGCGTGTGATTGACGGCGCACTGGACGGGCTGGGCCGATCGACCATCGGGCTGGGGCGGGTGATCGACTGGGTGCACGGCGGCATGATCCAGTACCGGCTCATGATCATGGTCGCGGCGGTAATCGGTTTGATTCTTTTCATTGGATGGGGCGCGTGATCATGGCATACCAGCTGGCGGACTTTCCCTTTTTAACCACGCTGCTGCTCTGCTGTGTCGCAGGTCTGCTGTCGATTTTAGCCATTCCCGCAAGGCATACGCGGGCCATTAAAATCGTCAGCGCCGTGTTCAGCGGCCTCACCTTGGCCATCTCGATCTATCTGTTCATCGCCTATGACCAGCAGGCCGGCGGCTACCAGTTCATCGAGCGGGTGGCCTGGATTCCCGCACTGGGCATTGCCTATTTCAACGGGGTAGACGGCTTCGCCCTGCCCATGCTGCTGTTGACCGGCATCGTTTTTTTTACCGCCGTGCTGACCTGTTGGGAGATGGAACTGCGGGTCAAGGAGTTCTTCGCCCTGGTTTTCCTGCTCGTGACCGGTGTCTTCGGCCTGTTCATGAGCCTGGACCTGTTTTTCATTTTCGTCTGGTTCGATGTCTCCCTGTTTCCCATGTACCTGCTCATCGCCATCTGGGGAAGCACCCGCAAGGAATACGGGGCCATGAAACTGACTCTCTACCTGCTGGCCGGCAGCGCGCTGATTCTGCCGGCCATCGTCTACCTGGTGGTTCACTCAGGCGCCATGACCTTTGATCTGCTGGCCCTGATGGAGGGCGACCGGTTTACCCCGGCGCAGCAGCGCATCGCATTTTTCCTGCTTTACATCGGCTTCGGCATCCTGGCCGGGGTCTTTCCTTTCCACACCTGGTCGCCGGTGGGGCATGTGGCGGCACCCACGGCGGTATCCATGATTCACGCCGGCGTGTTGATGAAAATCGGCGCATTCGACATCCTGCGGGTGGGCATGTTCCTGTGCCCGGAAGGATGGCAGTACTGGGCGCCGCTCATGGCTGCGCTGGCAGTCTGCGGCATTGTCTACGGCACCTTCGTCGGGTTGAATCAGACCGATCTAAAATACGTGATCGGCTACTCCAGCGTGGCGCACATGGGCATTGTCGGTCTGGGGCTGTCCACCATGACGGTCGACGGCATCAACGGGGCGGTGTTCCAGATGTTCGCCCATGGCATCATGACAGCGCTCTTCTTTTCGTCGGTCGGCTATATCTACGACCGGACCCACACCAAGGCCATCGCCGAACTGGGAGGGCTGAGCCGGATCATGCCACGGGCGACCAGCTTTTTCATCATTGCCGCGCTGACCGGAATCGGCGTTCCCTGCCTGGCAAGCTTCTGGGGTGAACTGGTGGTGTTCATGTCCTGCGTGCGGGTCTACCCGGTAGCCGGCGCGTTGGCCATCGGGGCGCTGGCGGTAAGCGCCCTCTTCATGCTGCGGGTGGTTCAAAAAACCTGCTATGGACCGCCGCTGGAGAAATTTGCCGACCTGAAGGACATCACGGCCGTGCTGGCCGTGCCCCGCGTCATTTTGGTGTCGGTGATCGTGCTGTTCGGTCTCTTTCCGGGCCTGCTGTTTGATATGATCCATACGGCCACGATGCAATTGATTGGATTGCGATGAACTGGATACTGCTCACTCCCGAATTGACCCTGCTGGCGGCGGCAGCGCTGTTTCTGGTCATGGCCTGCCTGAAACCGGATCCGCGAAGGGACTACCAGTTGGCCGTGACCATGGCCGCTTTCACCGTGGCGGCCGCCATTGCCTGTGCGACGATGAGCGGCGACCTGTTCAACCACGTCTACCGGGTGGATCTTTTCTCCCAGGTTTTCAAGGCCCTGCTCGCCATCGGTTTTTTCCTGGTAATTTTTCTTTGCGACGACTTTCAAGGAGTGGCCCCCTCGCACCATGGGGAGGGGTATTTTCTGCTGGCCGTCTGCACGCTGTCCATGATGATGCTGGCCTCTGCGGTCCACCTGCTGGCGATCGTTCTGGCCCTGGAACTGTCCAGCTATTCACTCTACATCCTGGTTTTCCTGCGTCGGGAGCATCGCTGGGGGATGATTACGGGACTGCGCTATTTTCTGGTGGGGGCCAGCGCATCGGCCATCATGCTCTTCGGCCTGGCACTGATCTACGGGGTTACCGGTGCGGTGCACATCGATATGCTGGTCCAGCGGCTGCCCGCCATGATGGGCCATCCCGTGGTCGTAACCGGGCTGCTTTTGACCCTGGCCGGGTTCTTCTTCAAGCTGGCCGTCTTTCCCTTCCATTTCTGGGCACCGGAAGCCTACCAGGGCGCACCCAACCAGGTGGCGGCCTTTATTGCCGCGGTCTCCAAGGTCGCCGCCGTGGCTATTTTGCTGCGCATGATCGCAATGGCCCCGGGCAACAGCGACCTGCTGGCCAGAGGGCTGATCGCCATGGCCGTGATCTCCATGAC
>NZ_JBFELV010000038.1:0-21696 GCF_041551955.1 Desulfosarcina sp.
AAAATCAAAAGGCGGGGAGAATTCGAATCTTTCTCCCCGCCTTTATTCTGCAGTTTTTTTGAAGGCGATCGCGCTTGGTTTTAAAAAGCTTGGATGCGGTTCAACATGCTCTACGGTGACTCATGGAAAGCAATATGTCGCTGGAAGCTGCTTTGATTGCAACCTGCGCACCATTGGTGTTTTTAGATGGCTTCGCCAAGGTTCATCGAACCATGTCTATCCCCATTTCCAATCTTGGATGTTCCAGGTGATGTCAGTAACATAGGGATTGATTTGGTAGCCATTCAGGTCACTCTTTTTCCCGTACATGAACATGTATGCAAAGATCGGTGCAAAGGGCACGTCTTCGTGCAGGATGGCCTGAATTTGGTGGTATACAGCCTTGCGCTTCTCCATGTCGGAGATCAGCACCCCTTCGTCCAAGAGCTTGTCTAACTCGGGGTTTTCATATTGCACGTAATTGGAACCGGTTCCGTATTTGACCGGTATCTGTTTCGAATGACACCGGGCCGCATAGTCGGGATCCATCCCTACCGTGGGTTCCCAACCGACCATCAACGTGTCAAAATGACTATTGGTTGTGAAATCACCCCACACCACCGAGGCCGGCATGTTTTTTATTTCCATAACCACGCCGATCTCCTTCCAGTTGGACTGGATCATTGCCTGGGCCTGTTCACGCGCCTTGGACCCGGCCGTGGTGGACATCGTAAAATTCAATTTCACACCGTTTTTCTCCCTGACACCATCGGCGCCCTTCTTCCATCCGGCGCCTTCCAGCATTTCCGCAGCCCGGCGTGGATCGTAGCCGGGGTCTTTAAGGTTTGGATGATAGGCCCAATGCGTTGGGTGCAGATAGGACAGGGTCCTCGGCGGAAGGCCATAATAAATGTCCTTGATCCACTTCTCTTTGTCGATAGCGTAATACAGGGCCTGGCGAACTACTTTTTCCTTAAATTGCGGTTTGCCGCAGTTGAAATAGACGAATTCAACCCAGGGCGCAGGCGTTTCCAGTGCATCCCGATCAGATAGCTTGCGGGATTCCTCGAAACGCTCCGGCGGCACCCCGTGCAGGCCGAAGACATCGATTTCACCCGTTTTAAACTGGGTGTAGGCGACGGTCTGATCGGGAACGAACTTGTGGATCACCTTGTCGATAGCCGGCGCCCCGCGATGGTAGTCAGGGTTTTTTTCGTAAATCATATGGCTTCCTGCCACCCGCTTGACCAGTTTATAAGGCCCGGTCCCGATCGGATTGGTATTGAACGCCGCCGTGTTGATATCACCCACCTTGGACAAAATGTGTTCTGGCACAATGTGCATTTTCTGCCACGCCCAGGCGAACGGGACGTAAGGTTTGGCCAAAATGATCTCCACGTTATGATCGTCCAGAATATTAAAGTCGGCGATCAAATCAAAACCGGAACGTGAGCGAATGGCGACGTCCGGTCTCACGATGGTTTTGTAGGTGAATTCAACATCCTTGGCTGTAAAGGACGCTCCGTCCTGCCATTTGACCCCTTTCTTGAGCTCAATTTTCCACACCAACCCATCCGGGGATATACCCCCGTTTTCGTATGTTGGTACCCGTGCAGCCAAATTGGGTATGAACTGACCCCTATCATTCACATCCCAGAGAGCATCGAACATGCATGCCTCAGGAACCTCCTCTGTCCCCGAGTTGACGTAAAGCAACGGGTTGAAGTTGACCGGTTCCTGGGTCATGCCGACGATGACGTTGTTTTTGGCGGCCCAGGCATAGCGCGGCATTAGGCCGGTTCCAGCCAAGGCGGTACCCGCTACTGCGAGGCCGGTGGTTTTGATAAAGCGTCTGCGTGTCATTCCGTGGTTGCTCATAAGACTCCTCCTTTGACTGTTGTGGTTGCTGGGCAGGTGTTCCTAAACAAGCCGTTTCCGGAATAATACCAAACTACATTCTCAAGCGTGGATCCAGGGCGTCACGCAGTCCGTCACCCAGGAAGTTGAAGCTCATGACCGTGAGGGTGATCATCAAACCGGGTAGAATGGCCAGCCATGGGGCCAGGTCGAAATAGGACTGCGCATTGGTTAACATATTGCCCCAACTCGCCAGTGGGGGCTGGATACCATATCCGAGGAAACTGATGTAGGACTCCATCAAAACAGCGTTGGCCACATTCAATGTAGCCGATACCAGCACGGGTGCAATTGCATTGGGTAAGAGTTCTTTAAACATGATACGCGACTCCGAAGCACCCAAGGCGATGGCGGCTTGGATGAAGTCTTGTTCCTTGATGTATTGGATCTGCGCACGAATGATGCGCGCGACTTCCATCCAAGAGGTCAATCCGATGATCAGAGCGATCGATATCACCGTCGGGGTAATGAACGCCGCTAGCACCAACAGCAGAAACACCTGCGGAAAACATAGCATGGTATCGGTGAAGCGCATCAAGGCATTATCCATACGACCGCCATAAAACCCGGCGATCAAACCGATCAACAGGCCCGTGACGATGGTGGCAAACATGGCTGCCACGCCCACCACGAGGCTGATCCGGCCTCCGTAAAAAAGCCGGCTGAGCAAGTCCCGCCCCATTTCATCCGTTCCCAAAACAAAAGAAGCGTTGGTCAAGGGAGGAATAAATCGTCGTTGCGTGTCCAGAGATAGTGGATCATGTGGCGACAGAAGATTTGCAAATACCACCATGAGCAACAGCAGCAGCACGACGCACCCACCGATCACCGCTAATCGATGCCTCAGAAACCGGCGCCAAATCCGTCGGGTCTGGCTTTCATAATAGCTTATCGGTGTTCCATCGACGGCTGTTTTTACCGGGTTGACGGTCCGGCCTGTTGGGTTGGCCGACTCACTTGGCGGTGGTTGATAGCGGGTCATTATTCCAACCGTATCCTGGGATCGATAAGTGCATTGATTACATCCGCCAACAGGTTCCCAATAATCACGGCGGCTGCTGTGATCATGATCATTCCCATCAACACCGGGTACTCCTTCATGGTCAGCGAATCGACGAATAGCCGGCCCATTCCAGGCCAACCAAAAATTGTTTCGGTAACCAGCGCCCCTGAGAAAAGCCACGGTAATTGGACACCTGCAAGGGCAATCAGTGGCGACACGGCGTTGGGAAATGCGTGGCGAAAAAGCACGCGGCGATCCGAAAGGCCCTTGCTTCTGGCGGTGCGGATATAGTCCTGGTGAATAACTTCTAAAAAGCTTGAACGGGTATATCGGCTCCACTGCGCTACCAGAACCAGGGCCAGCACAACCGTCGGCAGGATGAGGTGTTTAATTAAATCGAAGATGCTCTCCTCCCCACCTAAGGTAAACATGCCTCCTGACGGAAGCCAGCCGAGTTTCAGAGAAAATATGAAGATGGTCATCAACCCGAACCAGAAGGTTGGAAAAGAGAGCGCCACCATGGCGCCGGTCGTCGCTAAATAGTCAAACACCGAATAGCGCCTGACCGCTCCTAAAATTCCGATAATCATGCCGATCAAGACAGCCACCGACATGCCGGAGCCCATCAATAAAAAGGTAGCTGGCATCCTTTCGAGGATGACATCCAAAACCGGGCGCCCACCAAAAAAAGTGTTGCCCCAATTGCCCGTGAACATCCCCGCCGCCCACTTCAAGTACTGGATATAGATCGGCTGATCTAGACCGAAAACGTGTTTGATCCGCTCGATGTCTTGAGCGGTAATCGTGGGGTTCAAGGTATAGACAGCCAGGGGGCCCCCCGGCGCCAGGTGCATCATGGCAAAACCAATTATCGAAACCCCGATCAGCAACGGGATGGCTTGCACTAATCTTTTTATGATGAATTGGAACACATCCAACTCCTGTTTGATCCTGCTGCGATATCCTTGATGGGTTTTATGGCCAACGCCCGATCCGGTTTAAAATTAAAACCGGCTTACTCGTATAGGAGACACGCCACATCATGGCCCTCCAATACTGTTTTAGACTTCGGTGTCACTTGATTGCATGGCTCAAAGCGTTGTGGACACCTTGGGTGAAAGTGGCAACCCGGCGGTGGATTGATCGGAGACGGCACGTCGCCTTTGAGAATAATTCGCTGACGCTTGCGTTCCGGGTCCGGTATGGGAACGGCCGACAGCAACGCACGAGTGTATGGATGTAATGGATTATGATAGAGTTCTTCTCGTGACGCCATTTCAACAATCCTACCCAGATACATCACGGCAATTTTATTCGCGATGTGGCGGATTACACTTAAATCATGGGCAATCAGTATATACGTGAGTCCCATTTCATCCTGCAAATCTTCCAGTAGGTTGAGAATTTGGGCCTGAATGGAGACATCCAGCGCCGATACCGGCTCATCTCCGATCACCAGGCGGGGATTGACCGCAAGCGCACGGGCAATACCGATCCGCTGACGTTGCCCGCCGGAGAATTCGTGGGGATACCGCCGCATGACAGTTGCCGACAAACCCACTTTACGAAGCAGATCCGCAATCTTGTCCTCTTTTTCACTGGGTTCAACCAGATGATGAATTTCCAGAGCAGAAGCAATGATGGATCCAACTGAATGTCTCGGGTTCAGCGAAGAGAAGGGATCCTGAAAGATGATCTGCATCTGCTGACGGTAAGGTTTCATTTGCGCCCGATTGTAGGCAGTGATGTCCTGACCGTTGTAGCGGATGGTTCCAGCTGTCGGTTCGATCAGCTTAAGAATGGTTTTGCCTGCGGTTGTCTTGCCGCAGCCACTTTCCCCCACGAGTCCAAGCGTCTGACCCTCTTGGACTTCAAAGCTAATCCCATCAACCGCATGGACACGACCAACAACGCGCGAAAACATTCCCCGCTTGATGGGAAAGTGTTTGACCAAATGGTTCACTGCCAGCAGATTTCGCGCCAATTTAAAGGCTCCCGTCATTCAACCAACATCGGACAAAGTGGCCATCTTCGATTTGCACCAGTTCAGGAATGTGGTACTTGCAGCGATCGATAGCAACCGGGCAGCGATCAATAAACGAGCACCCCTTTGGTAAGCGGAAAAGATTGGGAACTCGTCCAGGAATTTCCGTCAGTCGATGCGGCCGCAGCGCTTCGTCGATTCTTGGAACAGAGCGCAGCAACCCTTGCGTATAAGGATGAACAGGGTTCCTGAAGATCGTATGGACATCGGCCTCTTCTACAATCAGTCCAGCGTACATGACCGCAACACGGTCAGCGGTTTCGGCAATCACTCCCAGATCGTGGGTAATCAGGAGTATGCTTGTTCCGAGATCAGCTTGAAGCTGCTGCATTAAATCCAGGATCTGGGCCTGAATGGTGACATCTAGCGCCGTGGTCGGCTCATCAGCGATCAACACTTTAGGATTGCACGCCAGAGCGATGGCGATCATCACGCGCTGACGCATTCCTCCGGAAAGTTGATGCGGATATTCGTCAATACGATTCTCCGGAGACGGGATGCCCACCATGCTCAGCAGTTCTATAGTGCGCTGACGTGCTGCAGATGCGTTCAAAGGCATGTGGTTTAAAAGCACCTCTTCAATCTGCGAGCCGATGGAAATGACAGGGTTCAAAGAGGTCATCGGCTCCTGAAAAATCATCGAGATCGTGTTGCCACGAATACGCTGCATCCCGGTTTCGCTAGTTTTTAAGAGATCCTGTCCGTCGAAGATAATCTCTCCAGCGTGATATTCGGCCGGCGGTGAATCCAGTAGTTTAAGGATCGAGAGCGCTGAAACCGTCTTGCCACAGCCGCTCTCACCGACCAGTCCCAGGGTCTCGCCCCGGCGCAGCTGGAAAGAGACACCATCCACCGCCTTGGCGACGCCCTCTCTGACGTTAAAGTAAGTTTGAAGGTTTCTGACCTCCAGCAGAATGTCATTTTGCTGCATCGCTTTAGTTCAACCGATAACCGAAAAACTGGAATCAGGATTTATTTTTCGCAATCGGCTGAAGAAACCGATGTCGCATGTCCGCTTGGTATAGTGCATGGTGAATTTCACCGGCGCCTGGTCATGGTCGTGTCCGTTTTCGCAGGCCTCTATCAATTCATCCATGAGCACGCCCGCCACCGGTGCATTCTTGTATTGGTTGCCGGAAGTGCCGACAGCCATGTAAAAGCCGGGCAGGTCGGATTTATCGTAAATCGGGAGCCAATCGTCGGAGGCGTCGTAAAGGTCGACTATTCCGCTGGGCTGGTTGGGAATCCGCAGTTTCGGGATTCGCTGGGCTTCACGCATGACTTGGGTGGTCCACTGGTCGGTAAAATCAGTGTTGTAGCCGTCCGGATCGTCAACGTATTCGAGGGTATCGCATTCAGGATCTTCGGATCCGATGAGGATGTGGTTACCCACCTCTGGTCTGGAGTAGCATCCAATGTCCCCATCTGAGATGAGGGTGCCTGAATAGTTGTAATCAATGCCATCGGGAGCCGGGACATGGCAAACCTCCTGCTTAAGCGGCCTTGTTTTGATGTTCATGCCGTCAAGGACGCCGGCCATCTGGTTGACCTGATAAGAGTGAGGCCCGGCTACGTTGACCACCACCGGTGAGTCGATCTCGGTTCCGTCGGCCAGTTTGACCCCGGCACAGCGGCCGTTCTTCTTCAGAATATCCACCACCTGGCAATTGAAGCGATATTCCCCCCCCACATTCTCACCAGCGACCTGGACATTATGGACCGACTGTTTGGGATCAGAGATGAAACCGGATTCTGGGATGTAGACTGCGCCGGTGATGGATTCTCCGGTCGACTGTCCGAAACGCGGGTCACTGGATAACGTCGGCGGGCCGAACTGTTTGGTGTCGACGACGGGTATCAGCTTTTTGATGCCATTAGTATCCAACTCCTCGAAAACCACGTGCAGTTCATCTAAAGCGGTCATGACCTTTCGCAGATAATTGTTTTTCTGGGTCTTTATCACCAGGCACCCGGTGTTAATGTATTTAATCATGCCGGTCGGGTCCACGGTGCCGAGATACTTTGGCCAGTCCAGCCAGTAATAGTAGCCCTCCCGGGCCATGGCGACACCGTCCGGTGTCGAATAGTGCAGACGGATGATGGCACAGGACCCGGAGGTGGATCCCATTCCCGATGCGGCCAGCTTATCCAGGTTAAGCACCCGCTTACCCCGTTTAGCCAATTCGAACCCGACACAGGCACCGATTATGCCGGCGCCGATGACAATGGCATCGTATTTTTTGGACATGGTTCAATCCCCTTTCTGGTAAATCAAAAGCCTTTAAACCCTTAGCGACTGATGAGTTCTTTTTCGCCTTCGGTTTTAATCTGTTGGATCTGTGTAATTATGCTATCCGACAAAGCCACCGGCTGGTGGGTATCCAATGTGTGCCGGATCTGTTCGCGAACACGCGCTTCGACGTCCTTGGAACCGCCGTCCTTCCAGGTCTCGAAAGGCTGTCGGGTGAACACCTTCGTTTGCCACAATGCTTTGCGAAAATGGGTCATGGTATGGCGCTGTTGAAGAAAATGCCCCCCCGGGCCGACCTGACTGATGACATCCAGTGCCAATTGCTCGTCACTGACTTCGAAGCCACCGAGCAGCCGCTTGGTCATGCCGATGACATCGTTGCTCATCACCAGCTGTTCCACGGCACAAGCCATCGACATGTCCATGTATCCCACGTCATGAATTAGATTCAAACCGGCCAGGCCCTGTGCCAGGATGTGGTACGTCGCCTCAGCTCCGGCTTGAGCATCGAGGCATTTGGCGTCCGTCCCTCCGGCCAACCCCCAGGTAGGCAATCCCAACGATTGGGCAACCTCGGCTTGGGCTGCCAGAGCCAGGCTCATTTCAGGGGCACCGATGCTCATCAACGCCTGAGCCATGTCAAAGATGCCGAAGTTGCAACCTAAACCAACCGGGCATCCCGGTCGACGTAATTGGGCAACGACCACGCAAAACAAAGATTCCGCGACACCCTGAGCAACCGCTCCGGCCATGGTAACCGGGCCTGTCGCTCCAGGTTGAATGGCCGGTCCCATCATTTGTGGCAGGAATCGGTCCGCTGCGATCAGAATCCGCTCCGCAACCGCTTCCGGCATGATTAACGGCGAAATCGGTTCGGGATATAGGACTAAAAACGGTTTTTCTCTAAGGATGTCTGCACCCCCAACGACTTCAGCAGCCATATCGTAGATCAACTCGGTTCCACGGGGTGAGTAGGCAAGAAAAACAATCGGCTTGATTGTATTGGTGACGGTTGCATAGAATTCATGCAGATCGGCTGCTTTGGCTGATACATCCTGGACTGATCCCATGGGCATGACCCAGTCAATGTTCTCGAGTGAATCGGCAATCCGAGCGGCGCGGATCAGATCCTCAACCCTGGTTTCATGGTATTCACCAGTCAGGGCGTCCTTTGTTCGCGGACTTGCCGTCGACGTCCCATAATAGCTATTCCGTCCCGCTACCTCCATCGACCGGTTTCCCTGACGGTCATACAATGTCCATCCTTTGGGGGATGTGGCTATACAACCCCGGACGATAAACTCCGGGATTTTAACCGATTCATTGCTGATTACAGCCCCGGCAGATTCGAGCATGTTTCGCACGCCGGCATGCAAAACCTTAAACCCGACTTTTTCCAAAATCTCGAAGGAAGCCCGGGTGATCCGTTCAACCTGGTCTTCGGTCAGCATCCGAAATCGTGGGCTTGCTTTCGAGGTATGATTGGTCTGGATCATCTGTTCTTCCTCCTGATCGGTTCTTCATCCATGCTGTTTAGGCAACATGGTGGTGAAGGCGGCTGGAGACCGGAAATCAACAAATGGAGTTTCGCCTATACCATGTTTCATTCTATGAGCATAGCGCTTAATAATGGTCCCTGGTGCAGGATACCGCCCTGTCTGTGTAACCGCCTGTCCGTCCATTTACAATCTGGGTCCAATCGTCCAGCGCTTCTTCAACATTGACGTCCTCACCTGAAATATAAGGTGCGGCATGATTACAGATATTCTCGTGTATGGGGATAAGCACCGCTTGCTGCAGGAGGCTTCAGCCGCCTTCAAGTGGGATTTCGCCGCTTCTTCCAGATTCATGTGGGCAAACAGTTCCCCCCAAAAAGTGCCCTACCGAGATATACGGGTTTGTATCCAATGACGTGAGTATCTGTCGCTGTAAGGTCATGGATTGCCGCCGCCGGCTCGAAGGCTTTTTTGGAAAACCTGCTCCCTTCTTGATGCCTTAATTTGACGGAATGAAATAAGCCGATGTTGCTGTAGAATAAAAAACCTCATGGGTACCGACATTCTTGAAGATGTATTCCGGGCGGTAGCGTGACAACAGCAGGATCAGAGCATTCGATATCCACTCCATGTAATAGCTGATATGCGCTTTAGAGGTCTTAACGAGCCACTGAAGGTCATCTGCAGGAAGCTATAAAAAATGCCTGGATGCGGGAAGCGCTTGAATCAATTCCTCATTGATCTCCGCCAATCTGCTTTTCAACTACCCATCGATTCCCTCCTCGGATGCCCCCACCCCAATGTCAAAGTAGGTTTTGGAGGTCTCAAGCACCGGCAGGAAAGGAATGCTGCTGCTGTATTGAACCCATCTGCTTTCGATAACTCTGCATGGCGCATCCGCCTGGCCATGCATCCCAAAACCAAGCGTGACTTTCCGATACCCGCCCCTCCAACCACGCCCACCACCTGACCTTGTCCTGACTGGGCCTTTTTTAACGCTTTTCGAAGGTTATGCAGTTCATCGTCGCGACCGATATAATCGGTTAACCCCGAGGCTTTAGATGCATCCATACGGCTTCTGATCTCGCTCACACAGTTGCGTTGGTATACCACCTGCAGCGCAAGTTTGCCTTTAACGGCGACCCCACCCAGGCTCTCAAACGGAGTTAAAATACGCGATAGAATTGATCGACGACCGGATGCGCGGCTGGACCCATGGTAGGCTCGAGCAGCTTTGCATATTCCTCATCGTTATCCGCTTCGGCATCGATTCGCTCATAATCAGCCAGCGACGCATATCGCGTCTGTACCGTTGCCCGGCCTCGCTGTCCTGCAAGACTGTACATGAGCGTCACCGAAATTTCGGGATATTTTTTTTCCATAAATTTCTTGGCCTTAACCAGCGCTTCAAAAAAAGCCTGATAGTTTTCACCGTAACCGATCTCCCTTTGATGTATGACCATTCGGACCTCCTGATGTCAATCATTCATGAAAATAAGGACAGGACAGTTAATTACCTGTGACATGGCCTCACCGTTTAAAAAGGGGGATGGGCGACGGGCACAGGTCATTCATCGCCAATAGGTCCGCTTGCGCACAATAGCCTTTGGAGACGTAACCCCGGTCCAAGCCCTTCTGGGTAATGGTCTGAATATGGGTGTGGTAAAACCAGTTCCCGTTTTCGTGAAAATCACCGATTTCGGCAAAGGTTGCTCCGGCCGGGAATGGGCTGCCGGCCTCCGGCAGGCGATCTTTGCACAGGTGCCCGTAGAGGCTGTAAAAGGTCTCAAAATAGGGGCTCTGGTGCTTGAGGAGAACATACCCGCCATAATTGCCCTCCCCACTCTCGTAGCCGCTCTCCGCGACGGTGGCGTCCAACGGCGCATGCAGCGGCGTACCCAAACCGACGATCACATCCAGGCCCAGATGAATGAATCGTTGGTCGGCCACCATCTGGGGGCAATCCCCGAGCAGGGTGTCTCGCCGCTCCAGATAGGGGGAGAACCCCCACCGGTATTGTGATCCCATCCGATGGTCCAGGACCTGTTGAAACTTTTTCTGATCTCTTACATCCACGCCACGAAGCAGCGGGCTGCGAGGTGATAGGTCGGCGACATAGGGATCGCCCTGCAACCCGGTGAAGACCGGCCGGTGGTCCACTTTCTCGTTGAAAAGCATAAATGGATAGTACATCAGGCCTCCTGACTAGGACAATGCAAAATCCGTGGTTTTCAGCAAACCGGCAACCGGTATGACCGGTTTGCCGTCGACATCTTCCGACACATCCGCCGGCCAGGTAAAACCCGGCTGCATGGCGGTAAAATAGGACAGATCATAGGGTTGCAGTTTAACGGAAAGATCGCCGCCTTGGCCGAGGATCGTGGAGGACAGGCCGAAATCCACCTCTCCGAGCTTGGTGCGGATAATGTATCTGGGCACCTCCCGCCCGCTGCCTTCTCGACGCACCCGCGTGGCGATGTCGATTACATCGTACAGCGCCACCGGGTTTTCACTGTTCCATCGTTTCTGGATGGCCAACCCGGCCACATAGAGGTGATGAAATTCAATGCCGGCTCTGCGGCAGCCGTAGGCAATTTGATTGATGGCATCCGACGTGTCGTTTATCCGGCCCAGCAGTGGCGTGTTACAGTAGACCGAAATCCCTTTGTTGTTCAACTGCCGGGCCAATCGCTTGTGCGCCGGCCGAAATTCGTCAGCAGCCAGAAACTGGGTCTCTATTTCCAAGCGCAGCGGGGTCACCATCGTCAGCCGATTCAGGTTGCCCAATTCATCGATCACGACCGGGGTGAAGCGTTCCGGCTCATAGTTGAACTTCAGGCTGCGCAGCCGCACCGCATTGACGTGGGGGATCTCCTCTAAAGTACGAACGATACGGCGGATTCGGTATAGGGAATCGACGGCATCGGTTGCCGAAACGATCACCACGTCGGTAATTCGGTCATCGCCGCGGATGGTGTCGAAATCCCCATCGACGGCGTCGGTATGCATCTCCACCCGGGTCTCATGGACGCGAGAAATCGATGGAGACCCGGTATCGACTATCGATGGCGCAATCTTCTCACCACTGCGGACCATCGGCAGTATCGACTCGGTGCTTTGCCGCTGAGTCGTCACGCCACCGCCGGGCAGGGGCGGCCGTGTTCCCAAAAAGAGGGACTCATCGCCGATTTGGGCCATGTATTGGATGTCGATGGTGCCTTCGTCGTTGATGCGGATATTATCCAGATTGTTGGCAATGGGCGCAAAACGCTTGAAATATCCGGGCGTGTAAGGCGTTCGAATCCACATGAACTTCTCGTTCTCCGCCACCGGTTCCACGGCCCAGCCGCTGGTATGCCAGTCCATCTTGCCGATGGGGGTGGCCGTACAGATCCTGGGGATCACGCGATCAGACAGGTGCGCCCGCAGGTAGTTGCCCACAGCCAACCCTTTTGAAATGGGCGCCCAGTAAACGTTGTTTCCATGGATGGGACTGCAAGGGATGTAGATATAGTGAAGTTCCGCGCCTGCCCCGCGCAGCAGGCTGAACAGTCGGACCAGTTCAGGGCCTTCATCGTTGCAGTCCTTTAAAAACGGCGTCTGGACGTATACCGCGATCCCGCTATTGACCAGGTCTGAAATGATCATCAGGCTCTGCGGGGAGATTTCATCGGGATGAATGAAATGGGTGGCCACTTCCATGCGCTTGCCGCGCTGCTGAAGCTCGAGGTTTTTTCGCTTCAGGTAGCCCAGCAGGGCGGCATCGTCGGACAAAAACAGGTGGGGGTAATAGGCGATGGAACGCGTGGCCAGGCGCAGGGTCTGTACATGGTCGATCGCCATGAGGCCGTCGATGGCATGGGCCATGTTTGCCCGGTTCATGAAGGGGTCCCCGCCGGTGATCACGATTTCCTTGATGGACGGAGACGCTGCGACATGCGCGACAGCCCTGTCGACATCCGCCGGTGTGGGATTGGCTTCGTTGCGAGAATCCTTGTGCTTGCGGAAACAGAACCGGCAGTAAACCGGGCAGCTCATGTTAAGCAGGAAAATGACCCGGTTCTGGTACATCTGCTCGAGAAGGCCCTGGTGAAACTGGCCGATCCAGGTGTTGGTGTGTCCGGTGTCGTCCAGTTCCTGGACAAAAGGCAGGTACTGATAGGCCACGTTGCCGGACACCCGCATCTGGCGGATGGTGTGCATGGACAGCCGGACCGGGTAGGTATCGATAACCGACTGGATATCCGCCCGGTCGGTCTCAGGGATACGGATATTGGCTACCTTCTCCAGTTGATCAACCTTTTTAATGGATATGAATGCATTACCGGGCAGGACAACTTCCATAATCGACATGAGCATCAAGTGGGGCAGCTCGACGCCATTGACAGCGATCTTCCGGGTGCCGTCGGCCGCTGCCAGCTGAGATAGCAAATCGGAAAAAAACCCTTCGGGATTGCCACTGTTCCCGCACGCCTCGAGCAGCCGGCTGAGTTTGGTGGCGCCGTCACCCGTTTGGACGATCTGGTAGAACGAATGGCCAACGAGCGACTTAACGCAAAAATGATCCAGGAAATCGACAAGTGCGGCAACGAGGCTGGACATCGACACCTCATTGGCTTCACCCGAATGCTCGTAAACGATCCGCATTGTCGTATCATCTTTCAACATGCCCCCGCCCTCCTCTTACGCTGAATTGAAATTAGTGTTTGACATTCGTTTAGAAGTTTGTCATTTTAACTATAATAGTAATTTAATTCCTATTATAGTGTGATATTAAATCATCCCCAAACGGTATGTCAAAAGGAAAATATTATTTTTCGAAGTCCTTGGAAAAGGGATTGAAAATCCTGTCTCTTTTCAACCGGGAAAACCCGGTCATGACCCAGAGTCATATCGCCAAGACGCTGGATCTGAACATGACCTCCACCTACCGCTACATCAACACCCTGGTGGAGTTGGGGTACCTTGAAAAAGATATTAAAACCAAAGAGATCCGACCCGCGATCCTGTGCCTCCTGTTTTGCGCCAATCTGATGCGCGCCACGGATCATCTGAGGCTGATCAAGGAAGTCGTGGACCGGATCCACAAGGAGAAAAATATTAGCATCGATGTGGCCTTTGCGGTAGACGATACCTTGGTGCGCATCTACTATCGGGGCGCTGATGAGACGTTGACTTACAACCTGCCCGATTTCTCTAAAAACAGCCTGCACAACACGGCATTGGGCAAGGCATACCTGTCCAGCCTGCCCGATGACCTGATCGCCAAGAAGATCGATTCGATGATCCTTCTACCCAAGACCTCCAACACCATTGTGGATAAATCGATTCTTCTTGAAGGTATCAAGAAGGCCAAAGCGCGTCAGTTCGCCATGTCGGAGGAAGAGTACCTGCCAGGATTGATAACCATCAGTGCGCCGCTATTTGATCCACTCACCGGGAAGGGTGTCGGCGCGGTCTGCTTCGACTTCTCAGTTCTCCAGCACAGTGCAGACGATGTCAGGTTAAAATATGGAGATATGATCCGGGAAACGGCTAGAACGCTTTCTGAGCTCCTGCCCCCGGATAGAAGCCGCAGGGATTCGAGGTAGGCCCCATGGCTGTCTAACGGATGTGCGATGTGTCATTCGAAAAAGGGTAACACCTTTTGCTTTTCTGGAGAATCGTTTACTTCTTTTTTTAACCGGGTTAGATGGGCGTCTTGACAGACTGATACAATTTCATTAAGGTTTTTTTTGAATACCTCCTTTTTTATCATACCCAATTTCAGGACAACACACCTATGAAATCTGACGGCTGGAAACCCTGGGCGCTACTGGCACCGTCATTGAGCGCTGTCTTCTTTCTTTTGGTGATACCGGTCTGCTTTATCGTTGTCTACAGCTTCTGGCTGCGCGCCCCCAGCGGAGCTGACATTCCCGCCTTCCAGTTCGGCAATTACGCCAAGTTCTTCGAGGATTTCTTCTATCCGAAAATTCTCATCCGGACCATTCGCATCTCCTTTGAAACCGTCGTTCTCTGCGTGATCATTGGCTATATCCCCGCTTACTATTTCTACCGCAGTGAAAGCCGATATAAAAAAGTCTTTCTGTTGCTGATCATGCTGCCGTTCTGGGTCAGCTTCATCATCCGCACCATGAGTTGGATCAATATTATGGGTGATTCAGGGCTGATCAACCATTTCCTGATGAAGATCGGGCTGATCGAGTCTCCCCTATCCATGCTGTACAATGAGTTCACCGTGCTCATGGGACTGATCATGTATCTGCTGCCCTTTATGGTCCTGAATATCTATGTCAGTCTGGAAGGCATCGATAAAAGCCTTCTCGAGGCCGCCCGCTGCATGGGCTGCACCGAATGGCAGGCCTTTAGGGAAGTGACGCTGCCCTTGAGCCTCCCTGGCGTAAGCGCTGGCTGTCTGCTGGTCTTTGTGCTCACCGCCGGCACCTATTTACCCCCCATGATATTAGGTGGCCCGGGCAATGACATGATCGCCAACCTGATCTTCAAGCGGGTCATCGGGACGCTGGACTGGCCCTTTGGATCGGCCATCAGCGTGATCCTGCTCTCCCTGCTGTTCGTGATCGTCTGGACCTACAATCGATATCTGGGAATCAATCAGATCTTTAAAAGCCTTCAGGGAAATTAGACGATGAAAAAATTATCACCGGGATGGACATTGATTAGGGTTTACACGTTCCTCGTGTACCTTTTTTTGTTCGCGCCCATCGTCGTGGTTATTGTGCTGGCCTTCAACCCCAAACAGTTCGGCATCTTTCCCATGGAGGGCGTCAGCTGGCGGTGGTTCATCAAACTGGCACAAAATGAATCGATCATCGATGCGTTTAAAAATTCGCTTGTCCTGGGGTCGCTGACGGCGGTGATATCCACCGGGATCGGCATCCTGGCCGCCCTGGCCTTCATCCGCTTCGAGTTTCCCGGCAAAAACACCCTCAACACCCTGCTGCTGTCACCGATCATGATCCCCGAAGTGGTTTTAGGAGTGGCGCTGCTGCTTTTCTTACGATTTCTGCAGCAGCCTAAGAGTTTCGCGCTGCTGGTGATCGGGCACGTGGTGTTGACTCTCCCCTATGTCCTGTTGATCGTCCAGGCTCGACTGGTAGGAATCAAAAAAGAGTACGAAGAGGCAGCCAAATCCCTGGGTGCCAATGCATTTCAAACTTTCAGGGAAGTCACCTTCCCGCTGCTGCTGCCGGCGATTCTGGCCGGAGCCCTTTTTGCCTTCACCATCTCTTTTGATGACATCACGGCAACGCTGTTCTGGGCCACGGCACAGAACCAGACCGTTCCGGTCAAGATTTTCAGCATGTTGAGAAACTCAATCAGTCCGGAAATAAATGCCCTTGGTGCCGTCATGATCGTTCTGACCGTCACCACCCCCCTGCTGGCAGGCTACCTGTCTCGCAGGTTCTCACGGATAAAGGAGTAACGTACCAACCTGGAAACCCTCATCTGAAAGGAGTACCAATGGCCATCGTAACGAAAGAAAAACTGGATCGGGTATATGACGCGTACAAAGACGGCAAGCTCAGCCGACGTCACTTTCTAAAATATTTAAGCCTTGCCGGCGCTTCCATCGGGCTGATCGGATCACCCTTTGCCGGCGCCGTTAAAGAAGCCTGGGCGGCCAAGTCCATTCGTTTCGATGGCTGGGGAGGCTCGGTGTCCGAGGCGTTCAGGGAGCACGCCTTCAAGCCTTTTACCAAGGCCACGGGTATCGAGGTCATCGACGGTGAATTCGGCGACATGAACTCTTACCTGACCCGCGTCAAAGCCTCCTTCCCACCGGGTGGTGAGTTCAACATTGCCTATCTCAGTGCCGTTTTCGACTATGCCCGTTATGTCGAATTGGGTTTTTCATCGGTACTGGATGAATCCAAAATCCCTAATCTCAAAAATGTCATGCCGGCCATGATCAAACCGCTGCGGGAGATCACCAAAGGTACCCTATCGGCTGTCCCCTATGACATCGGGCAAACCGGCATCGCCTACAACACCAAGCATGTCAGCAAGGAAAAGGCCGAGAAGCTCGGCGCCGCCCTGCTGTGGGACAAAGACCTGAAAGGCAAATTGGGCAGTTGGGAAGGCGACTTTCGGACCAACATGTGGTACGCGGCCCTGCACACCGGCCAGAGCCCCAACAACATGACGGATCTTAAAGCCATCTGGGCGGCTTTGAAGGAACAGCGCGGTCTGATGAAAAAATATTGGGCCTCCGGCGCCGAACTGATGAGCCTGCTGGCCAATGAGGAGATCTACGCCACGGTGGCCTGGTCTGGACGCGTGGCCTCGCTTCAGCAGGAGGGCCACCCCATCGGCTACCTCGCTCCCAAGGGCACCTATTCCTGGATGGAATATCAGTTTGTCTTGAAAGGCACTGATCTGGACGTCGCCCAGCAGCTGCTCAACTACATGCTCGAGCCCAACGTGGCCATCGCCGTGGCCGAGGGACAGAACTATCCGCCCAGCCTGGATCCATCCAAGGTGGAATTGACTGAGAAGATCAAAAAAATGCCGGCCTTCGACCCCACCGGCAAGCTGGAAGGGTACCTGTTTGCCGATCCGGCCTATTGGAATGCCAATCAGGTGGAATGGACGGAGAAGTGGGATAGGATCAAAGCTGGCAGCTAGTTTACACCCAGAAAGCGCATCTTTTACCCGGTCTCGGCGTTGGTCGCCGGATTCGAATCCTCGACATATTCGCGATATGCCTCCGGTTCTAATCCGGCGACCGCCTTGATCTCGGGCAAAAGTTACCCTTTCTGTAAGTAAACTGTCGGATCTTTATATTATTGAAGATTCTCCCCGGCAAGCCGAGGGGAATGTGCTGCCTGTAACGGCAGTGCTACGCAGCACCGTGATGACAAAAAGTCGGATTTCAGTTTGCTCGCTAACCCCGCCGCAAACGGCGAGGAATGCGCTCGCTATCGCGGTTCACAACTGGTGCCATGTTGTTGCACACAAATCGTGGAACCCATTTGGTCCATATCGTTGCTGCGGAGCGGTCCAGACTGAATAATAAAAGTTCAAGAGAGGGAGACAGAATATCGTGGCAACCGGCAAAAAGCAGCCCATCGTCCAGTTCAAAGGCATTTTAAAACGATTCGGCGACGTCGTCGCCGTCGAAAAAATGGATTTTGACATTGAAGAAGGCAGCCTGGTGACGCTGCTGGGCCCTTCCGGATGCGGTAAAACCACCCTGCTGCGCATGGTGGCCGGGCTGGAGGAACCCACCGAAGGCGACATTTTCATCAAAGGCGTCCGGATCAACGACGTGCCGATCCACAAACGCAACCTGGGCATGATTTTTCAGAACTATGCCCTGTTTCCCCACAAGAACATTTTCGACAACGTGGCCTTCGGGTTGAAGTACCGTGACGTATCAACCGCGGACATCAAGAAGAAAGTGACCCGAGCCCTGGAGATGGTCCGCCTGCCCGGCGTGGAAAACCGCATGCCCAGCCAGCTCTCCGGTGGCCAGCAGCAGCGCATCGCCATGGCGCGGGCCATTGTGATTGAACCGGACGTGCTGCTGATGGACGAGCCCCTTTCCGCCCTGGATGAAAACTTGCGGGAGGAAATGCGGCGGGAGGTGGACAACCTGCAGCGGATGCTCGGCGTGACCACCATCTTTGTCACCCACGACCAGCGTGAGGCGTTGAGCATGTCCGACAAAATTCTGGTCATGAAGGCGGGCCGCAAACAGCAGGAAGGAGACCCCGAGACGGTCTACAATGAACCCAACAACCATTTTGTGGCCGATTTTCTGGGCCACTCCAATTTCATCAGGGGTGAGGTCGTGGCGGTCAACGACAACCATGTAAACGTCAAGATCGAAACCGGCGATGTCCTCCTGGCAAAAAACAAGGGCGGATTTTCGACAGGCGATGCGGTGGAGATAATCGTCCGCGCCCAGCGCTTCGATGCCTTTCCCAGGGATGAATTCAAACCGGTAGAGGGGATGAACCACTTCGAGGGCCGCATCAAAGACCGCAGCTACATGGGCGGCGAGGTCAGCTACTTCATTGAACTGGCGACCGGCCGCGAAATTCACATCATCAGCATGATGCGCACACGGCTCTACAGCAACGGTGAATCGGTCAGCGTACAAGTATCGCCTCACCACTGCCACCTGATCCCTATGGAATCAACCATTTGACCTTTTTTCGCCATCCCTTCGATCCAAAACCTGAAAGCAGACAATATCGTTTTCAGGTTTTGTTATTTACGGTTGGTAATCGACCGGACGATGATTAAGGTTTTAAAATTACCATCAAATCGACAGGGGTATGTGCATGCGCAAACTGGAATTAATCGAAAAAGGGTTTTCATGTCGCTATCCCGATCGAATCGTAACCATCGACTCCCATACCCAGGGGGAACCCACCCGCCTGCTGGTAGGTTGCCCAGGTAATCTGCCAGGCAGCACGATGAAAGCCAAGCGGGATCATTTCGAAGCACGCTACGACCACGTCCGCAAACTGTTGACCCGCGAACCCCGGGGGCACCGGGGCATCATGGCGGCCGTGGTGACTGAACCGGTCAGCCGTAAAGGCGCATTCGGTCTGTTTTACATGGACGCCCGACGCTATCCCTACCTGTGCGGCCACGCCACCATCGGCGCCGTGGCCACCCTGATCGAATCCGGAGCGATCGCCGCCGAAGAGGGAGATACGGTGATCACGGTCGACACTCCGTCGGGGCCGCTGGATGCCCACACCCGGGTTCGCGACGGCCGGGTCGAATCCGTGGCCATTGACATGGTGCCCTCATTCGTTTTTGACACCGCCCGTGAGATCGAGGTCCTCGAATTCGGCAGGATCCCCGTCGATTTGGTCTGTGTGGGCGGTTTTTTCGCCATGGTCTCGGCCCGTTCCGTCGGCATCGACCTGATCCCGGCCAACAGCCATCGCTTGATTCCATTGGGGATGGCCGTTATCGAGGCGGCCAACCAGGCGTTCGACGTTTATCACCCCGAGCGACCGGAGGTGAAAACCATAGACGTGACCGAATTCTACGACGAAGACCCGGTTGCGGGGACGGGCAGGAGCGTCGTGGTATATGGCGAGTCCCACATGGACCGTTCACCGTGCGGCACCGGCACCACGGCCAAGATGACACTGCTCCACCACCAAGGCAAACTTAGCCCCGATCAGGTCTACAAAAATGCCAGCCCCCTGGGCACGGTATTCGAAGGGCGGGTGGTCAAAACCGTACCTATCGGTAAATTTGCCGGCATCGTTGGACAGGTCCGGGGAAACGCCCAAATAACCGGCTATCATCAATTCGTCGTGGATGCCAACGACCCGTTTCCCGAAGGATTTTTATTGTGAGAAACCAGAAGGGTTGCATAAGAAGGATCCAAGGGGTCGAGGGTTCAAGGAGTCAAGTGAAAGGATCAAGACAATCATGCTCACCACTTCGATGAAATCACTTTCAACCCCCTTGATCCCTTGACTCCTGGAGTCCTGGAGTCCTTTTTTACCCTTTTCCGGAGAAGCAACTATCGTGAATGCATCAACTCCCCAAATCATACTCTTTAACGCCGCCATTGCCACGCAGAACCATAGTCAGCCGTTTGCCCAGGCCGCTGTCATTGGGCAGGGCCACGTCCTGGCCGTCGGTGCAAATAAAGACATCCTGCATCTGGCCGGCGCAGAATCCCAGAAAATCGACCTTGAGGGCCGATTGGTATTGCCGGGATTTATCGATACGCACATCCACTTCTACGAGTGGGCGCTCAACCGTCAGGGCGTGCGTCTGGATGATCTCACCTGCCTCGAGGAGTTGTTGGAACGCGTAGGTCAGGCAGCCGTCGCCCGGCCACCGGGCCAATGGATCATGGGGCAGGGATGGAACGAGACCGACTGGCGCGAACCGCACATGCCCACCCGCGAAGCGTTGGACCGGGCGGCCCCGGATCACCCGGTACTGCTGTGGCGCTGCGACCTGCACCTGGCCGCGGCCAACTCCGCCGCCCTGAAACTGGCCGGCATCGATGCAGGCACCCCGGACCCGCCGGAGGGCAGAATAGAACAAGACGCCGCTGGCAAACCCACCGGTATTCTTCGTGAACTGGCCATCAATCTCGTGCGCCAGGCCGTTGCCCCGCCGGATGTGGATCAGGTGATGCAGGCCTTCGAAGCGGCAACCAGCGCCCTTCACCGCCGGGGCGTTACCGGCATTCACGACGTACGGCTGATGGCGGACAAGGACGGTGCTGTTTCGTTTCAGACGTTCCAGGCGTTGGATCGCGACGGTCGCTTAGCCCTTCGATCGTGGGTCACCCTGCCGGGAGACCGCCTGGACGACATCATCGGACTGGGGCTGCACACCGGGTTCGGCAGCGATCGGCTGCGCGTGGGCCATGTCAAATTTTTCTCCGACGGGGGCATGGGCGCACGCACCGCCTGGATGATCGACCCCTACCTGGATGCACAGTGCGGCATGCCGCTGATGGACATGGACATCCTGGCCCATGACATCAGCAGGGCGGACAAAGCCGGCCTGTCGGTGATGGTTCATGCGGTGGGCGATCGCGCCAATCGCGAACTGATCTCTATTTTTGAAACCCTCGAATCCAACAGGGAGCGGTCCGGCGTATCTCGCCCCCCCATCCCTCACCGCATCGAACATGTGCAGATGATCCGGCCGGAGGATGCAGACCGGCTGCGCACACTTCACCTGGCACTGGGTGTGACGCCGGCCAACATGGTCCTGGACATGAACCTCATCGATTCGGCGGTGGGGGAAAAAGGCCGGTGGACCTATGCCTTTCGACGGCTGATGGACACTGGCATTCCGGTCATGTTCAGTTCCGACTGCCCGGTATGCGACCCCGATCCGCTGGTGGGCATTCACGCGGCGGTGACCCGCCAACGGGCCGACGGGACGCCGCGAGACGGATGGCATCCGCAGAACCGCGTAACGACAGCCGAAGCGATTCAAGCTTACACAGCCACCCCGGCGGCCGTCCATCGAGCCT
>NZ_JBFELV010000039.1:0-21034 GCF_041551955.1 Desulfosarcina sp.
CCCGCAAACCTTGACCTCGGGCTTTTTATGGCGCCGCCTAAGTTTTTCGGTACCCTTTCAAGTCCGGATGTTCTTTGAAGGCAGGCCCCAGACGAAATAGCGAATCCAATCAAAGCCGAAAAGCAGCAGCTCCCGGTCGCTGGCGCGGAGTTTTTTGACCAGCGCCTTCTTGATTCGATACCGGCTTAAAAAACTGCTCTGGAACACGAAATCGCGGAACCGGTCAATGTTGTAAGCGGCCATGAAGGCCATCTTCCCTTTGGCGCCGCTCAAGCCGTCCGGCCCCCACGGGTCTTTTTCAAACAGCACCTTGATCGCGGCCCATCGGGCGGTCATCTGGTTGTAGGTGTCGGCCTGTTGATCCTGCGCCCATTGGGCGACGGTCAAGGCCCGGTTTTCATGCTGGCCCTGACAGAAATCCGGCGGCCGGAAGAAGCTGATAATTTCCGATGCCCCGCGCCTGTCGTTGATCATCACGCCGTGTTCCACCGGAAACGTCCGGCAGGTGTCGGGCCGGTCAGGGTATACCGTGCAGCCCGCGTCGCATAAAAAGGGACAGGCCTGTAATTCGTTATCGGCCATTCGCAGCAGTACGTCCGGGAAATAGTTGCCCTTGCGCAACACCACATCAACATGGGACTCCAAAAATCGGTCGGAATCCATTTCGAGGCTTTTTCTCAGACGCAGAACATCAAAGGGGTAGAGAATCAGGTTTAGATTCCGGCAGCACCGGTTGAAGCAGGTCAGGTCCTTGTGGCACCGGAAATTAAACGTGTCGGTTTTTTTCAACGGGATTCCCGGCAGCCGGTTTATTTCTTCGGGCTTAATCGATTTCATAGGCCTTGTCTGTGATGGACACCAGCATGTGGGCGATGGTGAGCTTGATCTTATCGGAATATCCGGTTTTTCTGCGCAACTCCTGCTCGAGGGCCGCCATCTGTCGGTAAAATGGGGTGCGGTCGAATCGGATATAATTAGTTCGACCGCGTTGGCGGCTCTGATCGAAAAATGCGTTGCAGCCCGGGTTTCTGATCGGTTCGCCGCCGGGTCGCTGGAGTTCGTGGGGGATGCCGTGAAGCCGGCAGATCATGGGGCGGTATGCGTATAGTGTGCATCTGTCGTTCCGATTGAGCGGACACATGATGCGCAGGGCCTTGCCGTGGCGGTCGGCGTCGTCCATATCAGCGCTGACCGCCAGCGCCTTCTCATAGATCGTGCGGCGAGCGTCGGCTTCAAGGGATCGCAGGCCTTTCACCAGATACAGATACTCCAACAGGGTATGGTGGTAAAATCGGGTCAGGCAGCAGTTGTCCGCACAGCCGTTGCACGCAAATCCATACTGCCCGGCAACGGCCGTATAGGCCTGACTCATCTCGCCAAAAAGGGTCTCCAGCCGTTTCAGCAGAGGGAGATAGCGATGCCTGATGGTCAACAGTCGTTCCAGGGGCGGGTTCATGGTGATCCGTTATTTCCTCAAACCGTGGGCGAGGGGAAAAAGATTCTTTCGTAAAGCCCGAGGGCATGGCGATCAGTGATGCTGGCGATGAAATCGCAGACGACTTGCTTCCGGGGTGAGCCGTTGTTCAAGCAGCCGGCGATGCCCATTCGGGTGAGCTCTTTTTCCAAAACGTGCTCGTTGTCCATCAGGAAGGCGTAAAGTTCAGAAAGGATCTTTTTCGCTTTGACAAATTCCCGGTGAACCTTGACGGATCGGTAGACGTTTTCATAGAGAAAGGCCCGCAATGTGCTCATGGCGCCGAACACCTCCTCGCTCATGTCAAGCCTCAATTCTCCGTCAACCGCCCGGCTGGAAAAGATCAGATCGCGGATCATGGTGGTGGCCCGCTCCTGGTGGGTCCGGCCGATGACGCGTGTGCAGACCGCTGGAACCTGGCTTTCCTGGATGACGCCGCTGCGGATGGCATCGTCGAGGTCGTGATTCAGGTAGGCCATGATGTCGGATATCCGAACAATGCGGCCCTCAATGGTACAGGCCAGTTCGCTGAGGTCATCGGGCAGGATCTTTCCGTAGCCTTTGGAGTGCTTGAGGATGCCGTCGCGCACTTCGTGGGTCAGATTTAACCCGTTGCCGTTGTTTTCGATTACATCCACGACCCGCAGACTCTGCTTGTGATGGGAGAAGTCCGGGGCGTAGATCTCTTGAAGCACCGCTTCTCCGCCGTGTCCAAACGGGGTGTGCCCCAAATCGTGCGCCAGGGCAATCGCTTCGGCCAGGTCTTCGTTAAGAAACATCGCCCGGGCGATGGTGCGGGCAATCTGAGCCACCTCCAGCGTATGGGTCAGGCGCGTACGGTATTCATCTCCCAGCGGGTTCAGGAATACCTGGGTTTTATGCTTCAGCCGCCTGAATGCGTTGGCGTAGACGATGCGGTCGCGGTCGACCTGGAACGCGGTGCGGATGGGACAGGCATCCTCCGGCCGCAGCCGACCGCGGCTGTTGGCACTCTGGCAGCCGAATGGAGACATGAAATTTTTTTCGCGTTTTTCAAATTGCTCGCGGATGTTCATGGCGTCCTGGTTGTGATTTTTGCATAGATGTATTATTTTTAAATGGTTATCTATTCATAGACAAAAGGCTTTGTAAAGCGGTATCTTGGACAGGGGAAGGCGGATTATGGATGGCCATCATCTGATACTCGGGGAGCTATATGATTTCATCTCCGGTGAAATGCTGGCGGATACCCACGACGAGCGCTATCGCCAGAAAATTGCCCGTTTCCTCGTGGCCGACAAAGGCTATGCTAAAACGGATATCCATCCTCGCAACCCCATGATCGTTGCCGCCGGCAACCGCAAGGGGCGTTTGATGCTGGATTTTGCGGTAACGGTTGACCATCGCACGGCAATGGTGATTAAATATGGACCTGGCTCTTTGGTGACCCGATATCGGCCGACACTGGCCATTTCGCGGTTGATGGAACCTTACCAGATCCCGTTCGTGGTGGTGACCAATGGCGAGTCGGCAGACCTTCTCGACGGCGAAACCGGCAAATTGATCGGATCGGGCTTTGACCGGGTCCCCGATAGAAAAAACCTGGTGCAACGGTTGAAGGGGGCTAAATTTTCGCCCATTTCAACAAAGCGCGCGGAAATGGAGGCCAGGATCGTCTACGCATTTGAAATTGACGGCGGGTGTCCCTGTGACGACACCGCATGCAGGATCGCATGAACGCTGAGACGGTGTCGGCCGCAGACACCGTGTTCATGTCAGCGGCGCTTGGCCTGGCTCAAGCGGCCCTGGCGGACGGTGAGTTCCCCGTGGGTTGTGTGATTGCAGACCATGCAATCGAAGTTGCCCGGGGTCACCGTACAGGTACGGCCGGCGGATCGGTAAACGAGATCGACCACGCCGAAATCAATGCCCTGCGGTGTCTTGGCGTTGACATGCCTGACATCGATCGTTCACGGCTGACCATTTACTGCACGATGGAACCTTGCCTGATGTGCTTTTCCGCCATTCTGCTCAGCGGCATCGGTAGAATTGTCTACGCCTATGAAGATGTGATGGGCGGTGGGACCGGATGCGACCGATCCGGTCTGCCACCTTTATACCGAAACGCCGAATTAACGGTGATCTCTGGTGTCTTGAGAAGCCACAGCGTGTTGCTGTTCAAGCAGTTTTTTGCCGATTCGGCGAATCCCTATTGGGCGGACAGCCTGTTGAGCCGCTACACCTTGGCGCAGCCGGCCTCGCCATGACCGGTCACGGGTGTAGGTCATCTGATGAGGGCCGGCTGCGTCCACGTATGCACGGAATTCGTTGATGTCTTTGTCCCGAACTTTGAACGAGAACCCTGATTCCGTGAATGCATACGCCATTTTTTACTTGCATTTGCCAGCGGCGTCATATATTGGAATAAAGTTTAGTATCGAGTATCGGACCATCGTCTGTTGATTATAGTTGGCGTGGATCCATTGGCCTGCCAATGGTTGGCAGGGGTAAAGAAAACCGAAGGTTTAAGGCTTCAGGAGGTGGACGTATAGCTGGTCCCAGATATAGACAGATGGACAGGAGGCCGCCCGATACCACACGGATTAACCAGGGTATCCGGGTGAGGGAGGTCCGCTTGATTGACCCGGAGGGAAACCAGGTCGGCGTACTTCCGATTCATCAGGCGTTGGCCAAAGCCAATGATTTTGGTCTGGATCTTGTCGAAATTTCGCCGAATGCAAAACCGCCGGTATGCAAGATCATGGATTACGGGCGGTTCAAGTATGAGCAGACCAAAAAACAGCAAGAGGCCAAAAAGAAGCAGACCACTTTTCAGCTCAAAGAGATCAAAGTCCGGCCTAAAACCGGAGAGCATGATCTCGGGACGAAAATGGGGCACATCCGTAAATTTCTTGACCGCAAGGACAAGGTCAAGGTCACGGTGATGTTTCGAGGCCGCGAAATCACGCTTTCAGATCGTGGAAGAGCGCTGTTGCAGCAAATTGCCACAGAACTTGAAGAGATTGCCGTTGTGGAGCAATATCCAAAGTTCGAAGGGCGGACGATGATGATGGTGCTTGCTCCCAGATCCCAGGTGGCGCCACCCGGCCAATAACGGTGTGCGGCACCGGCTCCCGGGCACGCAGGCCATGATCCGATCGAAAATAACAAATCATCCCAACAGTTGGCGTGAACGCTTGTTTTCCGTTCACGCCATCGGTTTTTGAGATGTGTTTTTTGTCCGATTTTATATTCAGAATGACGATCGATATTTTGTTCAAGGAGAGAATTTATGCCGAAAATTAAAACCAACCGGGCGGCCGCAAAACGGTTCAAGAAGACCGGGTCCGGCCGGTACACATTTTCAAAGTCTCACCACAGTCACATCCTGACCAGCAAGTCCCGGAAACGTAAGCGCTCCCTGAAGAAGATGCAGCTGATCAAAAAGAGCGACATGAGAGAAATCCGGCTCCTTTTGCCCAACGGTTGACCGGTGGAAAATAAAAAACTATTTGAGCAGGCTTTGCCGATTGCTGGCATCTGAGGAACGATTCAGGTTCGGGTGGCTCGGTGGTCCTGTTTGCAAGGAGATGAAATCATGCGAATTAAAAGAGGCTTCAAGGCGAGGAGACGCCGCCGGAAAGTCTTAAAACTGGCCAAAGGATTTCGCGGCGGACATAGCAAACTCTTTCGGACCGCGGCAGACACGGTAGACAAGGCCCTCAACTATGCCTATCGGGACCGTAAACAGCGAAAGCGCCAATTCCGTCGACTGTGGATTGCGCGCATCAACGCAGCGGCGCGCATGAACGACCTTTCCTACAGCCGGTTCATCAGCGGCCTGAAAAAGGCCGATGTGAGCCTGGATCGGAAGGTACTCGCTGATCTTGCCATATCCGATCCCTCTGGATTTGCCCAGATTGCCGCGCTGGCGTCACAGCAGGGTTAAGCTGGGTCGACCGGTCGCGGCGAAGGCCGTAAGAATCGTTATTCTCCCGCTGCCCCCCCCTTATTCGAACCGCGAAAGTGACCGCACACCTCGTCCCGCTCCGGCGGGACCGAGGGATGGCGACAATCGATTACCAATACAGAGCGACGATCGTGGAAAACACCTTAGAACGGATATATGCGGACGCCATGGATGCGCTGGCATCGGCGGCCGATGTTGATGCGGTAAGCGACCTCTCCACCCAGTACCTCGGTCGGAAGGGGCACATTACCCACTACTTGAGAAACATTTCCAACCTTCCCGTCGAGGAGCGTCCCCAGGCGGGAAAGCGGGCCAATGAAATCAAACGCACCCTGGAAGCTGAATTCAAGAACACCCTGACCCGGCTGGCGGATGCGTCCAAAACGGCAACGGACCGCATCGATGTGTCCCTGCCGGGTCGAGTGCCGGAAAAAGGTTCGCTTCACCCCATTACCCAAATTACCAACCGCATATGCAACATCTTCTCTCAGATGGGTTTCGATGTGGTTGAGGGCCCGGAGGTGGAGACGGACTATTACAATTTTGAGGCCCTCAATATCCCCAAAAACCATCCTGCCCGGGACATGCAGGATACCTTTTACGTGTCAGACAATGTCGTCCTTCGAACCCACACGTCACCCACTCAGCCACGCGTGATGGAAAAACAGCCGCCGCCGGTGCGCATCATCGCCCCGGGCAAAGTGTACCGATGCGATTCCGACCTGACCCACACCCCCATGTTTCACCAGGTGGAGGGGCTGCTGGTGGATCGCCAGGTCTCTTTTGCCGACCTCAAGGGAACCCTGACCGCGTTCATTCACCAGATGTTCGACGACCAGACCACATTGCGGTTTCGACCCAGCTTCTTTCCTTTCACCGAACCCAGCGCCGAAGTGGATATCCGATGCGTGATCTGCAGGGGAAAGGGCTGTCGTGTTTGTTCTCAAACCGGATGGTTGGAAATCCTGGGTTCCGGCATGGTCCATCCGGCGGTATTTGAAAATATCGGATACGACACCAGTCGATATACCGGATTTGCTTTCGGCATGGGGGTGGAGCGTATCGCCATGCTCAAATACGGCATCGATGATATTCGGCGCTATTTCGACAATGACTACCGATTCCTTAGTCAATTTTAAGGGGGAGTGTTCCAGAACCCATGAAAGTTAGCTTAAACTGGTTGAAAGAATATGTGCCCATCGATATGGCGGTCCAGGACCTCGCCGATGCCCTGACCATGGCAGGACTGGAAGTGGAGGCTGTTGAAGATCGCTACGCCCATCTGGAAACGGTGGTCGTCGGGCGGGTGGTCGACGTTTTGCCCCACCCCAACGCCGATCGGCTGAAACTGTGCCGCGTGGATGGTGGCAACGGCATGGTGACGGTTGTTTGCGGCGCACCCAATGCCGCCACCGGGGTGCTGGCACCCCTTGCCCGTGTGGGCACACGGCTGCCTGACGGCACCTTGTTGGCCAAAACCGTCATCCGGGGTGAAACCTCCGAGGGCATGCTGTGCAGCGAGGTGGAATTGGGTCTGGGTCTGGACGGTTCCGGTCTTATGTTGCTCGAGGGGGATCTTCAACCTGGAACCGCCTTGAAAGCGGCGCTGAATCTCTTCGACTGCATCCTCGAGATCGGCTTGACGCCCAATCGGCCTGACTGTCTGAGCATGATGGGGGTGGCTCGTGAGATTGCCGCCATCCAAGGCGTCAAGATGAATCCGCCGGTTTTCAGCCTGCCCGATGTCCACGGAGATATCAGCGCCTTGACCTCGGTGACGATTGAAGCACCGGACCATTGCCCCCGGTACGCCGCCAGACTGATCGATCGTATCACCGTGGCGCCGTCGCCATACTGGCTTCAGGAGCGGCTGCGCTCGGTGGGTGTGCGGCCGATCAACAACGTGGTCGATGTCACCAATTTCGTCATGCTGGAGACCGGGCAGCCCCTGCATGCGTTTGATTTCGACCACCTGTCCGGGCATCGTATCGTGGTTCGAACGGCCGCGGATCAAGAACCATTCACCACCCTGGATCAGAAGGCGCGACGGCTTTCCGACCAGGTGCTGATGATCTGCGACGGCGAAAAGCCGGTGGCCGTCGGTGGTGTCATGGGCGGATTGAACTCGGAAATCGAAGATGCCACCACCCGTGTGCTCATCGAAAGCGCCTGCTTTGATCCGATCAGTATCCGCAGGACGTCCAAGGCGTTGGGGCTCAATACCGATGCATCCCACCGGTTTGAGCGGGGCGTGGACCCCGGCGGCACCCTTTTCGCCCTGAACCGTGCCGCTGGCTTGATGGCCGAGTTGGCGCAAGGCCGGTTGGTCGATGGGATAATCGATGAAGATTTCAGGACCTCGCGCCCCCCGGTGCTCACCCTTGGTGTGCGGGCAACCAATGACCTGTTGGGCACCGATCTGGATCGTGATCGCATGGCCGCCTTGCTGCAAAGCATCGACTTCCAGGTCCAGGCCGACGCTTCGGAGGCGCTCCAGGTGCGGGTGCCCTCTTTTCGCGTGGATGTCACCCGACCCCAGGATCTCATGGAAGAGGTGGCCCGGCTGTCCGGCTACAACCAGATTCCGACGACCTTCCCCAGGTTGCCGGCTCAGGGAACGACCCCGTCACCAATGATGGTCCGGCGCAACCAGGTCAGGGATATTCTCTGTGGCTTTGGATTTTCAGAGGCCATCAATTACAGCTTCATCAGCGCTGATTCCTGCGACCGGATTCGGTTGCATGGCGATGACCCCCGTCGCCACCACGTTTCCCTGCTCAACCCCATTTCCGAAGAGCAGTCGGTGATGCGGACCACCCTGGTTCCAGGCATACTGGAGGCAGGCCAGCGCAATATTGCCCGGCAACAGAACAATCTGCGCCTGTTTGAGATCGGAAAGGTCTTTCTGCCCCAATCGGATGCGCCTCTTCCATTGGAAAAGGAGATGCTCGTCGGTTTATGGACCGGTCGACGCGCCAAGGCTGCATGGCATACCCGGGAAGCCTCCTGCGACTTTTTTGATATAAAAGGGGCTGTGCAAGGGCTGGCGCTTGCCCTTGGGCTCACCATGCTGTCGTTTTCGGCGATGCCCGATGCACAGTGCCGTTTCACCCGCGCAGGTCGCACGGCGCAGGTCTCTCACGACGGGACGGTGCTGGGGATGGTGGGGGAGGTGGATGGTGAGGTGGTGAACACCTACAGCCTTAAGCAGCCGGCGTTTATTTTCGAGCTGGACCTTGCGGCAATCGATCGACTGGCAAGCGATTCCAAACAGATGACACCTATCCCCCGTTTCCCCTCAACAGCCCGGGATATTACCGTTATCGTCGATCAGACGATCGAATCCGGGTGCCTGCTGGAGGCGGTGGCCCATTCCGGCGAAAAACTGGTAGAGGATATTTACCTGTTCGATGTGTTTGCCGGAGATCCCATCCCGGCCGGGAAAAAGAGTGTCTCTTTCCGAGTCGTCTACCGGTCCACCGAACGAACCCTGGAGGATGAATCCGTCAATGCGATCCATCACCATCTCACGCATCGCCTGATCGACGAATTTGGTGCGGCATTGCCGGCCTGATCCACCTGAAGCCGTCGGCAGGGTTTCGCCGACATGGATAACCCCGATGAAAGAAGAGGCTTACGGCGCGGTCGACATACCCGACAAGTTTTACTTCAAGATCGGTGAAGTCAGCGATATCGCCGGTGTTGCGCCCTATGTGCTGCGGTTCTGGGAGACAGAATTCAAGCAGATCAAGCCCAAGCGCACCGATGCGGGACAGCGTCTCTATCGCAAGCAGGATGTGGTGTTGGTCTTAAGAATCAAACACCTTCTCTATCACAGAAAGTTCACCATTGAAGGCGCCCGGCAGCATCTGA
Source organism: Desulfosarcina sp. (assembly GCF_041551955.1). Taxonomy (GTDB): domain Bacteria; phylum Desulfobacterota; class Desulfobacteria; order Desulfobacterales; family Desulfosarcinaceae; genus Desulfosarcina. Next base: position 9,297 of record NZ_JBFELV010000039.1, read on the forward strand.
AAAAGAAACCCGACCGGGTGCCGGGACCGAGGCAGGCTGCTGCACCGGACATTGCCGAAATCAAGGAGGAATTGATTCGTATCCGGGCATTGATCGATGGTCACAGGGGCTGACGGACTGCTGCCCCGCCCGGTTTTTCGATCCTTTCCCCGCCATTGGATACCTTCCCAGGAGCGACTTGGTGGGGTTGTATAGAAAGATATTGACATCACTTCCGTTTTAACTTATTTAATGCTCCTTGGTGAGCGGGCATAGCTCAGTTGGTAGAGTACAAGCTTCCCAAGCTTGGTGTCGCGAGTTCGAATCTCGTTGCCCGCTCCATTTCAAGTCCGTTTTCGTCTATTCCGGTTATGGTCGCCGGAATGAAGGCGGTTTTTCCGCCCGACGTGGTTTTATGGACTGGTAAGTGACGGTATCCATTATCGGTTTGAACATGGAAACGGGCTGTTTGCCCGTTTTTGTTTTTTTATTCGGTGATAAGATGGCCAAACGTGCCGCAAAGCGAAAACAAAAAAGTGCCGCCGCTGCGTCGGCGAAGCCTCCGGATCCGGAGGTCTTGAAGCGGCAGCGGGCGTTTGTCGATTCGGTTGCTCGCCTGGCCGATCCCCTGTGCACCGCCGAGGGGATGGAATTGGTCCATGTGGAGTACCAGCGCGAGCCGGGCGGATTGACCTTGCGTCTATACCTGGACAAGCCCGGAGGCGTGACGCTGGACGACTGCGTCGACATCAGCCGCCAGTTGGAAGACATCCTGGATGTGCATGCGCAAGATGCACCGCCATATCGGCTGGAGGTTTCATCGCCGGGCTTCGATCGACCGGTGGGAAAGCTTGATGATTTCACGCGCTTTATGGGCCATCGGGCAAAAATTCGCCTGACCACCGCCATGAATGGTCGAAAAAATTTTACCGGCGTGCTGGCCGGCGTGATTGACGACATGGTCCAGTTGCAGGTGGGAGACGAGATGGTTGGTCTGAACTTTAAGGATATTACACGGGCGCGGCTGATCAATTATAATGGAGAACGCTGATGTTTATAGCAGATATCAAACGTGTGGTGGAACAGGTAAGCCGGGACAAGGGCATCGATGTGGAAATTCTGATCCGCGCCCTGGAAGAGGCGTTGCGTTCTGCGGCCAGAAAAAAATTTGGCAGCAAGGTTGACATCGAGGCGCAGTACAGTCCCGACACGGGTGAGATCGAAGTCTTCCAATTTAAGGAGGTGGTGGTGGAGGTGACCGAGCCGGACCTGCAGATCAGCCTGGCTGAAGGGCGCAAACTCGACCCCGACTGTGAGGCTGGCGACAGCCTCGGTACGAAAATGGACACGTCCAGCTTCGGCCGGATTGCCGCGCAATCCGCCAAGCAGGTCATTATCCAGAAGATGAAGGATGCCGAGCGGGATGCGGTATACTCCAGCTACATTGACCGCAAGGGTGAAGTGATCAATGGCATCGTCCAGCGGGTGGATCGGGGCAATATCATCGTCAACCTGGGTAACACCGAAGCCATACTCCCCACCCGGGAACAGATCCCCAGGGAAAACTACCGTCGGGGAGACCGGATCCGGGCTCTGATCTTCGACGTATTATATGATACCCGAGGCCCTCAGATCGTGCTTTCGCGTACGCACCCCGACCTGCTAATCAACTTGTTTAAAACCGAAGTGCCCGAGATCAGTGAGGGGATTGTGGAGGTCAAAGGGGCTGCACGGGAGCCTGGCGTTCGAGCCAAATTTGCCGTTTCTTCCCATGATTCGGACATCGATCCGGTGGGTGCCTGCGTGGGCATGAAGGGCAGTCGGGTGCAAAATGTGGTGCAGGAGCTTCGAGGTGAAAAGATTGACATTATCACCTGGCACGTGGATGCGGCCAAATATGTGTGCAACGCCTTGGCGCCTGCAGAAATTTCCCGGGTGATTATCGATGAAGAAAACAACGCCATGGAGGTCATCGTCCCCGATGAATTCCTTTCCGTTGCCATCGGCAAACGAGGCCAGAACGTACGTCTGGCCTCCAAGCTGACCGGCTGGCATCTGGACGTCAATTCTGAGTCCAAATACGATGAAATGTTGAAGATGGGATACGAATCATTGGTCAACGTCCCCGGCGTAGGCAGCAATCTTGCTGATTCCTTCTTCGAGAAGGGGATTTATTCAGCAGAAGAGCTGGCCGATTCCGTCGTTGAAGAATTGATCGAGATCCGTGGAATCGGACAGGAAAAGGCCGTGGCGCTTATAGAAAATGCTCGGCAGTATGCCATTGAGGCTGCCAAGGCTGCCAAAATCAGACGCTTGGAGGAGGAGGCCCGAGCCGCTGAGGAGGCGATACGGGCCAAAGCAGAAGACGATGCGGTGCCGCCCGACATGCCAGCGGATGAATTGAATGAGGAATCAGCTTCCGGTGCCAAAACCCTGGAAGAGGAGCAGTAGCGGATCAGGGTGCGGATACGGCAGCAGGGCGACAACTGCTTATAACAAGATTTGGGGGAATGGATGGCAAAAATCAGAGTATATGAATTTGCCAGAGATCTTAACATGACGAACAGGGAACTCTTGGACAAGATCCGGGACCTTGATATCGACGTCAGCAGCCATATGAGTTCTCTGGACGAAGATGTGGTGGCAAGGGTCAAGTCGGCGCTATTCGGCGAAAAGGATGACCTACTCGAGGAAAAGCGGGTGCGGCCCACTGTGATTCGGCGGCGCAAGGTTGTCGCCCCCAAGGAACCGGCAGTCCTCGAGGTCGAATCCGCTCCGGCGTCAGAACCGGATTCTCCTTCGGCTGAGACTGAAGAAAAGGCTCCGGAGGCGGTCGACGTGCAACCGTCGCCACCAAAGAAACCCACGGTGAAAAAGCGTAAGCCAGCCCCATCCGCCAAAATCATTGCAACACCCAAGACGAAAACACCCGAAGCGCCGCCGGCGGCGTCGGAACCTGAGCGGGTGGAAGAGAAACCAACTGCCGGAGCGGCCGAACCAGCAGCCCCTGCAACACCGGAACCTGATGCACCCACAGCCGAGGAAAAAACACCGGTCGGCGAAGCGGCAGCCCCCCCTGCCGTCACGACCGATAGTGATCCGGCCGCCGGTGAGCCCGCTTCCGTGCCACCGTCTGCCGAAGAAACGCCCAAGGCGCCCGTGGCAAAGGCCAAGAAAGCCAAGAAAGAAGCGGCGGCCAAGATTATCAAACTGCCGGCTAAACCCAAAATTGCATCGACGCCTGCAACTCGCATCCCACCGGCGGGGCCACCGTCTCGACCGACACTGCAGCAACCGGGAACCGCCGATGCACCAGTTGCCGCCAAGAAAAAGAAGGGGTGGAAGAAAAAGGATAGCGACACCGATGGTATCCGGTTTAGCAAAAAGAAAGGCGGTTTTCGTAAAAGGGAGATCGTGGAGGGTGCAGCGCTTTACAGCGGTAAAATGCGCGGACGCAAAGGTCGAAAGGGCAGCAAGCTGCGAGCCATGCCGGCCGGCCAGAAAACCCAGATCACCACTGCCAAAGCCATCAAACGGCGGGTGAAGGTTGACGAGACCATCGTGCTGTCTGAATTGGCCAAGCGTATGGGCATCAAAGCCAACGAAATGATCGTCAAACTCATGGGCATGGGCGTCATGGCCACCGTGAATCAGACCATCGACTATGATACGGCGGTTCTGGTGGCCGGTGAATTCGACTATGAAGTGGAACGGGCGTCTTTCGAAGAAGACTTGATTCTGAAGAAAACCGAAGCGGATGATCCCGAAAAGCTGGTCTCCCGGCCCCCCGTGGTGACCATCATGGGCCACGTGGACCACGGCAAGACATCGCTGCTTGACGTGATTCGCAAAACCCGGGTGACCGAAGGCGAAGCGGGCGGGATTACCCAGCATATCGGTGCCTATCATGTAGAGACCGAAAAGGGGGTTATCGCGTTTTTGGACACGCCTGGCCACGAAGCCTTCTCCGCCATGCGTTCTCGCGGTGCCAAGGTGACCGACATCGTGGTGCTGGTGGTTGCCGCCGATGACGGGGTGATGCCCCAAACCGTTGAGGCGATCAATCACTCCAAGGCCTCCGGGGTGCCGATCATCGTGGCTGTCAACAAGATGGATAAGCCGGATGCCGATCCGGATCGGGTTCAGCGTGAACTCAGCGAACACGGTCTGATGTCGGAAGCCTGTGGCGGCGATGCCATTTTTGTCATGGTGTCGGCCAAAAAGAATACCGGAATCGACGAACTGCTTGAAATGATTCTACTTCAGGCGGAAATACTGGAGCTCAAGGCCAATCCTGACAAACTGGCCAGCGGCCACGTGGTCGAGGCCAAACTGGATTCAGGGCGCGGGCCTGTGGCCACCGTCCTTGTTCAGGAAGGCACCCTGCGTGCCGGCGATTCGATTGTTTGTGGAATGCATTATGGAAAAATCCGTGTGCTTCAGGACGATCTGGGCCGCACGGTGGAATCTGCCGGCCCGTCTATGCCTGTGGAAATTGTGGGCCTGTCCGGTGTTCCCATGGCCGGCGATGAACTGGTGGCGCTGGCAGACGAGAAGGATGCGCGCCAGGTGAGCCAGCACCGCACCCAGAAACAACGCTCCAAGGAGCTGGCCAAGACGAATCGGCTGAGCCTGGAGGGGCTGTTCGAAAAGATGCAGAAGGGCGAGGTCAAGGACCTGAACCTGATCATCAAGGCGGACGTGGACGGCTCGATCGAGGCGTTGCGAGACTCCTTGGTCAAGCTTTCCAACGAGGAGGTGAGCATCAATGTGGTCCACGCGGCCACAGGCACCATCACTGAGTCGGACATATCCCTGGCCGCGGTTTCCAATGCCATCATCATCGGCTTCAATGTCCGGCCCAATGCAAAGGTGCAGGAACTGGCCGCCGAAGAGAATGTGGATATGCGGTTCCACAATGTCATCTACAATGTCATCAAGGAGGTCAAGGATGCCATCGTGGGCATGATGGAATCCACATTCGAGGAGCGGGTGCTCGGTCGTGCTGATGTCCGCCAGACCTTCCATGTACCCAAGATTGGCACCATTGCCGGCTGTTATGTGACCGACGGCAAGATCCAACGGGGGCAGCTCATGCGGTTGGTTCGGGACGGCATCATCACCTACGAGGGCAGAAACAACAGCCTGCGCCGGTTCAAGGATGATGTGAAGGAAGTCCAGTCCGGCTATGAATGCGGCATCAGTATTGAAAATTTTAATGATATCAAGGTCGGTGACGTGATTGAGAGTTACTATTTGGAAGAGATTCGTCCGGAAGTGGAGTGATGAACCAGGATGGTCGTCGGTGTCGGGCACATTGTTTTAAGGATCTATCCGTGCAGCTCCTTGAAAGAAAAACGCAAGGTCGTCAAGGCTATCGTTGCCCGTATCCGGAACCATTTTAACGCGTCGGTTGCCGAGGTGGCGGACAATGACATTTATCAACGGGCGGTAATCGGTATCGGCCTGGTCGGCAGTGACCGCCGCATGATCAACGCAAAGCTGGATAAAGTGTTTAATTTTGTCGACGGCCTTGGGCTAGCGGAAATGATTGACGCCCAAATGGAAATCATCTCTATGTAACAGGTAATCAGCGTGGCAACCCGATCATTTAATCGAGCGGAAAGAGTCGGCGGTCAGGTGCAGAAAGTGCTGGCCAGTCTTATTCGCAAGGGCGTCAACGACCCGCGGCTGGCCCAGGCCACCATTACCGGCGTGACCTTGAGCCGTGACCTGCGGATCGCCAAGGTATACTTTACCGCCCATGGTGATGTGCATGATGAACAAGCCCTCTTGGCTGGGTTCCAAAGCGCCAAAGGGTTCATCAAGCGGGAGCTGGCCAGGGAGCTTGGCCTTCGGTACATGCCGGAACTGAAATTTTTTTACGACGCGTCGTTTGACTATGGGGCCCACATCAACCGGGTACTGAAATCCATACAACGCAATGATGAAAAAGATAATTCAACAGCTGACGAACAGTAGCCGCGTTCTGCTCGCATCCCACGCCAATCCGGACGGCGATGCCATCGGCTCCCTGCTGGCCTTGGGCATTGCCCTTGAGCGGCTGGGGCAAGCGGTGACGCTCTACAACGAAAGTGCCATACCCGCCGTGTATCGTTTTCTGCCCTCGGTGGACCGCATCCAGAAACAGCTGGCCGATCCGGAACGCTTCGATACGGCTGTCATGCTGGACTGCGGGGGCCTGGATCGCGTTGGGTCGGCCGTCGAGGCCATCGCCGCCATACCGACCATTGTCAACATCGACCACCACGCCACCAATACCCGCTTCGGGCAATACCATCTGGTGGATGTGGATGCCTGCGCCACGTCAGAGATTGTCTATCGATTGATTCAATCCATGGGGCTGGAAATGAACCTGGCCATGGCGACGGCGATCTACACCGGCATCCTCACGGATACGGGCTCCTTCCGGTTTTCCAACACCAACCGGGCTGCCTTTTCCATCTGCGAGGCCATGGTGGCTGTCGGGGTCAAGCCGTCAACCGTCGCCCAGCATGTATATGGCACCTATTCCCTGGGGCGGATCAAGCTGCTCAACCTGGCTCTGGATTCCATTGAGATATCTCATAACGGGAGCCTTTCCATCATGACGGTTACCCGGGAGATGCTGTCAGACACCGGCACCCAGCCTGAGGATGCGGATGGCCTGATCAATTATGCCCGACGGATTCAGGACGTAAAGGTCGCCGCCCTTATCCATGAATTGGAAAACGGCAATGGGGTGTCGAAGCGCCGGAAACGATTCCATGTGAGTCTGCGATCGGATGGCAGTGTTGATGTCTCCCGAATTGCCTCGAATTTTGGCGGAGGCGGTCACACCGCCGCTGCCGGATTTTCCGTGGAATCCAGTCTGGCGGAACTGAAGAAGACCATATACAACCTGTCCGAGGGTTTAGGCGGAAAATGCCACCTGAACTGAACGGAATTGTTGTCGTCGACAAGCCTAAAGGGATCTCATCAGCTGGCGTTGTCGCGCAGGTCAAAGGCATCTTCGGGGTTAAAAAAGTCGGCCATACAGGGACCTTAGACCCCTTTGCCACCGGTGTCCTGATCTGTTGCATCAACCAGGCCACCCGGCTGGCCCAGTTTTTCCTCAAAGGCGACAAGGTCTACGAGGCGGAACTGGTTCTGGGCGCCGTGACGGATACCCAGGATGCGACGGGAACCGTCGTTGAACGACATCCGCTGGATGGGGTGTCTGCGGCACAAGTCCATGAAATGGCGGGGCGGTTCGTGGGCGCCATCACTCAGGTCCCCCCCGTCTATTCGGCCCTGAAACATCAGGGAACACCGCTTTATAAGCTGGCCCGCCGGGGATCGCCCGTGGAAAAGCCAGCCCGGCCGGTGCGGATTAACTATTTGGAGATACTCGAGGTCGATCTGCCGACGGTTCGATTCTCGGTGGCCTGTTCATCCGGCACCTATATCCGCACCCTGTGTGCCGACATCGGCCGGGAACTGGGTTGCGGCGGGCACCTCAACGCCCTTTGCAGAACAGCCAGTTGCGGTTTTGCCGTCGATGCCGCTTTCAGCCTCGAGCAGTTGGCGGAATTGAAGGTGCAAGGCAGGTTGGGCGAATCGGTGATCCCCATGAATGAGGCGCTGCCATTCATGCCTATTGCGATGGCCGATGATGGCTTGGCCAAAAGGATCCGCCATGGTGCGAAACTGTCGGAAACAGACCTTCCGATTCCACCGCGGGTGTCTGAGCAGGGCGTGTTCAAGGTGATTGACCCGCAGGGCCGTTTGATCGCCGTTCTGACTGAATCGCCGGCAACAGGCAGCTATAATTATTGTTGTGTTTTTTCGGCGTAAAGGTGATATTTATTCGGTAACCATTTTAAGGAGGACGAAACATTGGCGTACACAGCGGAAACCAAAAAAGAACTCATTGAAAAATACAAACAGCACGACTCCGACACGGGTTCTCCGGAAGTCCAGATCGGTCTGCTCACGCATCGGATTTCCTACCTCACCGAGCATCTGAAAGTGCACAAAAAGGATCACCATTCCCGTCGGGGATTGCTGATGCTGGTAGGCAAGCGTCGCCGACTGCTCAACTACGTCAAGGGCAATGATGTCCAGCGCTATCGCTCTATTATCGAAACGCTTGGACTGCGGCGCTAAGGTGACGCGACAACGGCAACAAACCGTTGCCGAAACCCTCTTGCCGGTTTCATGGGTGCGGCCACCCACCGTCTTGCAGTTGCCGGGTGGTATAGGTGTATCCTGCAGCTCTGTTTTTGGGCCACAGACCTGACCCACGGCAATTTTACAGGCGGCGGTTTATATCTCATCCGCTGCCGGAATATAATCGGGAGAAAAAATTCTAATGGAATGTACATTCAAGGCTGATGTCGGGGGCAAACCCCTGAGCATTCAGGCAGGCAAGGTTGCCAAGCAGGCGTCCGGATCGGTTGTGGTTCAATACGGCGATACGGTGGTTTTGGTAACGGCGGTCTCCGCCGATAACGAGAGAGATGTCGATTTTTTGCCCCTTTCCGTGGAATACCAGGAAAAGATCTATGCGGCCGGCCGAATCCCAGGTAATTATTTTAGAAGGGAGATCGGACGACCCAGCGAAAAAGAGACCCTGACCGCGCGGCTGATCGACCGGCCTATTCGGCCGCTGTTTCCCAAGGAATACCGTTTCGAGACCCAGGTGATTGCCACGGTGCTTTCCATGGACCAGGAGAACGATGCGGACATGCTGGCCATGGTGGGTGCATCGGCGGCACTGGAAATCTCGGATATCCCCTTTGCCGGACCCATTGCCAGTGTTCGTGTGGGACGCATCGACGGTCAATTTATGGCCAACCCGACCCTTTCCCAGATGGTGGATAGCGACATCAACATCATTATCGCCGGTTCACGTACGGGTGTGGTCATGGTAGAAGGCGGCGGCGATGTGGTGGCTGAAGCGGACATGCTGGAGGCCATTTTTTTCGGCCACAAGGCCATTCAGCCCATCATTGACATCCAAGAACAGCTCAAAGCGGAAATCGGCAAGCCCAAACGGCCCTTTATCCCGCCGGAAAAAGATCCGGCCCTGGTTGAGATGTTGCGTGAAAAGGCCACTGCCCGCCTGCGCGAGGCCTTGATCATCCCTGAGAAGATGAAGCGCTACGATGCCGTGCGGACCGTCAAGTCTCAGATCGTCGAATCGTTGGGTGAGGAGATGGCGGATCGGCGCGGTGAGATCGGCGCCGTTCTTGGCGATCTCCAGAAGCAGATCTGCCGGGACATGATTCTTAAAGAGGGCCGTCGTATCGATAACCGGCGGTTCGACGAGATCCGACCGATCACCTGCGAAGTGGGGGTGCTGCCCCGTCCCCACGGCAGCGCACTGTTTACCCGCGGCGAGACCCAGGTGCTCGGCATCCTTACCCTCGGCGCGGGCGGTGACGAACAACGGGTGGAAACCCTCAGCGGTGAGGAGAACCGGCCCTTTATGCTTCACTACAATTTCCCTCCCTACTCGGTGGGGGAAGTCAAGCGCGTAGGATCCCCCAGCCGGCGTGACATCGGCCATGGCGGCCTCTCCACCCGAGCCATCGAACGGGTCCTTCCGGACAAGGAGGATTTCGATTACACGATCCGGATCGTTTCCGAGGTGCTGGAGTCCAATGGTTCCTCATCCATGGGAACCGTCTGTTCCGGGATACTGGCGATGATGGACGGTGGCGTGCCAATCAAGGCGCCGGTGTCGGGCATTGCCATGGGGTTGGTGAAGGAGGGCGACCAGGTGGTGATCCTTTCCGACATCCTGGGCGACGAAGATCACACCGGTGACATGGATTTCAAGGTGACCGGCACCGCCGATGGCATCACGGCCCTTCAAATGGACATTAAAATTCATGAGCTTTCCCGGGACATCATGCACAAGGCCCTGGAGCAGGCAAAAGCTGGCCGGCTGCACATTCTGGGCAAGATGCTCCAGGCGTTGGCCGTCCCCCGCGAGGAGATCTCCCCATTCGCCCCGAAAATCATCGCCATCAAAATCAATCCGGACAAAATTCGTGACATCATCGGCCCCGGAGGAAAGGTGATCCGGGCCATTCAAAGCGAAACCAACACCAAGATCGAGATCGACGACAGTGGACTGGTGAAGATCGCCGCCACTTCGGCCGAAGACGGTGAAGCCGCCCGGCTGCAAGTGGAGACGTTGACCATGGAGCCTGAAGTAGGTGCCCTCTACGAGGGGAAGGTGGTCAAGACCACGGATTTCGGCGCTTTCGTTCAGATCGTTCCCGGCACCGACGGATTGGTGCACATCAGCCAGTTGGCCAACCACCGGGTTGGCAAGGTGACCGACGTGGTCAAAGAAGGCGACACCCTGAAAGTCAAGGTCCTTGAAATTTCCAAGGACGGCAAGATCCGACTCAGCCACAAGGCCGTTTTGGAAGATGAGCGTGAATCCGACGGTCAATAAAACCACCCTTGAAAACGGGGTTCGCATCGTTTCCATGACTATGCCCCACGTGCGCTCAGTTTCCATGGGGGTCTGGGTTCACGTGGGGGCACGTGACGAAACCGATGCCGAGAGCGGGCTGTCCCATTTCATCGAGCACATGATTTTCAAGGGTACGGTCCGGCGCAGCGCTTTTCAGATCGCCAAGGAATTCGATGCCATCGGCGGCCAGACGAACGCGTTTACCTCCATGGAGCACACCTGCTACCATGCGCGAGTGCTGGACATCCACCTGGAAACCATGGTGGATATCCTCTCCGACATCTTCCTCAATTCGATCTTTGATGAAAGTGAGATTGATCGGGAGCGGCCGGTGATCGTCCAGGAAATTGGCATGGTCGAGGACAGTCCTGAGGAGTGGGTCCACACCATGATGGGTCCCGCTTTCTGGGGCGGCCATCCGCTGGGACGTTCCATCCTCGGTTCACGGGAAAACATTCAGGCCTTCGACAGCCAGACCATTAAGGGCTTTTTCAAACGGCTCTACCAGCCCGATCGGATTGTTATCGCCGTTGCCGGTCATGTGGATCATGATCGCTTTGTGGAACGGGTGGCGCCCGTTTTTTCCACCATCGCTGCCGGTAACGGGTTTGCACCCCGGCGTGTGCCGGCCACCGGTTGCGGTATCCAATTGAAGCACCGGGATCTGGAACAGTCGCACATCTGCTTAGGCATGAACGGGGTGTCGGTGACCGACCCTCGCCGTTTTGCCGCCTCCCTGATCAACACCATTTTCGGCGGCAACATGAGTTCACGGCTTTTTCAGATCATCCGCGAGCAACGGGGACTGGCCTATTCCATCTACTCATTTTTAACCTCCTTTGCCGATTCCGGCATGTTCGGTATTTACACAGCGGTTGCCCCCACGGAGCTTGATAACTGCCTCGATTTGATCATGGATCAGATCCGGCGTCTAAAACGGGCGCCGGTATCGAACCGTGTGTTGGCGGATGCCAAGGCGTTCACCAAGGGCAACCTTCTCATGGCTGCGGAAAGCCCGGACAACCAGATGGTCCGATTGGCTCAGAATGAATACTATTTCGGCCGGACCATTCCGATTCAATCGGTGATCGACGACATCGAGGCCGTTACCGCCGCTGACCTGCTTTGCCTGGCCGAGGACCTCTGGGGCGGCGGCAATGCCGCCCTGACCCTGCTGGGGCCCGGTGTTGACCGAAACGACCTTTCCGGACAACTGGCCTTATAGGGCCGCTGGGAATAAATCGGGCCTGGCAAACCGGTTTTTAATGTCATTTAACCCGGAAAA
>NZ_JBFELV010000040.1:0-20906 GCF_041551955.1 Desulfosarcina sp.
CAAACTCAACAAACTCAACAAACTCAACAAACTCAACAAACTCAACAAACTCAACAAACCCAACAAACCCAATGAACCCAACAAACCCAACAACCATCGGCATCCTCTCCGACACCCACGGTCTTCTTCGTCCGGAGGTTGAGCAGGCTCTGTCGGGATGCCAATACATTCTGCACGCCGGTGACGTGGGCGATGAACAGGTGTTGGCCCGGCTGGGACGAATTGCTCCGGTAATTGCCGTCCGCGGAAACATGGACCATGATTTATGGGCCCATTCGTTGCCAATCAATGAGATGGTGGAGCTTGAAGGGATTTTTTTTTACATTCTCCATGACTTGTACCAACTTGACCTGGAGCCTTCTGCCGCCGGAATCGATGTGGTTGTCAGTGGGCACACCCATCAGCCTAAGATTTTCAAAAAAAATGGCGTCACCTACCTCAATCCCGGAAGTGCCGGCCACCGGCGTTTCAACTACCCGGTATCGATTGCCAGGGTTCGCATTGAAAACGGTGCCACGACCTCTCGAATTGTTGAAATCGGATCGGTAATCACTTCGTGAAATCACCGATCGACTGGATGCCCACTGAAAACCAAATGGCCCGATTCCGATCTCTGCCGTCACTTTCCCGGTCAAGAAATGCACTTTACAATCCATAGCGGCGATGATTATAATCATACAGGAACGGTGCCGAAAGGTCAGCGCTCCTTATAGTATGAAACGAATAATTTTGGTTAGTTATGGCCTGGCCGCTGGTGCAGACGACCGCTGCAGGTCTAAATCGTCTTTTACCGGCGATCTGCATTTAACGGTCAGTTACGATCAAGCTCGATAAACACAACCCTATGCCCCGTGACCGCTACCAGACAGAAGAGCAGCTTGGTTCAGAAACCCGGGATGAGACCAGGGAGCCGCCCAGGTATCGGGTGCTGCTGCACAATGATGACTACACCACCATGGAGTTTGTCGTTGAGATACTGATGTACGTGTTTAACAAGTCACCTGAATCGGCGGCAAAGATCATGCTGAATGTTCATCGAAAAGGCATCGGGGTATGCGGCAGCTACGCCCATGAAATTGCCGAAACCAAGGTCGATACGGTTCACAATCTCGCCCGTGAAAGCGGCTATCCGCTGCGTTGCAGCATGGAACAGGAATAGACTATGATCAGTAAAGAACTCAGCGCTACTTTGGGCTTTGCCGTTCGCGAAGCCAAAAAACGGCGGCATGAATACGTCAGTGTCGAACATGTACTTTTTGCTATATTGCATGACAGTTCAGGACTTGAAATCGTTGAAAGGTGCGGCGGAAATGCAGAAAACATTAAAGCCAATCTGGAAATGTTCTTCAATGACAGCATGGAGATGCTTCCTGAAGAAAGCGAGTACGTGCTCCAACAGACCATCGGCTTTCAGCGGGTGATTCAGCGGGCGGTCAACCATGTCCGCTCGGCCGAGAAGAAAGAGGTGGCTGTCAGCGATATTCTGGCTTCCATTTTTATGGAAAAGGACTCGCATGCGGTCTATTTTCTGAACGAAGAGGGAATCTCACGTTTGGATGTGCTGCGGAACATCTCCCATGAACTTCCAACGGGCAGCGCCGGCGACGCGTCTGATACCGACGCACCGGCCGAACAGAAAACCGTCAAGAAAAAGTCCAGCCCGCTGGAAGCATACACGGTGAATCTGATCGACCAAGCGGCCAAGAACAGACTGGATCCATTGATCGGCCGCGAACTGGAAATGGAGCGGACCATGCAGGTGCTCTGCCGCCGCAGGAAAAACAACCCCATTTTCGTTGGCGACCCGGGTGTGGGAAAGACGGCCATGGCTGAAGGGTTGGCCCAGAAGATCTGGGGTGGTGAAGTGCCGGAACTGCTCAAAGAGGTGCGCATCTATTCGTTGGACCTGGGAGGCATGCTCGCCGGGTCAAAGTTCAGGGGTGATTTCGAGCAGCGCCTCAAGGGTGTTGTGGCTGAACTGAAAAAACGCAAAAACGCCATCCTGTTCATCGACGAGATTCACACCATCGTCGGTGCCGGCGCCACCAGCAGCGGATCCATGGATGCCAGCAATATCTTGAAACCATTCCTGTCTACCGGTGAACTGAGATGCATCGGCTCAACGACTTATGAGGAATACAAAAACCATTTCGAGAAGGATCGTGCCCTGTCCAGGCGATTCGAAAAGATCGACATCATGGAGCCGCCGGTCAAAGAAGCTATCAAAATCCTCAAAGGCCTGCGCTCCCGTTACGAGGAGCACCACGAGATTGAATATACCGATGCGGCGCTCAAAGCGGCCTGTGAACTGTCGGCCAAGTACATCAACGACCGATTCTTGCCGGACAAGGCCATCGACGTCATCGACGAAGCCGGTGCCGCCATCCGGCTCTCCGGCGCAACCCACCGCAAGTGGATTCATCCGTCGGATATTGAAAAAATCGTCTCCAAGATTGCTCGAATCCCAGCGGTCAACGTGTCCACGCCGGACAAGGCCAAACTTGAAAATCTGGGCGGCCAACTGCGCCGGGTCGTGTTTGGCCAGGACGATGCCATCGATGCCCTGGTGACAGCTATCAAACGCTCACGGGCCGGTCTGGGACAGCCGGAGAAGCCGGTGGGTTCATTCTTGTTCACCGGCCCCACCGGTGTTGGCAAGACGGAAGTGGCCAGGCAAGTGGCCCGGCAACTGGATGTCGAATTCATGCGCTATGACATGAGTGAATACATGGAAAAGCATGCCGTGGCCCGGCTTATCGGTGCGCCTCCCGGTTACATCGGCTTCGACCAGGGCGGCCTGCTCACCGACGGCGTGCGCAAACACCCATACTGTGTTCTGCTTCTCGACGAAATCGAAAAGGCCCACGAAGACCTGTTCAATATCCTGCTGCAGGTGCTTGACCACGCCACCCTGACGGATAATAACGGCAAAAAGGCGGATTTTCGCAATGTCATCGTCATGATGACGTCCAACGCCGGTTCACGTGAGATGAGCAGTGCAACCATTGGTTTCGGCGATACCAAAGGGGATTCCACCGGTAAAGGCAAAAAGGCCATCGAGAAGATTTTCAGCCCGGAATTCAGAAACCGCCTGGACGGCATCATCACCTTCAACGCCCTCGACCGTGAGATCATGGCCATGATTGTCGATAAATTTATGAAAGAGTTTGCCGACCAGCTGACGGCCAAGAAAGTATCCATTGCGTATTCAGGCAAGGTGAGAAAATGGCTGGCAAAGAAAGGCCATGACCCCCAATACGGCGCCCGGCCGCTTTCCCGCGTCATTCAGACCGAGATCAAGGATGTGCTGGCAGATGAGATCCTCTTCGGTCGGCTGGTAAAAGGTGGGGGGGTTAAACTGGATATGAATGGGGATGAATTGGTGTTCAGCTATAGCTAGTCTATGCCCATCTTCACCCTCTCAAATAAACACTCCTTTCCCCCAGCCCATCTTGCCATCAAAGAAGGCCTGCTGGCCGTTGGCGGCGATCTTGATTCTGAACGACTCTTGGTGGCTTATCGCAACGGAATATTCCCTTGGTATGCGGAGGGAGATCCCATTTTATGGTGGTCGCCCGACCCTCGGTTGGTATTGTATCCTGAGGAATTGAGAGTTTCGAGATCGCTTCGAAAGGTTATCAAGAGAGACGTTTTTTTCATTACCTTTGACCAGGGCTTTGAAACCGTGATTCGGGCCTGCGCCGAAGCGAAAAGATCATATGGAGAAGGGACCTGGATCACCGATGAGATGAAAGCGGCCTATTGCGCGCTCCATCGGCAGGGATATGCCCATTCCGTGGAAGCGTGGCAAGGTGAGAGGCTTGTTGGCGGGCTTTACGGCATCGCCATCGGCCGCGTTTTTTTCGGAGAATCCATGTTTAGCCAGGTCAGCAATGCCTCCAAAGTGGCCTTCGTTGCGCTTGTCGAGATTCTTAAGCGGCTCAGATTCAAGCTTATCGATTGCCAGGTGAGAACGGACCATCTGATCCGGTTTGGTGCCCGGGAAATCCCGCGAAAAACATTTCTTGAGCAGCTTGAAAAGGCGGTTGGTGCCTCACGGCCTGCCCTAGACATCTCATCGTATTCCGGTTCAATTGTTCCCCAGCGCTTGCCGCGAACCGACGACTAATTCTATCAGCGACAGCATCTCCCAAGGAATCTTTGGTGCCGGCAAAGCACAGCATCGGTGCCTTGATTCGATACGTGACCCCGCCGGCCTTGGTCAATCCTTTCTGAAGTATACAGAATCCAGTAGCCAATCGATTAGTGGGTTTGAAAAGCAGGGATGAAAGGTAGGCAGGTCGTTTCAACACCCGATCTGCGTGGCTGTTCAGATGGGGCCGTACGCTTCTTGCCATGAATTTGTTCAAGATGAATGCGTTGCCCATGGGAAACGCCGGGAGTACGTCCGTTGAATCGCGGAACCTGGAGATCCGTATATCTATTCCAGCAGTTCCAGGATGATGCGTTTTTTACTTTTTCCCGAAGCGGCGTTCAGGATGGTTCGGATGGCTTGAACGTTCTGGCCCTTTTTCCCGATGATTTTCCCCAGATCCTGTTTGGCTACGGCCAACTCGACGACGATGCTCTGCTGGCTTTGAATTTCGTTGACCGATACCTGTTCCGGAGCGTCAACAAGTGCCTTTGCAATCTCCTCGACCAGCTTCTTCATGGTGCCTCTCCCTGGATATATTTATAGGCCTTCGCGCTGCTCTCAATCAGCTTCAGGTTGACAGGTCAAAACAAACTGGCATTCGTTCCATTCATTCAATCATCGGTCGAAATCGATGACAAGTCAATCACTCTTGCAAAAAACGGCAACGGATCACTCGCCCCGGGCTTGACGGAACCCCCTAACGCAAGTGATATTTAACCAGCCTTTCAATGCCGCCTTTCCACGTACATCCGGTGCTGTGTACAACAGAAAAATCCACACCGGACAGGTCGGCGGACGATATTTCCGTGGGGAAGGGGACCTGATCCCAACCCACATGAAAATAAAGATGATCGCCCTCATTCGTCTTTACGAAAAACCGGTGGGTTCCACACTGAGGACACAACAGATAGCGTTTTTTCATTTCGGGCTCTCGATTTACACCAGCCCCGGTCTTGGCAAAT
Source organism: Desulfosarcina sp. (assembly GCF_041551955.1). GTDB lineage: Bacteria > Desulfobacterota > Desulfobacteria > Desulfobacterales > Desulfosarcinaceae > Desulfosarcina. Next base: position 5,119 of record NZ_JBFELV010000040.1, read on the forward strand.
CGGATATCCGCACCGCAGGTGGGCACCTACCCCTAAAATAACCCGATCGGAAAACAGATATGGATCACATGTGTTGTGATGCCGAACCGGCAGGAAGGGTTATCCATATGTGTAGCCTATGTGGCCAATGAAGGCAACACTGCAATTCATCCTCAACCGAGATAGCAAGGACATCTCCCGCCATGCGAGGACTTACCGTCAGGGCTTCATGCAAAGGTGTGGCGACAGTCTGATACCATTCGGACAGCGGTTGATGCTTCCAAAAAAAGGTGCCCACCCATTTGCAGTCAACGCAAGAAGCCTTATTATGACCCAAGCGCGTCCGACCGAACGCGTACATTGGGTCAGTGGGGGGAGATTGAACTGGTAAAGGTCAACAATCAGAAAGGATGAGATCTTATGAGAAACGTTGCTGTGACAATCTTGATATCGATGGCCATCCTTGCCGGCGGGTGTGGCCACAACACTTTTCATCAAGGCTCGATGCCCGATCCCGGACCTTACCTGATCCATTTTCATGAACTGGATGTCGACGGTGACGAAGCGGTGGCTTGGGAGGAGTTCAAGCAGCGATTCCCGGATACCACCAAGGAAGTGTTCAAAGCCGTTGATCTGGATGGTGACGGTATCGTCGATCATGATGAGTGGCACGGCTTCAAGGAAGCCCACGGAAAACCCTAACACCCATCGCATCCCTGGGCGTGCTCGCATTGGTTCCGGTGATCCAAAGATGGGGCGGGTTTGCGCTGAAGCGCTGAAATATAAAAAGCGGACCTGAAGTGCCACCTTCCGGTCCGCTTTTATCATGCCCTGTGGCAGCAGGGTTTAGATTAACCGATTTTCAGAATCAGCGAGGCGCCGCAGTCGCCTGCGGCACAACCCGTCCACAACAGGTATCCACCGCCTTGCATGACCGCCTCTTCGATACCTTCCATGATCAGCCGGGTGGCCGTGGATCCCTGGGGGTGGCCATAAATCACGGATGAACCGTAGTTGTTGAAACCGTCGACGTCGATATCCATTTTTCTGGCAAAATTGATGTCATTGACCACAAAGGGGTTGTGGGTTTTGATGACCTTGATGTCGCCGATGGACAGGCCCGCCTTCTCCAGGGCCATGCGGGCAGCCGGAACCGGTGCGGCGGCCATATAACCTTTCTTTTCCCGGGAATATCCATAGGCAATTACCTGGATGGGAACCGATGCGTCGGCACTCAGATCGGCGGCTTTCTCTTTCGTGGTGACCACCATGGAGGCGTTGCCGTCGGCCGGGTGGGTCTGGGCACCGAAGCTCAGCACGCCTCCGGGCACCAGGGGTTTTAGTTTGGCCAGACCCTCGGCGGTGGTGGGCATGATACCTTCATCTTCTTCTACGAGGATGCTTTTCTTCCGCGAGAGCTGGATTTCGGCGGCGAACATGTACCGCTTTTGAAAAGCCCGGTCGTCCGCCAGGGCCATCTGGTACTGCTCATAGCGACGCACGGCCAGGCGGTCGCATTCTTCCTTGGTGATGCCCTCCTCTTTGGCGACATTTTCCGCTGTTTCCACCATGCGCAGGCCCACATTGGGATCGGCATTGAAGTTGTCCATGAGCCAGTTCTCGCTGATCACCTCTCCGCCGGGGCCATTGGGATTGGGCCAGATGGTGTGGGGGCCGTTGGATGTGCGGTCGGTGGTGAGGACAAAGGCATTTTCAACCATGCCCGTCTCGACGCCCATGGCCGCCTGAAAGATGCAGGTGGTACCTGTGGTGCAAGCTTGGCTGATGGCGATGCCGGGAACACCGCCGCAGCCCATCAAGGCGGCGGCATAGGGGGCGCTGTAAAACTGGTGCAGCTGGCCGATGGTGTTGCCGAATACCAGGTAGTCGAAGATGCCCGGCTCCCAATTCTTTTCGGCAATCCAGCGGGCGGCGGTCTTTGCGCCCAGCACGATGGAATTCTCGTTGGCCATGGCCCCCTGCCAACGGCAGAAAGGGGTGGAGTAATACCCTTTGTAGGGAATGAACGCTTTGCTCAACATGTAAACTTCCTCCTCTCATTTCTTAAACGCTTGGTGGCAACCGTATCATGATCGCGGCTGAAAGCCGCTACAACAATTCCTGAACCCTAAATTTCCAATACCGTAATTATTTTTCCGGAGCCGGACAGCTGTCGGTTTCCGGGAACACCGGTTCGCCCTCGGCGAATTCTTCCCGCAGGATCCGGTGCAGGATCTTTCCTGTGGCGGTGCGTGGCATCTGGTCCGGTTGGATGAAAATTACCTGTTTGGGACGCTTGTAGCCGGCCATGCGATCGCGGCACCAGTCGAAAATGGTCTCCTCGGCAAGATCCGACCCTTGCATGGGGATTACCACCGCTGCAACCTTTTCACCCCATTTGTCGTCCGGCAGGCTGATGGCTGCTACATCGAACACATCCGGGTGGCTGCCGATGGTTTCTTCGACCTCGCTGGGATAGACGTGCTCCCCGCCGGTGATGATCATATTGTCCTTGCGGTCCACAATCTGGTAGAAGCCGTCTTCGTCCATCTGGGCCATGTCGCCTGCGGAAAACCAGCCGTCCTTGAAGGCGGCGGCGGTTTTTTCGGGCAGTTTGTAATAGGCATCGAACAGCATGGGACCCTTGGAATAGAGCTCACCCACTTCGCACGGGGCGACTTCCTTGCCTTCCGCATCCAGGATCTTGATCCGGTCGGTGCCCAGGCTTTCCAGACCGATGGAGCCGAGCTTGCGCATCTGATCTTCGGGGCGCAGCACGGTGACGATGCCGGCCTCGGTCGAACCATATCCCTCGTAAAGCTCGACTCCGGGGAAGAATTCCATGATGGCGGTCTTCATGGTTTTTCTCACCGGGGCACTGCTGCAGAGCAGCTTTCTGATGGAACGGATGTCCCGTTGCCTGGCTTCGTCGGAAACATTCAGGATCAGGTTGTAGTGGGTGGGAATCAGAGAAATAAAGGTGATTTTCTCCCGCTCCACGATCTCCAGAATCTCTTCGGGCCGGAATGAACGGGCCGGGTGGATGTAGACGGTGGCACCGATATAGGTGAAGGTGAAGGTGAAGAAGGTGGAGTTGATGTGGCAAAGGGGCATGACATTCATGCACACGTCGCGCTGGTCGAACCCGAAGTCCACGGCGTTGATCAGGTAAAAGGCAATGTGGGATTCATGGGAGCGCAGGACCCCTTTGGGTTTTCCGGTGGTGCCGGAGGTGTAGATCAGAATCCATGTGTCCGAAGGGGCGACGGCTGCGTCCGGTTCGCCGTCGGGTGCATCGTCCAGCAGCGATTCGTATTCCCGGTAGCCGTCCTTGGCCTGGTCCACCACAATGTAGTTTTCCGGCGGAATTTTTTTCAGTTGCGGCTTGATGGCGTCCACACACGGCGTGAATTCGTGGTGCACCGCCATGGCCTTGGCGTCGGCATTGTCGACGATGTAAGCCACCTCACGGCCTACCAGACGGAAGTTCACCGGTACGATAATGATCCCGGTTTTGGCGGTGGCCAGGTAGAATTCGATGATTTCGATGCTGTTTTCCATCAGCACGGCGAGTTTGTCGCCTTTCTTCAGTCCCATCTGCACCAGGCGGTGGGCCAGACGGTTGACCCGTCGGTTGACCTCGGGGTAGGTGAACCGCCGCCGGGCGTCACATAGGGCGACGGTCTGAGGATATTTCTTGGCGTTCATCTTGAGCTGCTGTCCCAGGTTCATCCAATGGGCCATGGGCTTGTTCCTTAGGTTGAAGGGTTCGAGATTTAGGGTTCAGGGTTCAGGGTTCAGGGTTCTGGGTTCTGGGTTCTGGGTTCAAGGGTTCAAGGGTTCTAGGGTTCAAGGGTTCAAGGGTTCAAGGTGAAGCGCAAAAAACTTTATAATACCAACTAATCCAACTAACTAAACCAATAAAACGAATCAACAAATCAAACCAATCCGCGCATCCACCGCCACGGCCCCCTTTTCGAAGGCCATGACCGGATTCAAGTCCAGTTCTTTGATCTGGGGGAAGTCCGTCACCAGCTTGGACAGCCGTTGAATCAGGTCGACTAGGGCGGCTTTGTCCACCGGTTTCTCGCCGCGTACCCCGTCGAGCAGGGCGGATGCCTGGATGCCGTCCACCATTTCGCGGGCTTCGGCGTCGGTAACCGGGGAGAGGTTGAATACCACGTCCTTGAGTACCTCGACGAAGATGCCGCCGAGGCCGAACATGATCAGATGCCCCACACCGGGCTCGGCCTTGGCGCCCAGGATCACTTCCCGGCCACCGGGAACGAACTGCTGCACGAAGAATCGCAGGTCCCGGGCGTCGATTCGTTCGGTCATCATCGTGGCGGCTTGTTCCACCGCCTCGGCGTCGGCCAGGTTGACGGCCACACCGCCCATGTCGCTCTTGTGGACCACGGATACGGCATCGGCCTTGAGAACCACCGGATAGCCGATGGCAGCGGCAGCGGCCACGGCGCCGTCGATATCGTCGGCCATGCGCCACTCAGGAACATCGATGCCATAGGCTTCGAGGATTTCATAAACCTGATCGGCAGCCAGCATCGGCTGGCCGTTGGCCTGGTTGAAAATCTCCCGGGCGCCATCCGTGTCCAGGTCAGTGTATGACCGGACTCGGCCGGGCTCCCGGTCGAGGATGTTGCGATAGCGCACCAGGGCGACCAGTGCACGGGCGGCATCGCTGGGCAGGGCGAAGCAGGGCACACCGCTGGCCTTGAGGATGGCTTCCGTCTCGGCCCACTGACGCCGGTCGGTCATCAGGTTGCAGACCATGGGTTTGATCTGCCGCTGGTTGACCTGGGCGATGGCATTGGCGATACTTTCCGTATCCATGAAAAAGGGCGTGACGAAGTGGACCAGCACGCAGTCGAAGCTGTCGTCGGCCATCATGGCTTCCAGGCACTTGCCAAAGTGTTCGGCAGTGCCGGTGGCGAGCACATCCACCGGATTGCTCACCGTGGCCTCTGGATAGAGTGTTTCCTTGAGCAGCGCCCTGGTTTTATCCGACAGGGGGGGGAGGGTCAGCCCGGCATCCACCAGAATGTCGGTGGCGATCACCGCCGGTCCGCCGGTGTTGGTAATGATGCCCACCCGGTTGCCCTTCGGGACGGGTTGCGACCCAAAAGCGATCGCCGCGTTGATCAGCTGACCTTCATCCCTGAAATCGACGATGCCGGCTTTCTTGAAGATCAGGTCCGTGGCCATATCCTCTTTAGCCAGGCCGCCGGTGTGGGAAGCGGCCGCCTTGGCGCCCTCCATGGTGCGGCCGGCCTTCATGGCCAGCACGGGTTTTTTGGCCGCCGCTTCTTTGACGGCCTCGAAGAAATCCATGGGGTCCCTGAGGCCCTCCACATAGGTGACAATCACCCGGGTGCCTTCGTCGTCAGCGAGATAGCGAATGATTTCCGGGATGGAGACGTCGCAGGCGTTGCCGTTGGATGCATAGATGCGTGTACCCACTTCCATGGCCGAAAACCCCTGGTGAATCACCTCGGCCACCCCGCCGGACAGGGCCACGATGGAGATATGCCCCGGCTCGGGAAAGGTGAACGTAAAATTGCAGTAGGCGCGCACATCCGGGTCTGAATTGATGATGCCCTGGCAGTTGGGGCCGAAGATGCGGATACCGTAGGCCTTGGCCTTATCCAGAAAGGCCTTTTCGATGTCGGCGCCGTCAGGGCCGGTTTCGGAAAAACCGCCGGAATTGATAATGATGTGTTTGACACCCTTTTTGCCGCAGTCTTCCACGGCCATGGGCACGAACTTGGCCGGGATCACCATGTGGGCTACATCCACCTGCCCGGGAACGTCGAGAATGGATTTATAGGCCTTGATCCCCCGGATTTCGTCTTCTTTGGGGTTGATCGGGTAGATCCCCCCCTGGTAACCGAAATCCAGCAGGTTTTTGATCACCCGGTTGCCGATGTGGAGTTCTTTTCCGGACGCACCGATGACCGCTACGCCTTTGGGATTGAATAGGGTTTCGAGCATGGTTCCTACTCCTTTTAGTTGAACCCCGATTTCAAAATTGAACGGACAGGCGTATTCAACCCGAATTGGGGATTTAGGAATTGAGGGATTGAGGAATTCAAGGAATGCCATCGATTAATGGTTTCACCCAATCCCCCCATTCCTCAATTCGTAATTTTCGTTTCATTTGTTTTCCGCCAACTGCTCGATGAAGGCCTCCACATTGGTCTTCGTCTGCTCGTCGGAAATCAGGCGCAGGTCGTTCAGGTCGCCGTTGATGGTCAGGCTGGGGATGCCGGACTGCCGTTCGATGCGCTGGGGCATGCCATAGCGGCAGTTGGAGTTGTTGGGGCAGGTTTTGGCGTCATGGTAGATGATGCCGTCCACCTTGAAGAACTCCAGCATGTTGCGGATATAGGCCTCCTTGGGCGCGTCGGCACGTACGATGAACAGCTCCGTGTAGGCCCGTGCCATGGAGTTGAACGGATCGTCCGGATCCAGGGCGGAGAAAATCCAGGAGTTGCAGTAGGTCGAGGCCAGCACATTGGTCTTCAGGGAGGCGAACATCTTGGCATGGGCGGACAGCCGGCCCCACACGGGCATGCCGTCCCAATAGATCCGGAATTGTTCGTCTTCGATAGCGCCTTCCTTGTCGGCGATACGCTGGTTCAGTTCCGCCAGCAGGGTGCGATAGCAGTCGTTGGCCCGCTGGGTTCCCCGGCCCACCACGGCGGCGCCCATGAGGGTGGTTCCGTCGAAAAAGGTCAGGGGGGAGGGGACGGCGGCGGCCGTATCGAGCACCTGCTTCCAAAGGTCCGAACACTCCCTGGACAGGGCCACGGTCTCCTTGAACCGATCCATGTCGAGGGTGTTGCCGATGACGTGCGCCAGCGGCGGGATCAGATCTTCCATCTGCCGGGCGATGGATTTCACGTGGGCCTCTTCCACCGCCTGGACGCCTACATAGGAGTGGACGCCCACCACCGGCACGTCGAACTCTTCGCCGTAGAAATTGAACCAGTCTTGTACGTCGCGGCATTGGTTGGTGTTGAATACCAGCACATCCGGCTTGGGCGGGCCTTGGATGCCTTCGAAGATCTTGGCCAGGGGGGAGACTTTTTCCAGGTAGGCCCCGATGTCCGCGGTGAGGTAGGAGCAGATGTCCGGCGAGTAGCCCACGGCGTTGGCCTTGGGAATCAGTTCCGTGGCCATGCGCGACGATCCCAGCATGGCCGAGTGGGTTTCGGGAAAATAGACCAGGAATCCCATAGCCCGCAGAATTTCCGCCGGCCCCACGCTGGTGCACCAGGCGATCTTGCGCTCGCCGGTTTTGGCCGCGTTGTCCAGCTCGTAGTAATAATCGGCCATGAACTTGCCCAGCACCTTGGACGATTCCAGCCGTTTTAGTTTGATTTTCTTCTCTTCGTTCATGTCAAACCTCCGGAATTATGATTGAGGAATGGGGGATTGAGGGATTCGGGAATGGGCGGAGCAAAAAAATCGATGTATAGACGAATTCCTCAATTTTCCAATCCCTTAATTCTCAAAATGCATATGTTTCTTTCGCATACAATGCCGCACCCAAGGCACCGGTGAACTGGGGCAGATCCGGCACCAGGATGGGACGGTTGATCAGTTCCTGGGTCATTTCCACCAGGTAAGGATTGTGAGCCACCACCCCGCCGGTCATGACCACCTTTTCGGTAAAGGCATCCATCTCGGTGATTCTGGAAATGACCGAAAAAAACAACCCTTTGACGATGTCTTCCACCCGCTTGCCCCGACGGATGTTCTCCAGCACCTCGGTGGCTGAAAAGACCGTGCAGAAGCTGCCCAGCTTGACCATATCCGTGGATGCCGCGGCAAGGCTGTTCATATCCGACAGGGGGATGTCCAGGCGGGGAGACATTTCCTCCAAGAACGCGCCGGTACCCGCGGCGCACTTGCGATTCATTTTAAAGGCCGTCCGTCGGCCATTTTCATCTATTTTGATGATCTTGTTGTCCTGCCCGCCGATATCGATAATGGTGATCGCGAATGGAAAATAGTGGAAGCACCCTTTTCCGTGGCAGCTGATTTCGGTGCGGTGGTCCTGGGCATAGGTGACATTCTTACGGCCGTATCCGGTAGAGATCGTGCGACGGATCCGATCCTTTTCAATACCGGCCATGGTCAATGCCGCTTCCAGGCATCGATCGGCGGTAGCCGTAAAATCCGTTCCCGATCGCTTCACACAATAGCCCGCCATCTGGCCATCGGTATCGATTAACGCTACTTTGGTTCTGGACGCCCCTACATCGGCACCGGCGAAGTAAAGTGACTCGACGTCCTGAGAAGTTGTTGATTGGGTTGTCGGCATGGTTCGCACTTATACCCCGGGGAAATCGATCACAAGTAATAGAAATTAAATAACAAACTACAAATCCCAAATCTCAAATAAATTCCAAATTACAATAACAAAATTTCCAAAAAGAGAAAAAACCAACGGCTGAGCATCATTTAGATTTCTCCAATATCGATAATCGGAATGTCCATTGTTCAAGACCGTAAGGTTTGGGATTTTGAATCTGGCTATTGTGATTTATTTGTCATTTGGTTTTTGGTTATTGTCTTTTATTTTACTATTTGTCTCTTGACTTCTGATATAAAAACAAGATTTTTGGGATCAAGATATCAATTATTCTACAGTTTGGACTCCAACCCTTTGACCAGGCTCTGCAAGGTGATGTTGTAGGGGGTTTCGATGCCTGCCTGGCGGCCATATTCAACGAACTTTCCATTGATGTAGTCGATTTCCGTACGGCGGCCGTTTTCGATGTCCATGAGCATGGAGGGCTTGTGGTTGCCGGCGTTGCGCATGTATCCGATGGCGTTGGGGTAGAAATCCCAGCTTAACATGATCTCATTGGCTCTGGCGACCTTGACGCACTCTTTGACCAGAGAATCAACGAGGTTGAAAATGATCGGGTCGTTCATGGCCTGGGACATGGTCAGGCCGGTGACGGCGCATACCGGGTTCATGCAGGCGTTGAGCACCCCTTTTCGCCACACCATGGCAACGATGTCCTGCGTATGACGGGTGGTCAGGCCGCAGGTGGTCAGCGTTTCGGCAATGGCCTCGGCGGCGAATTTGGCCTCCGGGTCCAGCTCCTGAATATAGTGGGGCGGGTGGTGAAAGGGGATGGTTACATGGGCCGGCCCCAGCAGGCCGCATCCGTAGTTGACCACCGCCCGCATCACCGGTTCTCTACCCAGGCTGTTAGCAATTACCAGTTCCGTGTCGATTCCGTTCTGCCAGCTCACCACATAAAGTCCTTTTTTATAGAACCCCTCGATGGCCGACGCGATCAGCGGCAGAACATTGGCCTTGACGGTGATAAAAATGACGTCGGGCTTGTAACCGGGCAGGGCATCGATGCTGGTGCAGGTGTGGCTGACCGTCTGGGTCAAGGTCTCGGCACCTTCGATGATGATACCGCGCTTCAGTGCCGGTTCAATAAGCTCGGGGATGACGTCACACAAGATTACCTGGTGGCCCCCTTTGGCCAAAAATGCGGACACGATACAGCCCACGGGGCCCGCACCGATAACCGCGAAGGTCTTTGGGGCAAAGGGTCGTTTATCTGTCATGGTTGCACCTCCCATCGTTCTGGTGGTTGTTCGGCCTGGCCGTCGGCGTCCAAAGGTTAGCGGAACTGCTTGGGACGTTCGTCAACCACGCGAAGGGCCTTACCCTCGCTTCGGGCAATAAACTTGGGCTCCACGAGATTGACTTCCACGCTGATCCCCATATTGCCTCTGATGTGGGCCATGATTTTGGCTTCGACTTCAAACTTTTTGCGGTCACCGGCGGCATAGACTTCCTGTTTGGCCTCCACCTGCACCACCAGTTGATCCAGGTAGCCTTTTTTGCGGACCAGCATGCGGTACTGGGGCTCCACCTCTTCGATATCCAGCAGCAGGGATTCGATCTGGGACGGAAAGACATTGACGCCGCTGATGATCAGCATGTCGTCCGTCCGGCCAAAAATTTTGTCCATTTTGATGAATGTCCGCCCGCAGACACATTTTTCGCGGTACAGGCGGGTGATGTCCTTGGTGCGGTAACGGATCATAGGCATGGCCCGGCGCTGCAGCGACGTGAAAATCAGCTCGCCCTTTTCACCCAGCGGAACGGGTTCCAGGGTGATGGGGTCGACCACTTCGGCCAGGTAATAGTCTTCGTTGATGTGGATGCCGCTCTGGGCCTCGCAGTCGAAGCCCACGCCGGGTCCGCCCAGTTCGGTGAGACCGTATGCCTCCATGGCCTTGATGCCCATGCGCGCCTCGATCTCCGCGCGCATACCGGCGGTCCAGGGTTCGGCGCCGAAAATGCCGATGGATAGGGGCAGCTTTTTCAGATCCACCTTGAGTTCCTCGGCCCGTTCGGCAATGGTCAGGGCATAGGATGGGGTGCAGCACAGGACGTTGGTTTCGAAGTCCTTCAAGAGCGTGATCTGGCGTTCGGTGAGCCCGGAGCTGGTGGGCACGACGGTGCAGCCCATGGTCGTGGCACCCTGGTGGAAACCCAGGCCACCGGTGAACAGGCCGTAGCCGTAGGCGTTTTGAACCACGTGCCCGGGCCGCGCGCCTGCAGCATGGAAGTTGCGCGCCATGCACTCGCCCCAATGGGCCAGGTCGTCTGCCGTATAGGGGCCGGTGATGGGTTTGCCCGTGGTACCGGAAGAGGCGTGAACGCGCACCACTTCCTTTAAGGGAACCGCGCACAGACCGAAAGGATAGTTGTCACGCAGATCATTTTTTACCGTGAAAGGAAGTTTGGCCACATCCTCGATGCCCTTGATGTCGGCGGCCTTGACGCCGGCTTCCTTGAAGCTTTTCTTGTAAAACGGAACGCGTTTGGCCACCCACTCCAACGTCTCCTTGAGCTTTTCAACCTGAAGCGCTTGAATTTGGGCTACCGGCATGCATTCGCTTTTCTCATTCCAGGGCATCGTTTCCTCCTTATCAGTGGTCGTTTTCCTTCGAGGCGGACCATCGCCCGCCAGAGGCACATTCAGTTTATCCACAGCCGGTTTATGCACGCCATGGGCAACGCATCATGCATTGGCGGCGGCACCATAGCCCAATTCGAACGCTTTCAGGTTGGCGTCCACAAATTCCTTTTTGGTCTTGGTGCGAATGGTTTCCTCCACATTCGATTGGGTGATCGGCAAAATGCCGGTCTGGATCAGCGCGCCGAGCAGCACGATATTCACCGACATGACGCTGCCGGCGGTCGTGGCCAGGTCAACAGCATCAAAGGCAATCAGCCGTTTGGTTTTGGCTTTGATCAGCTCCTGGGCCTGACCGAGGTCGGGATAGGTACCGCGGCCGATGGCCACGGTGAAGGGTGGCAGGGGGGCCAGATTGGTAATCACAGTGGTGTCTGCGCTGCACTTGTTCAGGGCCCGCAGGGTCTCGGAGGGCTCGAAGCCCACCAGCACGTTGGCTTCGCCGTCGGAGATGATCGTGCTCTTGGCATCACCGAAAACGATGGCCGATTCAACCACGCCGCCGCGTTGGGCCATGCCGTGTATTTCGCTCATACGCACCGGCACACCTGAAAGCAGGGCTGCCTCTCCCAGCACTTTGGATGCCAGCAGGTTGCCCTGACCGCCTACCGCCACGATAATCAGTCTTGTCGTCTCCATGGTCGTTTCCTATATGGTAAGGGCTGCCGGTTCAATGATCCGGTTGATCGAATTTCCCGGAAAACCATCCACCGCAGCCGAAGGTTGTTGTCTTGCCGCTCAGGCGATCAACCGGCCTGCTTGGCCTTGACCGGTGTAATGGCATTCTCCGGGCAAATCTGGGCACAGACCGCACAGCCCACGCAGGTGTTGGGATTGATTTGGACCCGTTCTCCATCCAGGTAAAAGGCCGGGCAGGCGATCTGGTTGATGCAGTCCCGGTGGTTCTTGCACTTGTCCGTGACCGTGAAGGCCCGCACCTTGAGTTGGTTCAGGCCGCGGGCGTACAGGGTGCACATCTCCTGGGAGATGATCACCGATACGCCCTCGTGCTCCAGGGCCGCTTTCACCGCTTCGATGCTCTTTTTCACCTTGTAAGGCTTGATGACGGTGACGTGTTCGACGCCGATGGCGCGAACCACCGCTTCAATGGAGATGCGTCCGTAACCGGAAAGGTTGAAGTTGCTCATGTCCACCCCGGGATTGGGTTGGTGGCCGGTCATGGCCGTCGTGCCGTTGTCCAAGATGACCAGGGTGAAGTTATGGTTGTTGTAGACTGCGTTGACCAGACCGGTCAGACCCGAGTGAAAAAATGTCGAGTCGCCGATAAAAGAGATCACTTTTTTGTCCGTGGTCTTGGAAAATCCGCTGGCCGTGCTGACGGACGAGCCCATGCAGATCAGAAAATCGCCCATGGCCAACGGGGGCAGAAAACCCAGGGTGTAGCAGCCAATGTCGGTGGGATAGATGGTCTCTTCGCCCTCGGCGGCCTTTTTAACCGCGTAAAAGGTGGCTCGGTGGGAGCAGCCGGCGCACAGGTTGGGCGGACGCTGGGGAATTTCGGGTACGTCCGACAGGTCGGGTGTTTGGCTTTCCGTGTGCGGTACGCCAAAGTAACCGGCCATTACCCGGCGCACCATGGCCGGATCGAATTCGTACAGACGAGAGAACAGACCCGCTCCCTTGCCGGCGATGGGCAGGGTCAGTTTTTCCTCCTGGGCAAAGGCCTTGACGGTCTCTTCCATGACCGGTTCGCCCTCTTCGGCCACCAGCACCTTGTCGCAGCCTTTTAGAAAGGTTTTGATCAGTTTCGGCGGCGTGGGGTAGGAAAATCCGAGGCGAAGGACGCGAACTTTGTCAGCGATGCCCAGCTCTTCCACCGCGTCGGAAACATAGCTGTAGCTGACCCCGTTGCAGATGATACCCCAGGAACCGGCGCCGTCGATGAAATTGTAGGCGGAGGTTTCGGCCAGGGCCTGGGCCTTGTCCCAGTTTTCCAGCAGGCGCACGTGCAGGCGGCGGGAGACGGCCGGCACGGTGACCAGGTTGAACGGGTCTTTTTTAAAATCTCCCTTGGTTTTGCGCGGTGTCAGCCGGCCCAGTTCCACGAAGGCGCTGGAGTGGTTGATTCGTGTGGTGGTGCGCAGGATCACCGGTTCCCCCAATCGTTCGGACAGGTCGAAAGCCTCGGCCGTCATTTGGCGGGCTTCTTCAACCGATGATGGTTCGAGAATGGGCAGGCCGGAGAGTTTGCCGTAGTAGCGGTTGTCCTGTTCGTTCTGGCTGGAGAACATGGACGGATCGTCGGCGGTGAGGATGACCATTCCACCTTTTACCCCGACGTAGGCCAGTGTCATCAGCGGATCGGCCGCCACGTTCAGGCCCACGTGCTTCATCATGCAGAAGGTGCGCACACCGCTGTTGGCGGCGGCGGCGGCCACTTCCAGGGCCACCTTCTCGTTGGTGCTGTACTCGAAGTAAAGATCGCTCTCATGGGAAACCTGGAACAGATTCAGTGAGATTTCCGACGAGGGGGTGCCCGGGTAGGTGGAGGCAAAGGCTACCCCGGCCTCGATGGCGCCTCGGGCGATGGCTTCGTTGCCCAGGAGCAGCATCTTCTCTCCGGGACTGTCGGTAAGTAATTTGTGCATCGTCGTTTCCTGTTGGGTTTCGCCGCATAGGTTCGGCGGGTTGGGTTGGGTGAAAATATTTCGGGCCGTTGCAGTAATTATTATTTATGGATCGCGTCAGGGAACCATGATCGCCCGCTCGACGATCTTTTTGTGGTGCACCATGTCGAAGACCGCATTTATTTCGGACAGCGGAAAGGTTTTGACGAACGGTGCCATCTTGACCTTGCCCGACAGGACCAGGTCTCGCACCGGTGCATAATAGCGGGTCAGGCATCCCCAGTTGCCCCGGGCGGTGGCGTTGAAGGCCATGAGGTTGGACAGACGGATGTCTACCGAGTCCATGGTAAAGCCCACCACGGAAAGATTGGCCCCGAAAGTCATGAGACCGAAGGCGGTTTTCTGACCGGCGGCGGTGCCGGAGGTTTCGAAAATCTTCCACTCCGTCCGGCGTTTGCCCTGCTCCTTGACGAAGGCGGAAACCGCCTTGCGCAGGTCTTTGAAGGCCATATCGGCAGCGTTGAACGTGTTGTCTACATAGGGGGCCAGTGCATCAAGCTTGGCCTGGTCCACATCGATGGCAACCACCAGGGCGCCGAAGGCTTTGGCGATCTGGGCACCGAATCCGCCCACGCCGCCTACGCCCACGAAAATGGCCGTATCGTCCGCGGACAATCCGGCATCGACAACGGCCTGGTAAGGCGTGGTCAGCGCATCGGCGATGACGGACATCTGGGCCAGAGAAACGTCTGCCTGGCCTACGGGCCGGTACTGGTCGTCCACCGGAACCTGGCACAGTTGCTTGGCCGGTACGATGATGTGGCTGGCAAATCCCCCCTGGATATCGTTGCCGGGCATCTTCTGGGTGGTGCAGATGTTACCCAGGTCCCGATTGCAGACATCGCAGTCTCCACAGGGCATCACCGCGGGGATGATCACCGCCTTGCCCTCCAATTGTCGGGTATCGGGAGCGGCGGCGGTGACAATGCCGCTGATTTCATGACCCAGCGTCAATGGCAGCGGGGATTTGGTTCGCACGCCGTCGTAGAAAAAACCTAAATCCGTATGGCACACCCCGCATCCGGCCACCTTGACCAGCACTTCGCCGGGACCAGGTTGGGGGATCGGCGCTTCAACTTTAATCAGTGGTTTTCCGGGTTCTGTCATTTGCCAGGAAATCATGGACGCCATCGCTGGTTCTCCTTTTCTTAAATATTAGGTTCAGCGGTTCAAAGGTTCAAAGGTTCAGCGTTTCAGGATTCGTGATTAACGATCGGCTGAAAACCGGCACTACCCATTGCCAGTTAACGCGAGTCAAAGTTGACGGATTCGTAAAAAACCCAATATCTGCGTTACGCTTCATCCCTCGTCACTGCGGAGTACGATAAGTACGCCTCATTCCTCGGGATTTGCAAGCCTTGATCTCGGGCTTTTTACGAATCCGCCGGAAATGCGACTTTTTACGAGTTCATCAAAGTTGAAAAAAACAGTAAACCCTGAACGGTGAACGCTGAACCTGCGAACGCTACCTGTTCTTCCACACCGGCCGGCGCTTTTCTTCGAAGCTCTTAATGCCTTCAAGGGTGTCTTCGGTTTTCATCAGGGTGTTGAGAAACATGTCGCTGACGCCGGACAGGGCCTGTTTGAAATCCAATTTCAGGTGGGCGTTGACAGCCCGCTTGTTGAGTCGGATGATCAGCGGGCTGCATGCCTTGATTTCACCGACGATGCCGTCAACCGTATCCTGAAAGTTGTCCGCTTCGGACAGATGGGCCACTAGCCCCATGCGCTGAGCTTCTTCGGCCTTGTAGCGGCGACCGGTGGTGCAGATCTCCACGGCGCGGGCCGGACCGACCAGCTGGGGAAGCCGGATGGCCGCGTAGGGCGGGAAAAACCCCAGTTTGATTTCCGGCTGACCAAACACCGTGAACAACTGGCTCTTCGGCGAATCCTTGAGCAGCCCATCCATCCCAGGTGATACATCCGGACGGATATGCGCCATGTGGATCTTCAGGCGCGGGTTGGCCGATTCTTGGATCACGGCTTGCGAGGAACCGTCGAAGCTGAAGGCGGCAATCACCAGCTCGTCGTAGCGACGGGAGGCGCGAATCAAATCTTCGACCTGCGACGCAGTCACGGGTCCGTGTTGAGGGCCGAAAGCGATAGCAATATTTGGTAG
>NZ_JBFELV010000041.1:0-20830 GCF_041551955.1 Desulfosarcina sp.
AGCCCCCAGATCCCCCCCCAGACAATCCGCGGATACAGCCAACCGGGAGTTAGGGCCGGTGCAATGGATACGCCGGCCCACCGGGCAATGCCCAAATCGCCGAACTGCCAGACCACCAGACTGTTGGCCAATGCGCCCAGGCAGCCGGCCGAAAAACAGATCATCATCTTTTTCATTCGATCCTCCAACGATTGCTGTATCGATTAAACCAAACCAATGCTGCCGTCCAAAGGGGGAAAAACCGCCGGCATTCCTGCATCACTGCGGGTGACACGGAAAAATCACCAGTAAAGTTAATCATTTAAATTCCGATGTCATCGCCCGCCAGCGGGAAATGACCGCATCGGAAGGTCAACCTATCATGTGTCGGCAACGGCGGCGCGCCATTGGCTATTGCATGAAGGTCTGTCTCGGGTTAAAGTGTCATTGACAGCCGATGAACATCCTCGAACCGATTTTGATAGGGAACCGTTAGACTAGGAGCCTCCACTCATGGCCCAGTGGAATATGCCCGTTGAACCCGATGAGCTGCTTTATGCCCTCAAGGTGGGCAATGCGGCAGCGCTGAATCAGATGCCGCTGAAGCATACCCCGGGCCAGGGACTGGAAATCGTGGACGAGGAGACCGGGCAGATACAGACCGTCCATTTTGCTGACAATGCAGTCAACCGGTTCGGCGTGGCCATCGCCCGGGAGTTCGACAACATGGGCTCTAAATTTTTCTCGCTGATGACCCGCATCGGCGCACTGATGCGCCTGCTCGAACACGATCGGGCAAAGCCCTACGTTGAACTGGAGGGGGAGTTCACCAAAATCCGCAACGCCATGATCGAGACCATGGCGTCGTTTCCCATCTCACCCGAGGGTTTTGTCGACGTGGACAAGTTTTTCAATCATCTGGAAAGTGCCAGGAAAAACAAGCCCCGACAGATAGACCATTAACGGCCGATCATAGATCCATTCCTTTTCTCCGGGGCCCTATCAGGTCTTCCTCCGCAGCCGCCGGAAGCGGGATGTCGAAAAGCTTGAAACGAAGCAGCCCGCGCACTCTCGTTTGGGGATCTCCAAGCAATCCATCGGGTCGATGCTTCCCCCGCCGATTCGAGGGCCCGATTCAAGGAGAGGCGTATGGCATCACCATCGTCAATTACCGGAATTCTGGCCATGCCCTAACCCCCTCCTTCCATTCGTTGCACCAACGCCCCGGTGGGGCAGGATTCGATGCACGCCCGGCACGATGGGCAATCCGCCGCAGCAACCGGGTCTTCATCGAAATAACCGACCACCGTATCGAAACCCCGACCGGCAAAACTCAACCGGGGTTGCTGGTGCTGCTGCCGGCAAATCCGGACACAGATGCCGCACAACACGCAGCGGTTGGGGTAGTAGTCCAACACCGGATGGCGAACGTCCACCTCCGGCTCCTTGAACACCCGTTCGAATGGTTTGCATCCCAACCCGGCTCCCAGAAACGCGGCTATATTCTGCAGCTGACAGGCACGGTTGGCCGGGCAGGGTTTGCATTCCACCCGGTGAACCGAGAGCAGGAGCTTGAGGGCGGTCTTTTGAAGACTGCGGACCGCTTCGGTGCCCGTGTGAACCATCATGCCGTCTTCCACGGGCACCGCGCAGGCGGCCACGGGCTCACGAAAACCGTCGATCTCGACGAAGCAGAGACGGCACGCGGCCGGAGCATCGGCCGGGGCGTCTGTTTCCAGCCAGCACAGGTGCGGGATATAAATTCCGGCCGACAGGCAGGCCGACAGCACACTGCTGCCATTCGGGGTCTGGATCGTCCGGTCGTCCACGGTCAGGTTAACCATCGTTTCACCGTCAGCTTTTCTTCTCCGCCGGCCGTTCGATAATGGGCGCCAGGGCTGCCGGCGAGATTTTCACCACTGCATCGTAGTCCGGCGGGCAGGCCACCATGCACTCGCCGCATTTGACACACAGTTGCTGATCAATGCCTTTTTTTCGGTTGCTGGTGGTAAACACCGCATCCACCGGGCAGCACCCCACGCAGGCATCGCAGCCCCGGGCACATTTATCCAAATCGATATAAAAGGCGGTCAGGGTCCGGCAGGTGCGTCCCGGACAGCGCCCCTCCTCGACATGCGCCTCGTATTCATCCCTGAAATAGGTCAGGGAAGTAAGCACCGGGTTGGGGGCGGTCTTACCCAGCCCGCACAAAGAACCCTGCTTGATTGCTTGGCTGAGGGTCTCCAGCTGCGCCAGGTCTCCCTCGCGCCCCTCACCGCGGGTGAGACGGCGCAGAATGTCCAGCAAGTGGCGGGTGCCGATGCGGCAGAAGGTGCATTTGCCGCAGGACTCCTTTTGAATGAAATCCAAAAAATAGCGCGAGACGTCGACCATGCAGCAGTCCTCGTCCATCACCACCAAGCCGCCGGAGCCCATCATGGCGCCAACCTGCGTCAGGGCATCGAAATCCACCGGTGTATCGAGAAATTGGGCGGACAGACACCCCCCCGACGGCCCGCCGATCTGCACCGCCTTGAACTGCTTCTTATGAGGAATACCGCCGCAGATGTCGAAGATCAACTCACGCAGGGTCACTCCCATGGGGATCTCCACCAGTCCGGGGTGGGTCACGTTGCCCACCACGGAGAAGACCGCCGTGCCTGGACTGTCCGGTGTACCGATCCCCCTGAACCAGTCGGCTCCCTTTTCCAGGATTGGTGGAACCGTGGCCAGAGTCTTGACATTGTTGATCACCGTGGGCCGGCCGTCCAGCCCACGCTCCACCGGATAAGGCGGGCGGTGCCTGGGCATGCCCCGGTAGCCCTCCACCGACCGAATCAGGGCGGTCTCTTCGCCGCAGACAAAGGCACCAGACCCCTGAAACAGGTCAATATCGAAATCCAGTCCGCTGCCCAAAATATCCGTGCCCAGGATGCCCAATTGCCTGGCCTGCTGGACGGCGGTGGTCAGAATCCTCACCGCCAGGGGATATTCGGCCCTCACATAAAACAGGCCGCGCGCGGCACCCACGGCCATGGCGGCGATAATCATGCCTTCGATGACCTGATGAGGATTGCTCTCCAGCAGGGTGCGGTCCATGTATGCGCCGGGATCGCCCTCATCGGCATTGCACACGATCAACTTGTCGCTGCCGGATGCCGCCTGCCCCGCCTGCCATTTTCTGGCCGTGGGAAATCCCGCACCGCCGCGTCCCCGCAGACCGGCGGCATCGATTTCGGCAATGATCGCTTCAGGCGTCCGGCAAAGGGCGGTGGCCAATGCACCATACCCCCCGTCGGCAATGTACTCATAAATCTGTTCCGGATCGATTCTTCCACAACGGTCCATGATCACTCGCTTTTCCCGGCTGAAGCGGGCGAACTCCATCACCGACGGGATCATTTCGTTTTCCACGGTAGCCCCCATGACGTGCTCGAAGCGGGGGTCACCCTCTTCCAAAAACAGCTTGACCAACATCCTGGCCTTGCCCGGGGTGACCTCGGGGTAGAGAATGGGTGGGAATCCGAAATTCGGATGATCGATGACCACCACCGGTTCGGCGTAGCAGTGGCCCACGCAGCCCACCGTGTGCACATGGGCCTCGATTCCTCTCTCGGCAAGGGCTTTTTCGAAGGCCGCCTGGGTCTCCAGGGCGCCGGAGGCGATGCCGCAGGTGGCCATGCCAATATGAATCTTGGGTAACGGACTCTGATCGAACCGCTCCCACCTTGTCCGGGCGTCGTCGGCAAGGGCCTGATAGGACGCTTGAATTCTCACCACGGTGTCTCTTGTCATTCTTGATGAAACCTTTAAAACCAGACTTTCAGACGGTTTTATAAAAAAGGCCGAGATCAAGGCTTGCCAATCCCGGGGAAGGAGTCGTACTGACGAGGGATGACGCGTAACGCGGATGTCGGCTTTATTACGGAGCCGTCATGATTTGGCCGCCTCTCTCTGCGCCTTCTCCTTTTCGAGATGGACTCGCAGGACCAGCCCCTCCACCTTGCTGGGAGCCATGTGCCCGTGGAGGGTCTCACCCACCAGGGCTACCGGTGCCAGGGCACAGCAACCCACACAGGCCACCCGTTCGATGCTGAATTCCCGATCCTGGGTGGTTTCACCTTCCTGGATCTCCAGTTTGCGCTCGAAATTCTCCAGGATGATCTCACCGCCGCGCACGTGGCAGGCCGTTCCCATGCAAACCTTGACCGGGTTTCTTCCCGGCGGGTTGAAGCGGAATTGGTTGTAAAACGAGGCCACCCCGTAGACTTCGGATCGGGTGACGGCCAGATGGCCGGCCACCAGGGAAAGGGCTTGGTCGGGAAGATAGCCCAAGGCCTTCTGGGCCATCTGGAGCAGGGGAATCAGCTGCCCCCTGCCTTTGGGAGAAGCAGCGATCTGCGGTTGCAAGGCTTTCAGGCGCAATTCGTCTTCAGCGCTAAGGGGAAGCTGCATGGTCACGTGTCGGCATCAGCGTTGTTGGTTTTTCTCAATTGTTGACAGTGAAATCTGATGAACTCGCAGATATCGTATTTACTACGGGTTCGTAACAAGTACGAGATCAAGGCTTGCGAATCCCGAGAAATGAGGCGTACTTTCGGTACGCCGCAGTGACGAGGGATGAAGCGTAACGCAGATATCGGACTTGTTACGAACCCGTCAAATCTTGTCCATGGCGCCATAGGCCGCCTGGATGCGCTCGCGCAGTAAAAAACAGAGTCGCTCGAGCATGAAAAAACCGAATGGGGTGTCATCCTCCATACATTTTCTCAGCTGACGCCCTTTGATGCGAATCACTGTTGAATCTTTCTGGCAACTGGCCGATGACATGAGTACATGGGGCTCGCCCAACAGGGCCGACCAACATCCCAGGGTCCGGCCCTTGCCCAGGGCATCGATCACTACGGATCCCTTGTGACTGCCGATATCCATGGCGCGCTCCAGAAACACATATCCGTCCACGATGATAAACAGGTCCTCTCCGAAGTCGCCCTGCCGGAAAACATAAGCGCCGGCCTTGTAATGATCGATGTCGCAAAAATCAGAAATGGTGGTCAGGTGCGCCGGGGAGATGTTCTTCAGAAACCCGCACGATTGCAGGGTGGCCTGTATCTCAGGATTTGCCATGGTTTCCTCCCACGTCTGTGTCAGCCATCTGTTGGTAGGCCTGGATCAACCGCTCGCCCAGGGCCCGGGACAGATGCTTGTAAAACAGGTAGCCGCTTTGCGTGTCGCTGTCCAACAGCCTGAGCAGGCGATCCCGGTCCAGTTTCAGCACCACCACCGGCGTAGCACAGATGGCATCGCCGCCGCATTTGTCGCCGTCGATGAGGCATTTCCAGCCGAAGGCCTCTCCCACACGATTTCCCGTGTATACCTTCTTTCCCGTATCGCCGATGGTGATTTTCACTTCTCCCTGGGCGAGGATGAACAGATGGCGGGCCTCATCGCCGCTGTGAAATAGGACATCACCTTTGGCGAACGCCACGCGTTCGGCCATGGCCATCACCCGATTGACCACATTCTGGTTCAGCCCCCAAAACAGATCTGTCTGTCGGATATACATGGCGGCCTCATCTGGGCAAGCGACTCCAGCGGTGTTTGGATGGAGTGTCGATGGTTGGCGGAGATGGAACCTTTATCTGTTGTATAGTATGCAAAAAAACCGGGTGTCAAATCAAACCTGAAATACGCCTTGTTGGGATTAAGGGATGGGGGGAATGGTGGGATTAGAGGATTGGCCGGACATGAACCGTTTTGCCGTCCGAACGCATCGAAATGGCACCATGCGTGCCGGTGCACAGGACCCGGCTGCCCGCTGCGCGGTATCGACCCGTCACCTCGGCATGGGGGAATCCGAAGCGGTTGTCGGCGCCGGCGCTGATCACCACCACCGCCGGCGCCACCGCGGTTATGAATTCCACTGAACTGGATGTCCGGGATCCGTGATGGGGAGCGAAGAGAACCGTGCTGGCAAGCCCACTGCCGGTCCGTTGCACCAATTGGCTCTCCCCCCGGGCTTCGATGTCCCCGGTGAGCAGAAAGGCGGTCTCTCCCATTGTCGCCTTGACGACCAGTGATCCGTTGTTGCGGTATTCCTGGTCGACGCCGTCCGGCTGGTTTAAAAACCCCGGCGGCGGGTGAAGAACCGTCAGCGCCACCGGTCCGACAATCGTTTTTGGGGTTCCGGAATCCATCGTTCGCACGACAATGTTCTGCTCACGGCATACCGCCATCAACGCTTCATAGCCTTTCGTGGTGTTGACATCCCCATTGCTCCAGAGTTCCCGGACATTGAAATACCTGGCGATGTATATCAGGCCATTGAGATGATCGGCGTTGGGGTGGGAAAGAACGAGGATGTCAACGGTGGCGATTTTCTTGCGCCACAGTAACGGTGCGACGACGCGCTGCCCCATATCGAACAGGCGGTTATCGGAAAAACCGCCCCCATCGTATAGCACGACGCCGCCCCCGGGCAGTTCCATGAGAGTACAGCCGCCCTGCCCCACGTCGATGGCCGTGACCTTGAGATCCCGATGCCAGAAGCGTTGGTAGGACCAGTATAATCCATCGCCGGCGGCCAAGACCATCGCTGCGACCAGGATCCACGGAGCCAGGGCTGCTTTACGCAGGTTCAGCAGTGCCCAGGCGGCCAGATAATACAGGAAAATCTCCATCAGGGATGGCGTCACGGCCTTGACCGCGGCGAAGGAAAGCCTCGAGAAGAAGTCCACCCCCATCATCGCCAGATGAAGGATCTTGATGCTCAACCAGAAGCCCAGGGCCGCGACGGGTTCGAAAAAGAGGGTGACAAAGGCCGACACCAACCCTGCCGGCACCACCACAAAACCCACCAGAGGAACGAGAAACAGATTGGCAGCGATGCCCACCACCGAGGTCTGATTGAAATGAAGCAGGGCCACGGGGGTCGTGCCGGCGATGGCCAGAGCAGAGACCAGAACAAATCCCACCACCCGCCTGCCGGTCCGTCGGGCCGGGGAAAGGTCCGGCACTTCAGCGACCCCGATCTTTTCCAGACCGTACACAATGGCCAGTACGGCAGCGAATGAGAGCTGAAAAGAGATCGAAAACAGGGCTGGCGGGAAAAAAGCCAGAATCACCAGCGCCGCCAAGGCAAGGGTATTCAGGACGTCTTGGGACCGTCCAAGGATAATGGCGGCCAGAAACAGCGCGACCATCAACTCGGCCCGCTGGGTGGAAGGGGACATGCCGGCCAGCAAACCGTAAGCCAGTACGGGCAGCAGGGTCACTGCCGCCGCCCACTGCCGGCCCCACCCCCGCCACAGCAGGGGCGGTAAAAAAGAGAAGATCCAGCGAAGCGTGCCGAAGGCCAGGGTGGCCACGATACCCACGTGAAGACCTGAAATGGCCAGCAAGTGGCCCACGCCGGCCCGGTTGAACCGTTCGCGCAGCCGGTCGTCGATGCCCGACCGGTCCCCGAAGACAAGGGCTTTGAGCACGGCTTTTTCATCCGCGGCGGTGTCCTGGCCGGCCGAATCGATCATCCGGGCCAATCGATGACGAGTCGCATGGATGAGCCGTCTGGCGGGAGACCGGGTGCGCTTTTCGCTCGGTTGGATTTTTTCCGCCTGCACCCAGGCGCTGCCGTGAATGCCCTCAAAGGCCATGTGCCGGCGATAGTCGAAGCCGCCTGGATTGTGAAAATTGTGAAAAGCTCGGATTCTGGCCGGAAAGGTCACCTGTGCGCCCTGCTCCAGATTCGCCTCCCCCATGACCGTCAACCGGAGGCGGCCCCGGACTGGCTTTGATTCCGCTTCACGGGAAAGGGTGTCCACGTCCAGTAAAAGACGCGTCCGGCCGTAATGGAAGATGGGTGAATCAGCCACGGTTCCGTTGATACGCCAATATCCGGTGTCGAGATAATCAGCGAGGTGGCTGGGTCCATGCACGGGCGACAGCCACGGCACCATAGCCAGGTATCCTGCGACCACGGTGGCCAGCAGTGGAGACCATCGCACTGGCTGGTCCCGCTTCAGACAAATCGTCAGCCGAACGGCTGACGCAAGCAGGATAAACAGCGACGGAATGACCAACCCAGGCAGAACCTGGGAAAGAAGGATGCCGACAATCAGCGATAGGGTAATGGGAATGGCCGGGCGAAAATAGGATGTCCCGGGTATGTCCGTGCTCGGCGTCACTGGCTGGTTATACCCCATACAGGATTACGTCTATAGTTTGCCAGGCCCAGACAGCCGTTGACACCCTTCAGTTCCTGACCGCCGTCGATTGCGTATGTGGAGATTAAAACCATTCAGTAGCCATAATTGATATTCGTGCGGGGATCAACTTTAGAGTTTCGGCCTTAAAAGCCGAAATCAGACCAGTAGACTCAAAAATCCTGATCGACAGTTAGTGAATGGGTGTCGAGATAGATGGAAGGGGGATAGTTAAAACCGAAACAGGTCATTTTGAAGAGGGGTCCTTGCCAGGCAATAAATATCACAGCCTTCTGTAGGTCACCAAAAACGTTGATAGGTTGGAAATGTACGACCACGAAAAGTCTCCTTTAAATTTTATTGAATTCCATCCCATACCTGCCGATATGTATAACCGTGGGGTACATATCCTATGACTGTCGTTTCTGAGGTTATCTGAAAACGTGTGCTTATCAGGAGTTACGCTGAAATTTAATACAAACGTCTGATATTAGGTATTATTATGAAGTTTCTGAGAGGGAAGCTAAAAAACAGTCGAAAACATGATAGGAAGCTTTGCAGTAACACAAGTGCATTTTTGATAATTCAAAATCAAGAGTTCTCTTGTATGGTTGAAGATATAAGCAGGGGCGGTGCGCTGCTTTCCATCGACCAACATTTTCCAGTAAAAAACGGCGAGCTTATTGAGATTCAGATTCCATTTTCAGATTCAAAACAATATGTTAAAAAGACTGCTCAAGTAAAACGAGTCAACGGCAAGAACATCGCCATCCAATTTATTTGGTAGATTTTAATTGAGATAATCTTACCTATTGGCAAGACAACACTTTTTCACTATATGCACTGGTCATCTTGAACCTACCATGGGAACAGCTGTCGTTTCAAGATTTCGTCTGTTGTGATTATTTTCCCGAATCACAGGAATTTTCAGAGCCAATATCTGCTGGGTCCTCGGAGGCGTCGGCCTATACTAACTTGTTGTGTAAACTATATAAAACAATCTTTATACGCCCAGCATGGTTACTTCAATTTTACGGGTCCGGGCGCGGTTGTCGTGATTGATCGCCACCACCTGCTGCCAGGTGCCAAGCAGAAGTCTGGCACGCCGAATGGGCAAGACAATCGAAGGTCCCAAAAGAGCCGCCTGCACGTGGCTATGGCCGTTACCGTCATGCCAGGCCAGCTCATGGGCGTAAGTAAGATCTTTGGGTGCCATACGGTTGATGGCGTCTTTGAGGTCTTGAACCACGCCCGGTTCGAACTCAATGGTTGTCAAGGAGCCGGTGCTGCCAATGAGACAAGCACTGACCTGTCCGTTTTCAATACCTGACCGGACAACCATATGATTCAAGTCGTCGGTGATATCCCGAATGTCCGGACCGGTGTCCAGGTCCACCTCGATAGTGGCGAAGTGAAATAGGATTGAAGCCATGGGTTCTCCTGGTGAAAACGGCCATAAGATCGATGTCGGACAACCGAAGACGGCGGTCAGATGACAGAGACCCTTTTCACGGTCCGAGGCGGCAATCCGTATCGGTCAACGCCTTTTACGATTCAAGGAAAGATCGAAAAGCGCCGCAGCAGGAACCCAATAGAAAATCCTTTGTTTGACACTTGAATCGGATTCATCATCGACCCACCCGGTGCCGTCGATTGTTATACGGCCGAATGAGCATCGTCGGGACGGGCAATCATCGATAAGTCAACGCCCTGCCATCGGCCCTGAACAGATACAAGCGGGTCGGATCGATGCCAATGGCGATCGCCTCACCGCTGTGCAAACGATGGTCGGCGTGCAGGCGGGCGACCACTCGTGTGCCATCGCGCAAATCGAGGTAAACCATCTGTTCACGGCCGAGCAACTCGGTCATCACGACCCGGCCGTGCAGACGCTGATCCTCTCCCACCAGATGCGGGTCGACCACGTCCTCGGGACGAAGACCGATTTGCGCCACCTGACCGGCCGATCCCCGGGGGTTGTCAAAGCGAGCCTCGAGGTCATCCTTCAGGACGATGCGCTCTCCGGCCAGGGTCAGGACCAGGCCGTCAGCAGCGGGCTCGACGTGCGACGCGATCAGGTTCATGCTGGGTGAGCCAATGAAGCTGCCGACGAAGATATTGTCCGGTCGCTCGAAAAGCCGCTGTGGTGTATCGACCTGTTGCAGGCACCCTTCCTTGAATACGGCCACGCGGTCCCCCATGGTCATGGCCTCGACCTGATCGTGGGTGACATACACCGTGGTGGTGCCGGTTCGCTGCTGCAGCGCGGCGATTTCCGCCCGCATTTGTACCCGCAGTTTGGCATCCAGGTTGGACAGCGGCTCATCCAACAGGAAAGCGACCGGGTCGCGCACCAGGGCGCGCGCCATAGCCACCCGCTGTCGCTGACCACCCGACAGCAGTCCCGGCTTGCGCTGTAGTAAGGGTTCCAACTCGAGCATGCGGGCCACCTTGAGCGCCCGCGCCTTGACCTCGTCTCTCGGGACCTTGGCCATGCGCAGTGGAAATTCGATATTGCCCTGCACCGTCTTGTGCGGGTATAGGGCGTAGCTCTGGAAAACCATGGCGATGTTGCGCGTCCGCGGATGCAGATCGTTGACCCGCTCGCCGGCGATGAAAAGATCGCCGCTGCTGATAGGCTCCAAGCCGGCGAGCATGCGCAGGGTCGTCGACTTGCCACAACCGGAAGGACCGACCATGACCAGGAATTCACCATCCTGTATCGCAAGATCGAGGTCATACACGGCTTTGAAGCCATTGGGGTAGATTTTGTTCACGCCACAAAATGCAATGTCCGCCATGATTCAGCCCTTCACTGCGCCTTTGGTGAGTCCTGCGATGAATTCCTTCTGCAGGATGAAGAATAGCACGACGACCGGCAGCACCGCCAGCAGGGTGCCGGCCATCATCGCACCGTAGTCGGCCTCGTATACGCCAACCATCTGGTTCAGGCCGATCGGCAGCGTGAAACGGTCGCTGCTCTGCAGGATGATCTGCGGCCAGAGAAAACTGTTCCAGGTTCCCATGAAGGCGATCAGACAGAAGGCACCGATCATCGGCCGGCTGACCGGCAGCACCACATGCCAGAAGATCTGAAATTCATTGCAGCCGTCGATGCGCGCGGCCTGGAGCATCTCGTCGGGTATCGACACCATCGACTGGCGGAACAGGAACATGCCGAAGACGTTGACCATGCCGGGAACGATCAAGCCTAAATGGCTGTCGATCAGGCCCAGGTGGTAGATCAACTCGTACATCGGCGCGAGCAGCACAGGACCTGGAATCATCATCGTGGCCAGCATGACGCCCATGATGGTCTTCTTGCCGGCGAAGGCGTACTTGGTCAGGGCGAACCCCCCCAGGGAGGAGAAGAAGAGCTGGACGATGACTGTCACGCCGGCCACGAAGAAACTGTTCATCATGAAGCGCAGAAACGGCATCTGCCGGAAGAGACTGGGGAAATTGCCGACCGTCAGGCGGTCCACCGGCGGCATGAAGGCGTAGGTCTGGAAATCGGCGTTGGCCTTGAACGCCGAGACCACCAGCCAGGCGATGGGCACCAGGCACAGAAATGAGAAGAGCACGAGGGCGATGTAGACGACGACCCGCCGCATATCAGCCTCCCTCCCTGCCGGCGCCGGTGATGCGCAGCTGGACGATTGCCAGGATCAGCACCATGCCCGCCAGGGTCCAGCCGATGGCGGCCGCGTAGCCGAGATCGCCCCCCAGAAAGCCGTTCTGATAGAGGTACATGACGATGGTCAGTCCCGCCTGGTCGGGGCCGGAGCCGTTGCCCAGCAACAGGAAGGCCAGTTCGAAGAGTTGGAACGACCCGATGGTGGAGAGCACCACGACGAAGATCAGCACCGGCTTGATGCCGGGCAGGGTGACATGCCAGAACTGCGACCAGCGGCCGGCCCCGTCGATGGTGGCGGCTTCGTAAAGCTCGCCATCGACGGACTGCAGGGCGGCCAGGAAATAGACCATGTTGAAGCCCGTGTAGAGCCACAGGGCCACCATAATCAGCGCTGGCATTACCAGTTCGGGCGTCGACAGCCAGCGGATGGTCAGCGGCAGGCCAAACAGGGCGTGAAGGGTGGCGTTGAGCAGGCCGAACTTGGGCGCCAGGATGAGCATAAACAGCAGGGCAGAGAAGACCAGGCCCATCAGGTTGGGCGAGAAGAAGATGAAGCGGAAGACGTTGCGGCCGCGCAGGTCGGGGCGGTTGAGCAGGATCGCCAGGCCGAGGCTGAGGGGCAGCTGCAGCAGGATGCTTCCCATGGCGAAGGTGGCTGTGTTGCGAAAGGCGATCCAGAAATCGGGGTCCCTCAGCAGGTGCAGGTAGTTGTCCAAACCGACGAACTGCTGGGCTTCGGGGCCCGATGTGATATAGAGCGACAGGATCATGCTGCGCACGATGGGGTAGGCACCGAAGATCAGGAAGCTGAGGACGAACGGCGTCAGGAAGATGTATGGCGCGGTGCGGGAGGCGTGCAGCTTCATGGTTGCCTCCCGGCGTCCCAGTCGGGTTCGCGGGTCATCTGGGCGCGCACGTAGTCGGCGGCCGATTTCAACCGTTGACGGACGTAAGCCTCGAAGCCGTCCGCGCCGTGCGACCGGTAGTGGCCATAGCAGGCTACGATGGCCTCGTTGAGTTTCGCCGTCGCCACCGGCAGGAAGGCGCTGGAGTAGAAGGGCGGCACATCGTCGGCCAGAGCGATGTACCGCTCGCCCAGCACCTGCCCGCCCCAGTAGGGCCTCGCCTCGTGATAGGCCGGGTCGCTCCAGGCCTGCCGGTCCGGGGTGAGGATGTTCATGGTGCGGAACAGACGCCCGTGCTTTTCCGGCGAGCCGTAATAGATCTCCCGGGCAAATTGCCAGGCCAGTTCGGGGTCCCTGGCCGCACGCGTGATGCCGAGCATGGTGCCGCCGATTTGGCTGGTACGCAGCCCGCCGGGGGCGGGGGCCGGCAGGGGTACCACGCGCATCTTGCCGGACAGCTCCCTGGCGAAAATCTCCAGGCTGGAGGAACGCCAGTCGGGGCAGAGCACGGCGATGTAGAACCCCTCGACGAGGCCGCGGTAGTATGACGGCTGCCAGTTCCCCAGCGAGGCGGCCACCTGCCGGGTGCCGGATTCGGCGACCAGCGGAATCATCCAGAGCATGGTCTGCACCGCCGTTTCGTCATCCATGCGCAGCCGGCCGTCGGGGCCGAAAATGCCTCCACCGCGTTGCATCAAGAAAATCTGGAACGCCCAGGCATCGCCGTACTCAACCTGCAGCAGGTAGCGCTCCTCCGGTACGATCAGGCCGTGCAGCTCACGGAAGTAGTCGTCCCAGGTGGCCAGGTCTTCCATGCGAAGGCCGCGCCGCGCCAGGTAGGGGTCGACGATGTCGGCGCGGTAGGCTAGCATCACCGGATGGATGTCGTGGGGCAGCCCGAAAATGGCCCCCCGGTCGGTGTAGGTGGCCAAGGCGTTGGGCGGAATGCGGTCCAGAATGCCGTCCCGCTCCATGTAGGGTCTGAGGTCGAGGAAGCCGACCTTGTCGATCGGCCCGCGGAAGAATCCACCCGCCGCGCTTTTTTCGATCTCCACCAGATCGGGAATGTTCACCGCCGCCCAGAGCGCCGAGCGAAGCTTCTGGTTGACCGCGTTGTAGTTGACCAGCTGCAGGTCAACCATGCGGCCGGTCGCGGCTGAAAAGCGTTCAGCCGCCTCCCGGTAGGCGTCGGAATGGCTCACGCCGAAGGTCCACATAGTCAGATCGGCCTGGCGCCGGCTCACCGGGTGGACGAGCAGGTACAGGCCGGCGATCAGTCCCATGGCTGCAATAAGCAACGGCGCCAGGCCCAAGGGCATGTCATCCAACCAGCGCCGTATGGGTCCTGCGGTGTTGACGGTTTCCGCCTGCATACCCCTCCCTGCGTGACGGGTTCGAAAAAAACCCGATATCTGGGTTACTTACCGATATCGTTGCGGCAGCCACCCCCGCTCGACGCACTCGCGAAAGCACCACTCGGGCGTGGTCTCGGTGCGGTAGCTCCAGAAGAACCAGCCGTGGTAGTGTTCCAAGGCGAGAAGCTGCGCGGCGCCATAGGCGCGGTAGGCAACATCCGCCTGGAATGCGTCCATGTGCTGGAGTGCATGGTTGAACGGCCCTTCGGCCCAGAGCGAAACCACCTCCAGGTTGAACCCCAGACTCCATTCGCCCACGATCGCGGGCAGCCCCAGCTCACGCTGGATAAGCTCACCCTCCTGCTGCCGCAATTGCCCCGCCTTGTGCAGGTGGCCGTAGATGTCCATGTCTAAATCCGTGCGTTCGAAGCACTGATAGCGGTGTACGTCGAAGATGACGTTCTCATGCTGCGGCGGCTGCATGAAGCCCAGGTATTCGCTGTGCGGGCGGAAGCCGTCGTGGAAGACCACGGCCACGCGATCCGGCGGGCAGTGTTTGCGGATCGCTTCGCAGGCACGCAGGTAGTAGGCCTTGAGCAGCGCCGTGGGCACGTCCCAGCGCGGTTCGTTGAGCAGCTGGATCGCGTGAAGCGCGGGCGCGTTGCAGTAGCGTTCGGCAAGCCGCTCCAGCACCTCGATCGCGTGCGCCAGGTACTCCTCACGCGTGTGCCATTCGCAGACGCCCATGATGCCGCCGTTGTCGAAGCCGTTCTGGCAGCCGGGCGCCGCATGAAGATCGAGGATAACATGCAGGCCGAAGGCCCCCGCCCAATCCAGCGCACGGTCCAGCACGTCGATGCCGCCAACCACGAAGGGATGAGGATCGGCACCGTACTTGGCGTGATAGGGATAAGGCGGGCCAAAGATCCAGTGCCCGAGCGGGATGCGCACCGCGTTGATGCCCCTGCCCGCGAGCCAGGCAAAATCCTCGCGCGTGATGAAGCGCTCCCAGTGGCCGCGCAGCCGCATCGGCGCCTCGCGGCCCAGTTCCGCGCACCAAGTGGTCTCGTCGGTCGTCGCGAGGCCATCGAACAGGCTCGGCGTCATCCATTTTTCCAGCACCAGCCAGCCGCCAAGGTTAACGCCGCGAAGGCGGGCGGACGGTATTGCAGCAACAGGATCCGGCATAGCTATTCCTCATCGTCCCATCGGTTATGTGTTACTCACCACCATACGATGCGCAACTGAGTCGTTTTTTTTGGAATTCGTGAAGCCCATGGGAACAATTCCTGTCTCGTCCCCATTATTACAATATCCTGCCGAATGGGTCACTCAGTCATCAGTTATCAGTCCTCTGTCCCCTGTGCTCATTTCATTGCAGCCCAATCTTCCAATTCCACAGCCCCGGACGGTTTTTGATCGTCACCGCGGGCGGTACAGGTTCGTCCAAATGGGCGAATATCCCGATACCGGCCTGCTGGAGGATCGTTCGCTTTTCAGTGATGTCCAGCCGCCAGTTGGGGAAAATCCAGTAGTCTGGACCATGCCGGTCCGCCCAAGCCTGCTCGCCCCGGGGGCTGTCGAAGGGCACTCGCAGCTGCACGTCGTCGGCCAGGGTTCGTGAAATACAAAGAGGCCAGTTGCCGGAGAGGACAATCCCCAGCGGCAGCGGGCTCTGGCGGCACAGGGTGAGAATGTCCGCCTCACCCAGTTCGGGGCTTAGGTATGCGCCGCCGAACCCCAGGCGCTTGAACGTCTCCAGGCAGAGGGCGTTGGCCGCGTTGCAGAATGGGCCCGCCCACAGAGTCAGCCCCTCGGGGCGGTTGAACAGGGCCATCTGCCAGGGGCTGTTGAGCACGAACTGACGCGCCCCGTTTTCAAGGCACTGCCTCAACAGGCCAGCCACGCGGGCCTCATCGTCCGGCCAAACAACCGGCGGCAGCCAGATCCACAGGTCGGTGGCGGCCGACCGGCCGATGTTCGCAGCAGCCACTTCCGATAGCCACATACCCACGAGGTTGCGGCCCGACGCCCGAACCGGTAGCCGACTCACGCGGACCTCCATGGGACGGCGGGAGTCGCCTATTGGCCCGGGCAGTTTTGCCGTGAAGCGGGAGGAAATGATCGGCGTCAGCGGCCGGGCGGTGGCCTCCACCTCTGCCATCATCTCTTCCAGGGCCTTCTCCCGACGGTCGGTCAGAAATACCGGCGCACCGGGCCGGGGTGCAAATTTACCGCCCAAATTCAAGGGATAGCGACCTTTTTTGGGTACATGGCGACTCACTCGGCAGATGGTATGGCCGGCCTCGTCTTCGTAGCCCACCCGCAGGACGTCTCCAGGCAGCAGAGCCTGCCGGACCACCACCCATGGGTTTTTGACAGGGCCTTGCACCTTGCCCATGAACAGGCCAGAGGCGGTCTGCCGCCGAGTGTCGATGGGCTTTTGCGGCCGCTGGGGTAAAAACTGGTAGTGGGTGGATTCCCGTCCCAGGCTCTGGTCCAGCAGGTCCAGTGCATCGCGTTTGATGCGGGCATCGCCGCCTTGATCCCGCAGCATCCGGTAGGCAGTCACGGTGTAGTAGACATAGTGGGGACCCTTTTTGCGGCCCTCGATCTTCCAGGCCAATACTTTTTTGACCTGTCCCAAGATCTTGACCAGCACATCCACGGAAAAATCCTGGCAGGAGAAGGCACGTGCGGTCTTGTCCCCTTGGCGGTAGTGACGGCGGCAGGGTTGCACACAGCGTCCCCGCAGACCACTCTTGCCCCCCATGTAGCTGCTCCAGTAGCAGCGGCCGGAGACCCCGTAGCAAAGGGCCCCGTGAATGAAGGATTCAAGGCTCAGGGCCTTAGGACAGGCATCGGCCATGGCCTTGATCTCATCGATGGAAAGCTCCCTGGGGACCACCACCCGGTCGACCGCAAGGGTTCGGGCAATAAACCCCAGGGCCTTGGGAAAGCTGACGTTGGCCAGGGTGGAAAGATGAATTTCACCATCGAACCCCGCCTGGCGGGCCAGGGCGACAACCCCCAGATCCTGAACAATCAGGGCATCGGGGTGTACATGGCGCTGCAGGTCATCAATCAGCTGGCCGGTGCGATCCAGTTCGTCGGGTTTGAGCAGGGCATTGACGGTGACGTAGACCTTCACCCCCCGCTCGTGGGCAAGCTGGGTCAGCTGAGCCAGTTCAACAGGTGAAAAGTTCTTGGCCCCCATGCGCGCCGACATGCTTTTGAGGCCGCAGTAAACGGCATCAGCTCCGGCAGCCAGTGCTGCCAGAAAAGCGGCGCGGTTGCCGGCAGGGGCCAGAATGGCCGGTTGGTGATCAAAGTTCATATTGTCTGTATACTATCTGTGGCTCTCGATTGCTATAAGGTTTCGGAATGGCGTTAAGCATGCTCCGAATTTCGCAACATCCGCTTCAAGGCCGCCACCGTATCCATGGTCAGGCTGAGAATGGCGGGGATGAGAAAAATGGTGAATATGGTGGAGATCAGCAGGCCGCCAACGACCACGCCTCCCAATCCCCGGTAGAACTCGGAGCCGGCACCGGGAAAAAGCACCAGGGGCAGCATACCGAACACCGTGGTGATGCTGCTCATGTAGATGGGCCGGATGCGCGAACGAACCGATTCGGTGATGGCCCGGCGCGCCTCCATAGCATGCTCCCGGATGTTGTTGAGGCTCTGGTGAACAATCAGGATGGCGTTGTTGACCACGATGCCGACCAGGATGACAAACCCCAGCATGGTAAGAATATCCAGCGGCTGGGGAGCGATGAACCGGTTCACCAAAAAAATTCCCAGGAACCCGCCGGCAGCGGCCAGGGGAACGCTGAACAGGATGATCAGGGGGTAAAGAAAGTTCTCGAACAGCGCACTCATCAGCAGGTAGCAGATGGCCACGGCCAGAACCAGATTCCAAACGAGGGCATCTCGGGTACGGGTGAGTTGGTCCGCCGTACCGCCCAGATCGATGCGGTAGAGGCTGCCCAGCTGCGCCTGGGCCTTGACGGGTTCGATCACCTGCCGGGCAATGGTTTCCATCGCCGCTTCCAGCGAGATGTCGGCCGGGGGATTCACCTGGATGGTAATGGCCCGCTGGGTGTCGATGTGGTTGATCTGCGTGGGGCCTTCGGTCAGCTGGATGTCGGCCACCGAACCCAGCAGCACCTTGCCGCCCAACGGGGAGGCCACGGGAAAGGCTTCCAGGTCCTGGATCCGCTTCAGCCGGTCCTCACGGCTCTTGACCACCAGGTCGATCTCGTCGCCGTAGAGGCGGTAGACGCCGGCTTTGGCGCCCCCCACATGAGCATCAACGGTGGTGCCCAGATCGGTCGTACTGATACCCAGCCGGGTGAGCCGGTCCCGGTTGGGCGTGATCCGCAGCTCCGGGTTTCCCAGGTCCAGGCCCGGGATGGGACGGATCTGCGCCCCGGGTATGACAGCTGCCGTCATGCCGTAGATCTGCCGGCCCAGGGCAATCAGTCGCGGCAGGTCCGGGCCCTTGAGGTCGATGTCGATGGAGCGGCCGCTGCCCAGTCCCCGGGTAAACAGCCCGGCCTGGTAAACGATGGGAATCATGCCGGGAACGTTTCCCAACGTTTGGTAGACGTAGGGGATCAGTTCGGCCGTACGCGCGGCGTCCCGGGAGACCACGCCCATAAAGATCTGCTGGCGAAAGGCCACGTAGAAAAAATTCTTCACCGTGGGCAGATTCAGCTTCTCGGCCGCTTGGCTGGTGCCGTCCCGGTTGACCAGGGGCAAGATGTCCGCTTCCACGGTCCGTGCGATGGCGGCGAATTCATCGATGTTATACCCCGGCGGCGGAATCAGGATGCCGAAAAGCAGCTCACGGTTGCCTGTGGGCAGGTATTCGGTCTTAGGGATAAGCGTGACAATCAGCACTACGGCCAGGGCCACCAGGACGACGGCAACCACGATGCGCGACCACACCCGGCCGCACATCCAGTCGACAAATCCGACCATGGCCGAGACGAACCCGCCGGCCGCTCGTGTAGCCGAGAAAACCCCCTTGCTCGTTTTCGGTGATTTTTTCTCCACACGGCCCAAGATCAGTGCGCAGAGGGTGGGAATACCGGTAATAGAAATCAGCAGGCTCAGGGCGACGGCGCTGGAAATGGCGATGGCGATGTCGCGAAACAGCTGGCCGGCCTCCTCCTCCACAAACACGATGGGCAGGAACACCGCGACGGTGGTCAGGGTGCTGGCCAGCACCGCCCCCCACACTTCGGTGGTGCCGTCAAATGCGGCCCGGATGCGCCCTTTGCCCATCTCCCGGTGGCGAAAGATATTTTCGAACACCACGATGGAGTTGTCCACCACCATGCCCACGGCAAAACTCAACCCCGCCAGGCTGACCACGTTGATATTGCGGCCGGCCAGGGTCATGAAGAGGAAGGTGCCCACCACGCTGACGGGAATGGCGGCGGAGACCACCACCGTTCCGGCGATGTTGCGCAGAAACAGCAGCAGCACCGTGACCGCCAGGATCGATCCGACCATCAGGTTTTTCTTGACCAGGTTGATGGCGTCGTAGATGTAGGTGGTCTCGTCGTAAACCTGTTCGATGGACAGGTGACGATCTTTGAGGATGCCGCCATTGAGTTCGGCCAGGGCTATCTTCAATCGATCCATGACCAGCAGCACGTTGGTGCCCGGCTCCCGCACGGCGCTCATGACAATGGTGGTCACGCCGTCATGGCGAACCACCACGGCCGGCGTTTCATGGCCCAGACGCACCGTGGCGACGTCTTTGACCGCCACGGGGATGCCTTCCACCCGCCGAATGATCACGTTGGCCACGTCTTCGGGGCTCCGATACTCACCCACGGTACGGGCGATATACCGGCGTTTGCCCTCGTCAAAGTCGCCGGCGCTGATGGTCTTGTTTTCCACCTTTAGTGCGCGGATCAGATCCGGCACCGTGATCCTTCTGGAAGCCATGGCGTCCACGTCCACCACCACCTGCATCTCACGTTTCTTGCCACCGTGGATGTTGACAGAAGAGATGCCGGGAAGTCGTTCCAGCCAGGGTTGGACATCTTCGTCGAGAAAATCGTATTCCTCTTCCAGGTTGCCCTGGTAGCCGTCTTCGGCCATGAGCACCATCCAGGCGATGGCCTTTTCGAAGCGGCCGCCGGACTTGATGATGGGCCGGTCCACGTTGTCCGGGTAACTCTTGACCTGCTCCATCTTGTTGGAGACCCGCAGCAGGGCTTCGTCGATATCCGTGCCGATCTCGAATTCCAGGCTGATATAGCTCAGGCCGTCCTGGCTTTCGCTCTTGATCTCGGTGAGGCCGTTTAAGCTTTTCAACTCCTTTTCCTGGACTTCGGTGACCTCTCGCTCCACCTCCTCCGGACTGGCCCCGGTCCAGGTAGTCTGGATGGAAACCTCCGGCAAATCCACGTTGGGCGTCAACTGAATGGGGATCCGCAGCAGTGACAGGAAACCAAAGAGCAGCAGTAGAATGGCGCCCACGGAAACCGTTACCGGCTTTTTAATGGATAGATCGACTAATTTCATAACTCGGATGTCCGATGTCGGAGGTCGGAGGTCGGAGGTCGGAAGTCGGAAGTCGGAAAACCGATCGCGGCTAGAAGCCGCTCCTACAATTCCTCAATTCCTCAATTCCTCAATCCCTCAATTCCTCAATTCCTCAATCCCTCAATCCCTCAATTCCTCAATTCCTCAATTCCTCAATTCCTCAATCCCTCAATTCCTCAATCC
>NZ_JBFELV010000042.1:0-20336 GCF_041551955.1 Desulfosarcina sp.
GCGAACCTTTATGGATACGGTGCTTCATGTGCCGGAATGCAGACGTCGCAAGGCAGATTAGGGAACGATAACGGTACCCGT
Source organism: Desulfosarcina sp. (assembly GCF_041551955.1). Lineage (GTDB taxonomy): Bacteria > Desulfobacterota > Desulfobacteria > Desulfobacterales > Desulfosarcinaceae > Desulfosarcina. Next base: position 82 of record NZ_JBFELV010000042.1, read on the forward strand.
CTTCGCCGTACTGTATCCGCCCAGGGCTTCCACCCGTGCCTTGAATGCAGTGGTATTGATGGTCTCCAGAAGAATCCGGATGTTGGCGGATTCGAAAAATAACTCCGGGATGACCAGATCGTATTGTTCGGTCACCACGGGAATGAAATCCAGGTTCAGGGCCTTTGCAGCGGCATAGATGCCCAGTCCTGCGTCGGCCGTTCCGCTCAGCACCGCCACGGCCACGTTCATGTGGGTGAACTCTTCGCTGGTGTAACCGTTGATCTGTTCCGGGGAGAGGCCGATTTGTCCCAGACGATAATCCAGCAGGATCCGGGTTCCCGAGCCACCCTGCCGGTTCATGAAAACGATGTCTTCGCGTCCCAAGTCTTCGATGCCTTCGATGCCCTTGGGGTTGCCTTTGGGGATGATCAGGCCCTGGTCGCGCATCACCAGGTTTACCAGCCGGACCGGTGTGTCGGGAAGGTAGCGCTTTACATAGGAGAGGTTGTATCCGCCGGTTTCCGTATCCAACAGGTGGGCGCCGGCCAAATGGCACACGCCGCGTTTGACGGCCATGAGCCCTCCCATGCTGCCCACGTGGCTGGAAGAGAGCGTCAGAGCGCCGTCGCCGGCACGCAGCTGGTCGGCCAGCACATCCAGGGTGTTGTCATGGCTGCCCACGATGACGATTGTGTTGCGGATGGCGGGCAGGGGCTTGAGCAGTTCGGCCTGGACCGGGTCGCTGTCTTTGATGCCTTCGGCCTGGCTGGGGATGCGGATGATGCCGTCGGCTTCGGTCAGGCTGGTGATCATGCCGGCCCCCCGGGGCAGCGGCGTGGCCACGATGTGATCGCCCACTTGACCCAGCTTGACGCGCAGGAATTCTTCTACGCCCAGCCGAGACGCGATCTTGCGGGTGGGCACCACCGCTACTGTCTTGCGCGGGTGGTCGGCAACGCCCAGCATGTGCTTGATCAAGGGCTGGACGAACTGCTCGACGGCGATGATGGCGGACACCGGGTAACCGGGGATGCCGAAGAAGGGTTTTTCCTGGATATCGCCGAGGATTACCGGTTTGCCGGGCATGATGGTCACTCCGTGGACCAGCAGCCGTCCCAGGTTCTGGAGGACGGGAAGGGCGTAGTCCTCGGAGCCGGCCGACGAGCCGCCGATGGTCATGACCATGTCCACATCGCCGGCCACCGCATCAGCCACCGTCTGCCTGATCATGTCCAGGTCATCCATGACCCGTTCGTGCCGCAATGTCTCACCGCCACAGGCGTCGATCATTTTTTCGAGCACGTAGGCGTTGGTCTCCAGCACCTGCCCCGGCTTCAGGTTCTCGGGGGGTGTGGTCCGCCAGTCCACCAGTTCCGACCCGGTGGGGATGATCAGCACCTTCGGTCTTTTTCTCACCGGAACCCGATAGACGCCGCCTGAGATCAGGGCACCCACGCAGTATGGCGTCACCGTATGGCCCCGGGGGTAGAGCAGTTCGGTGGCCACGATGTCCTCGCCCATTTTGCGCACGTGCTGCCAGGGGAAGGCCGGTGCTTCGATGCGAATTCGGTCGTCGCCCACGGTCTGGATCTTCTCGATCATGATCACGGCATCGGTGCCCTCGGGCATGACATGGCCGGTGTTGAGAAAGATGGCCTGGGTGCCCACGGCCAGTTCCTTGGGTCGGGATTCGCTGGCACCGAAGGTCTCTTCTGCGATGACGGCAACACCGTCCATGGCAGCGGCGTGAAAGTTGGGCGATGAAACGGCGGCGACGACCGGTTCGGCCAGGACCCGGCCCACGGCATCGGGCGGAGAAACGCTTTCAACGGCCATGGTGCCGGTGCCGGGGAAATGATCGAAGAGGATCTGCCGGGCTTCCTCCAGGGATTTCATCTTCAGGTATACGTTGCGTTTGGTTTTCAAATATTGGCTCCTGAAAAGCGGATCATGTTGGGCACACAGTATTAAGTGTTTAGTGTTAAGTGTTAAGTCAAGGATTTAAAGCGATTTAGATTTTAAGCGATTAAGAGTCTGGTCTTTTTCGAATCGACAGCATTCATCAACTTAACACCTAAAACTTAACACTTAACACTATCTTTTTATAACGGCATCACCTCAACCGTCGTTCCCTTTTCCAACCCTTCCGTATTCATCCCGATGGCGATGAGCCCGTCGGCCTTGACCATGGTGTTGATCAGTCCGGATTTTCCCAAGACAGGTTCCGCCACCGGTTGGCCGTCGACCTCAACCAGGCGAACGCGGACATAATCCACCCGCCCCTGGGCCGAGGCCAGGTTGCGGCTCAGGACGGCCTGAACCGGAAATCGCCGCACCGTCTGCGACAGTCCGCAGAGCCGGTCCAGAAAAGGACGCACCACCACGGCAAAAACCACCATGGCTGACACGGCGTGGCCGGGCAGCCCCCAGAACGCCTTGCCGCCCGATCGGGCCAGGATGGTGGGTTTGCCGGGGCTGATGGAGATTCCGTGGACCAGGATCGCGGTGTCGGGAAGGGCGTCGAGCACCTCCACGGTAAAATCCCTGGCCCCCACCGAACTGCCGCCGGAAATCATGACCATGTCGGTGGATTCGAGGGCGCGTCGGCACTTGTCCATGAGGTCGTCGCGATTGTCCCTGACGATGCCGAAGACCATCGGCATCCCGCCGGCTGCCAGCACCTGGTCGGACAAGGTCTGGGTGTTGATATCCCGGATCTGCCCTTCGCCGGGCACCTGGTCCACCGGCACCACTTCGTCACCGGTGGAGATGATGCCCACCCGGGGGCGCCTGAAAACGCTCGTCTCCGTGCGCCCGCAGGCGGCCAGTAGCCCGGCTTCCTGGGGACGGATCCGCGTGCCGGCTTTCAGTGCCGGTTGGTTATGCCGAATGTCCTCGCCCTTTTCGATGACATGCTGGCCCGGGGCCACACTGCGGTACGCCTCGATGGTGGTGTCGTCGAGCACGTCGGTGTGCTCCACCATGACCACGCTGTCGGCACCCTCGGGCAGCATGCCGCCGGTGGCGATCCTGGCCGCCTCACCGGGACCGATGGAAAAGTCGGGCCGTTCGCCCATCCTGATCTGCCCGCGTACGTTCAGATAGGCGGGGTTGGCCTCGGATGCGCCGAAGGTGGAGGAGGCCTTGACGGCAAAACCGTCCATGGTGGACCGGTTGAAATCGGGAATGTCTACATCCGAAAAGACATCCTCGGCCGTTACCCGTCCCAGGCAATCGGCCAGGGCAACCGTCTCCGTGTCCACCGCTGTAAAGGACGGGACATGGGCCAGGACCCCTTCGATGGTGTCAACCTTGAAAAATTCTTTCATGACATATATATCTCTTTTGCGTTTCATATCTGACGGTTCCGTAAAACGTCCGATATCTGCGTTACGCTTCACCCCTCGTCACTGCGGCGTACGACAAGTACACTGCCTACGGCACTCGCGATAGCGGTATTCTCGGGATGGAACATGAATGTTCGCCGTAAGGATCTTGATCGATTTGCCATTCGCTCGCCGAAACTCGCTTTCGCGGCCCGCAAGCCTTGATCTCGGGCTTTTTACTGAACCGTCTGAAATGCGACTCTTTACGCGTTCATCAAGTCTTGATATTGACCTTTTTTGAAAATTTCAAAGATACATTATATCATAATGGAACCCTCGGAAACAGAAACAATGGATGTTTGTGTGAACCACCCGGATAAACCCGCCGGACTGGTGTGTATGAAGTACCAGACCCATGTATGCGAGCAGTGCGCCAACTGCCGAGACCCGCAATTGTACTGCAAGCATCGCACCGCCTGCCCCATCTGGTTTGTCGCCAAGGACGGTGAGAATGGGTGGGGGCCTTAATTCGGGAATTCAGGGATTCAGGAATTAGGGGATTGAAAGATCGGTGATGACGACAGGAGGATCGGTGGATAACTACACGAAGCTCGCTAAGGCCAATCTGGACCGGCTTTATAGGGATATGCCGGGGGATCTGGAGAGGCGTCTCCCCGCTGAAAAAGACGGGCAAACCTATTCGTTCACCGCCTTCGGGCAATCATGCGTCATAGCGCAGGAGGGCATCGCCCTGGGCGGTGTGGAACCACCTGGCGTGATCGGTATTCTGCTGTCCCTGTACGCCTTGAATGCAGTGTCCGACGAACCTATTCTGGAGCCGTTCAAGGCCTTCAAGGAATTCCCCGATTCAGCACCTTATGTGGGGGCATTTGCCTCTCACACCGAGCAGATCCTGGTACCGGTGGTTCAACGAATCAAATCGAAAACCGTTCCGATCACGGAAGGGCTTTCAGGCGGGGAGGCCCCTTCTTCCATCAGCGGCGACTTCACCCTCCTGGTTCGGCCGCTGCCCAAGATATTTCTGTGCTACATTTTCTACGAGGCTGACGAGGACTTCCCGCCATCGGTGGTCTGCCTCTATTCCAACAACGCCAACCGGTTCATGCCCATGGATGGATTGGCCGATGTGGGTGAGTACACCTCGAAAACGATTCTGGGGCTGGTCTGTTGACGCAAACCCGTGATTGGGAAACTGGCTCGGGATTAACCTGGAAAGGATAGGGCATCGATGAAGAAAATTGCACAAACGGCTTGTGAACTGCTGGAAAAAGGCGACCCATTCGTCTTGGCGACGATCGTCAGCCACTCCGGTTCCACCCCGCGCACGTCGGGCTCCAAGATGATCGTCACCGCAGACGGACGCGGTGTCGGCACCATCGGTGGTGGACTGTTGGAGGCCGGGGCGATGTCTCGGGCCGTAGAATTGATCCGCCTCGGGCAATCGGCCAGGATGTCCTTTGACCTGAGCCACGACCTCGTCGACAGCATGGACATGATCTGCGGGGGCCAGGCCGAGGTGCTGCTTGACTGCGTGTCCCCCACGGAAATGAACCGGGCGGTCTTTAACCGATGGCGACGGATGCTGGACGAACGAGATAAAGGATCTATGTTCATTATTGTCATGGGTTCCGGGAACAAGGTAGACGCCACGGTCCACTGTCTGGCCACGGTCGACGGGGAGATCGTCGGTGATTTTCCCCTGCCGGACATGGAACGGGAAAAGATGCTGTCGCTGGCAGCCGATTCATCGACGGTCCGCACACTGGCCTTCGACGGCGGTTTTGTGGTAATCGAGCCGGCGCATCGGACGCCAACCGTCTATCTTCTCGGCGCCGGCCATGTTGCCCGGTCCACGGCCGCCATGGCTGCCATGGTGGGCTTCCGGGTATCGGTTGCCGACGACCGAAAGGAATATGCCAACCGGGAACGCTTTCGCGACGCCTCAGAAATCCGCGTGCTGGAGCGTTTCGATGATGCCTTCTCAGGTTTGTCCGTAGGCAGGGATGATTTTATAGTCATTCTCACCCGAGGGCATCTTCACGACAAAACAGTCCTGGCTCAGGCATTGAAAACCGGTGCAGGGTATATCGGCATGATCGGCAGCCGCAGGAAAAGGGACGCCATCTATGGAGCCTTGCTTAAAGAAGGTTTTGGGCAGAGGGATATCGACCGGGTTCATTCGCCCATCGGTTTGTCCATCGGGGCCGACACCCCGGAGGAGATCGCCGTGAGCATCGTCGCGGAAATGATTCAAATCAATAAAACACGCCCGGAGACATGACATAGAACCCGGCACCCACAAAGTAATCCGTATCCGGCACCCGGTAGATGAAGGTATGCTTGGGTTTGTTGATCTCCATGCCGGGGACCGGCCACATGTAGTGAGTCCAGCCTTTTCCCTTTTCGGCTGCCTTGACGAAATCCTTGAAGAAGGCCTTGCCATCAACATCGGTCGCTTCGATCAGGGTGGCCGGTTTGGTCAGTTCCGGTTTGTGGGGATGGGCCAGCATCTTGGCTTTCATGTTCATCAGGAATACATAGCTGACGCCATCGTTCCAGACGAAGCTGCCCTTTTTGTTGCCGATCTCCTTGATGGCGGCATCGATTCCCTGGGTTTTGATGAAATGCCCGGCCTGCTTACATTGGGTGATGCAATCGTCGCGGGTTCCGGCCTGGCCGGCAACTGTCAGGGACATAACCATCAGCACGGTCAATACGCCTGCAAAAAATCTTTTCAAGAGCGCCTCCATGGATTCCGGTCATCTGCACGACTTAGGTTCAGCATCGGAAAAATATAAAAATAACGGAACTTTTGTCAGGGCAGAAGTTGTTTTTTGCGAACCCGTCAATCCTTATTATCGGCATCTCCTCAGAAAACTTGCGAAAAAAAAGGGGCGCCTTTGCAGGCGCCCCGGAAATTTCGTCAGTTTGGCAATGGATCCTTATTTTAGCATCCGAAGTGCGGTTTCAACGATCTTATCGGCGGTGAAACCGAACTTTTCCAAGACCGTTCCCCCCGGTGCCGAGGCCCCGAATCCATCGATGCCGATAACGCTTCCGCCCGGGCCGACGTAACGCTCCCATCCCATGGGGATGCCGGCCTCCACGGCGATCCGGTGTTTGACGGCCGGTGGAAGAATCCGGTTTTTGAACTCCGTTGAATTATCTTCAAAAAGTTCCCAGGATGGCATGCTGACCACACGGGCGGAAATACCCTTGCCGGCCAACATCTCTTGTGCTTTCAGGGTAATGTGGACCTCCGCCCCGGTAGCGATGAGGATGATGCGAGGTTTTCCCTTGCAGTCCGAAAGCACATACCCACCCTTTTCAACACCATGTGCCGTCAGCTTCGCGTCCAGGATGGGCAGCTTCTGGCGGCTGAGAATCAGCGCGACCGGGCTGTCGTTCATGGCGATGGCCCGTTGCCAGGCCTGGGCGGTTTCCGTGGCATCGGCCGGGCGGATCACCGTCAGGTTCGGGATGGCCCGCAGGGCCGCCAGGTGTTCCACGGGCTGGTGGGTGGGGCCGTCCTCACCCACGGCCACGCTGTCGTGGGTGAAGACATAGACGACCGGCAGCTTCATCAGGGCGGCCAGGCGAATGGACGGGCGCATGTAGTCGGAAAACACCAGAAAGGTGCCGCCATAGGGGCGGACGCCGCCGTGCAGAAACATGCCTGACATGATGGCGCCCATGGCAAACTCGCGGACGCCGAAGCGGACATTGCGGCCGTCGTAACGGTTTTTCTGAAATTCAGGTGAGCCGTCGATAAAGGTTTTGTTCGAGGGCGCCAGATCAGCCGAGCCGCCCACCAGGCTCGGGAAAATGGCCGCAGCGGCGTTGAGCACCTTGCCCGAGGCGGCGCGGGTGGCCATGGGTCCGTCTTCCGGCTTGAACTGGGGCAGGTTGGCTTCCCAGCCCTTGGGCATGAACCGGGTCAGGGCATTGACCCAATTGTCGGCCAGACGTGGATGTTTGCGGTTGTATGCCTGATAAGCCTTTTTCCAGCGTGCCTCCGCTTCTTCGCCCGCCTTGACACACCTGCGGAATGCCGTCAGCGCTTGCTTCGGAATGGCAAATGGCTTTTCTTCCTTCCAGCCCAGCTCCGCCTTGGTCAATCGGATCTCTTCTTCACCCAACGGCGCGCCGTGGGCATCGGCCGTGTCCTGTTTGTTGGGGCTTCCGTGGGCGATGTGGGTCTTGAGCATAATCATCGAAGGCTTATTGGTTTCGGCTTTGGCTGCCAGGAGGGCCTGTTCGATGGCATCGGGATCGCTGGCGTCTTTGACCTTGATCACTTGCCAGCGGTAGGCATCGAATCGTTTGGCCACGTTTTCGGTAAAGGCGATGCTGGTGGTTCCTTCGATGGAGATGCCGTTGTCGTCGTAAAGGCAGATCAGTTTTGACAGTCCCAGATGGCCGGCAAGGGAGGCCGCTTCGGAGGTCACCCCCTCCATCTGATCCCCGTCGCCGCACATCACAAAGGTGTGGTGGTCCACGATCTCATGACCGGGCTGGTTGAAGTTGGCGGCCAGATGCCGTTCGGCCATGGCCATGCCGACGGCGTTGGCGAAACCCTGACCCAGGGGGCCGGTGGTGGTCTCCACACCGGGCGTGTGGCCATACTCGGGATGGCCGGGGGTCTGGCTGCCCCATTGCCTGAAATTCTGAATCTCTTCGAGGCTGAGGTCATAGCCGGTCAGGTGCAGCAGGCTGTAGAGCAACATGGAGGCGTGACCACCAGAGAGCACGAAGCGGTCGCGATCCGGCCAATCCGGATTCTTTGGATTGTGCTTCATCACCCGCGTCCAGAGCACGTACCCGGCCGGGGCCAGCCCCATAGGGGCACCCGGGTGGCCGGAGTTGGCCTTCTGCACCGCATCCATGGACAGGGTGCGAATGGTGTTGATGCAAAGATCGTCGATGGCCAGCTGCTTCTTGGGGGGGGTGCCCTTGCTCATTTAATGCTGCTCCTTTTGTGATGGATTCAATTAAGACCCAAGCTAAGCGATTGTCGAGCTTACCGCAGATTCAAGGCAGCTATCGTCGCGCTATAGTGGACGATGCGCGGCGATAGCTAACGCAGAAGATGGGGTGAGATCGGCAAACCCAATGGGTTTCACCTTTTGAATACAACCATCGATGGTACCCAATCGTGATCGTCACCAATCGACCTTCTTCGAGAAAGGTGAATCGATCAGTTTGGGTAAGCGTCGACGTTAATGGGGGTTTGATACAAAAGATTTGATGTTGGCGCAAGGGTTTTAAAGACGTTTTCCATGATGATTCAAAGTGCCCGGCTCCACTCCGGACGCAGGGCCACCTTACCTGCCAGCGCCGCATCGATCAGGGCCAGGGTTTTGATTTTATCCTTGGGCATGCGTGCGCGGATGGGCAGGTAGTTGGAGGCGTGATTGGCGTGAAACAGCCCCTGGGACTGGTGGGTTTCGGCGATCATGGTGCGCAGTTCGGCCAGCATTTCGTCCGGCTCGATAAGTTCGAAGTGGCCGGACTGGTAATCCTCGTGCATGGGGGTGCCGGGAATCAGCATCAGGCTCAGGGCGCCCACATATTCCGGATCGATGGCGGACAAGACCCGGCCGGTTTCCCGGGCGTGGATCTGGGATCGCTCCCGTCCGGCCAGACCCAGCAGTACGGTGATGGAGAGCTTGATGCCCGCTTGCCTGGCTTTTTTGCCCATATCGATCATCTGTTGGGGGGTGGCGCCTTTGTTGATGGCCTTGAGGGTGACGTCGTCGCCGGTTTCCAGCCCCATGTAGGCGATGCCGATGCCGTTTTCCCGGAGGATTTTCAATTCATCCACGGTTTTCATGTTCAGGCTTTTGGCATTGGCGTATACGCCGACCCGGGTCACCCAGGGCAGCTGCCGACGGATTTCGGTGAGAATTTTCAGCAGGCGCTTCTGGGGGATGATCAGCGCATCGCCGTCGCACAGAAATACGCGGCGCTGGCGCTGGCAGTGGGTGGCGGCAAAGGCGATGTCCGCCATGATGATGTCATCGGATTTGATCTTGAACCGTTCCCCCTGGTAGGCGCCGCAGAAGGTGCACTTGTTGCGCGAGCAGCCCACGGTGACCTGGAGCAGGATGCTGTTGGCTTCGCTGGGGGGGCGGATGATGTTGCCTTCGTAGTGCATGATTGACCTCTCTTGAATCCGTTCGTACCATTCCTCAATTCCCACATCCGGAATTTTCTTTTGGTACTAATTTGATGACCTTTTCCCGTATTGTCAACCGTTCACCATTCTGATACTAAAGCCTTCAACGAATGAACCTTGTTTATTGACCGCTGAAGGCCTTAAGGCAGACAATACCCACCGCTGGTTTCAACGGGTGGCAGCCAGCAGCGACAAGCTTTTTCTATCCGTTTTATCATCGACTTCAGGGAGGAAAACCACGCATGAGCAAATTGTTATGGCAGCCGTCTGAAGTGCAGATCAAATCATCCAACATGTTCCGGTTCATGACGCTGATCAACGAGCGACATGGCACATCTTTTGACAGCTACGACGGCCTCTATCAGTGGTCCGTCGACCATATCCCCGAGTTCTGGAAGGAGATGTGGGAATTCGCCGCGATCAAGGCATCAAAGCCCTATGATCAGGTGATAGACGATGCTAACCGGATGCCCGGCGCCCGGTGGTTTGACGGCGCCCGGCTCAATTTCGCCGAGAATCTGCTGCGCTACCGGGATGACCGCTTGGCCCTGGTATTCCGCGGGGAAGACCAGGTTCGGCGGACGTTAACCTATGCACAGCTTTACGACGAGGTGGCCCGGGTGGCCATGGCGTTGAAAGATGCCGGGGTGGTGGCCGGCGACCGGGTGGCCGGCTTCGTTCCCAACATGCCTGAATCGATCATCGCCATGCTGGCCGCCAGCTCGCTCGGAGCGGCCTGGTCGTCCTGCTCGCCGGATTTCGGCATCAAGGGGGTTCTGGACCGCTTCGGCCAGATCCGACCCAAGGTGCTCTTCACCGCCGACGGGTACTTTTTCAAGGGCAAACCCCTAGACTCACTGGCACGCATCGCCGACATCATCAGCCAGATTCCCTCGGTGGAACGGCTGGTGGTGGTGTCCTATACCCATCAAAAACCGGACATCAGCGCCATTTCCAATGCCGTGCTGTATGACGACTTCAAATCGGCGCAAGACGGGCTGGAAATCGATTTCGCCCAACTGCCCTTCGACCATCCGCTCTACGTCATGTATTCATCGGGTACGACCGGCCTGCCCAAGTGCATGGTGCAGAGTGCCGGGGGCATTCTGATCCATCACCTCAAAGAATTGATGCTGCACACTGATCTCAAGCGTGAGGACACGATCTTCTACTTCACCACCTGCGGGTGGATGATGTGGAACTGGCTGGTCAGTTCCCTGGCCACCGGCGCCACGCTGGTGCTTTACGACGGCAATCCCTTTCATCCTTCTCCCAAGGCCATGTGGCAGATGGCCCAGGATGAGAAGATTTCCGTTTTCGGCACTAGCGCCGGATACCTGGCCGCTCTCCAGGCCGCGGGAGTGCGACCCAAGGAAGAATTCGACCTCTCCCCCCTTCGGGCGGTGCTCTCCACCGGATCACCCCTTTCCATCGAAAGCTTCGAATTCGTCTATGACGCCGTCAAGTCCGACCTCCAGCTGGCCTCCATTGCCGGCGGCACGGACCTCAACGGCTGTTTTGCCCTGGGCAACCCCATGGGGCCGGTGTACGCCGGCGAGCTGCAATGCAGGGGGCTGGCCATGAAGGTGTTTGCCTTCGACGACGACGGCCAACCCGTGGTGGGCCAGGAGGGGGAACTGGTCTGCGCGGCGCCATTCCCATCGATGCCCATCTATTTCTGGAACGATCCTGAGGGCAAGAAGTATCACAGCGCCTACTTCGACGTCTACCCGGGCATCTGGCGCCACGGCGATTACATCGTGGTCAGCGAACACGGTGGCGTGGTCATGCACGGCCGTTCCGACGCCACCCTGAATCCCGGCGGCGTGCGAATTGGTACGGCTGAATTGTACCGGCAGGTGGAGCAGCTGGAAGAGGTCGAGGACAGCGTAGTTGTGGGGCAGAAATGGGAAAACGATGTGCGCGTGATCCTTTTCGTTAAACTGGCCCCGGGCTTTGATCTCACCGACGATCTGAAAAACAAGATCCGCAAGACCATTCGCGTGCATGCCTCACCGCGGCATGTGCCCGCCAAGATCATCCCGGTACCGGATATCCCCTACACCCTGAACATGAAAAAAGTGGAACTGGCCGTAAAGAAGGTGATTCACAACCAGGAGGTGAAGAACAAGGATGCGTTGAGAAATCCTGAAGCCTTGGATTACTTCGCCGGGATCGCGGAGCTGCAGGAGGCGTGAAGGCGTGGGGGGCAGACTTCAGATGATGCGTTCGCTCTCGGCCAGGTTGTACGGACCTGTTCCTGGATTGGCAGGATGCGTTACCGCGCCTGCCAATCCCTTGACAGTGGGATCTGACAACATGTGTCAACCTATGATACGCGCTTACTATTGGCGGACTTCATCAGCTACGGGTAACTCGGGCAATACCTGTACTTCTGGACGCCTCTTGTTGAGGGCTTTTGCGGGGATCAAATTTCGCATTAATTCCAATTTGCCGAAGCATAGCAGTCTATCCCCGGCTTCAAATTGTCGCTGCGAGCGAGGGTTGGGGATGACAGTTGTTCCCCGATAAAGCGTCAGAACGGTGATATCTTTTTCACGCAATCCAGATTCTTGGATTGATTTACCAATGTATTCGGAGCCCTTGGGAATATATATTTCTGCAACCCCATATCCACGACTCACAGTCAGACGCTGGCGTAGATCAATCTCTGGGAAATTTATTTGCGCTGAAATGTAGTCAATAATGGTTCCGGCGATGTCAAGCTGGGTGCACCCCTCAATGCCTTCTAAACCGGGGGAGGAATTTACTTCCATAATTTGTGGGCCGTGCTTTCCCTCAAGCATGTCAACGCCTGCAACGCGAAGTCCCATTATTTGCGATGCTCGAACGGCAGTTTCACAGTATTCTTCATCGAGCGTCACCGGCTCGGCTATTCCTCCACGGTGTACATTGCTTCGAAACTCCTGTCCTTGCGCGACACGACGCATAGCCGCAACGACCTTATCACCGACCACAAAAGCCCGTATATCACGGCCTTTGCTTTCAGCAACGAATTTCTGGATCAAAACGTTTTGCTTTTGGCTCTGCAGTAACTCAATAATGGCTTCGGCCGATTGTTCGGATTCAGCTAGAAGGACGCCGATCCCCTGGGTCCCTTCCAGCAGTTTAATGATTACCGGTGCTCCGCCGACTCGCTCTATTGCCGGCATCACATCTTTTTTGTCGCGAACGAAGGTTGTTTTAGGAATACCGATTTGATGTCTGCTAAGAATTTGCAGGCTACGAAGCTTATCTCGTGATGTTGAAATGCTTGTTGATGTATTTGCGCAGAACACATCCATCTGTTCAAATTGTCTTACAACAGCTGTACCGAAGTATGTGATCGACGCTCCAATCCTTGGCAACACTGCATCGTATTGCGAAAGTTCTTTCTGTCGAAAGTAAAGATTCGGCTTTCCTTTTTCAAGGTCAATCGCGAACTTGAGCGTGTTGAGCACTTTAACTTTGTGCCCCCGTTGTTCAGCCGCTTCACGAAGTCGGCGGGTACTGTAGCATTTTATATTACGCGAGAGAATTGCGAGTTTCATTTCTTCTCCTATTTTTTTACATCTTTTTTTCCCTGCGGTAGAAAATTCCAGTTCGTCAAATATAGATGTTTACGCGTTGTGAATTTTGGCAGGTTTAGTATGGTTTAGAAAAAAACCGTGGAACTTCGAATTTATATGCGTCTATCATCACCTTTAACGTTAGCACAAAGCATTGGGGTTCGCCAGAGCCGGCGGCAACTACTGCGTTGGTTGGGAGCAACACTTTCAACATATTGTTTTTTTTCTCTGTTTCAATGTAAGGAAGGCTTCCCATTAGGAAAATGGCAACGGAAAATGACCAGCCCTGCCCTCAGTTTTTTGCCACGGGTTACGCTTGCAATCCGGGGCAAATTGATACAAACGCTTAGCGCGAAATTTTACACATTGCCGGTATACCTCCCGCCTAAAAGCACGGTGTCTTATTATGGGTTGATATTATTGTCGTTTGCGTAATAAATTTTTTCATTCCCGGGTGAATAACTTCCGTGATCTTATCTTGACGTGTATTATATTCTAAGGGTATCCCGGTGTTGCGGGTATTTAAAAACCTTTTCCCATCGCTTTCCCTTCGGTGGTTAACAGCAAAAGGGTGGAAAAAATAAAGGAGAGCCTCGAATTGACTGAGTTAAAAATTGGTTGGAAAGAATGGGTGTCTCTGCCGGATCTAAAGATACCAGCAATCAAAGCGAAAGTGGATACCGGTGCGCGGACGTCGGCCCTGCATGCCACCCGCATAACGGTCTTTACGAAACCATCCGGACGCTGGGTGCGTTACTTTGTACGGCCATTGCGCAAAAAACCTGAAATTGAAATAAAGTGTGAATCCAAGCTGCTTGACAGGCGTGACATCAAGAATTCGGGCGGACAGGTGGAGTCACGCTATATCATCGAAACAACCGTTGTCATCGGCGAGTCAAAGTGGTTAGCAACGCTGTCCTTAACCAGCCGGGATGACATGTTGTTCCGGATGCTCCTCGGAAGAACCACGTTAATCGATAAAGTGATTATTTACCCTGGAGAAAAATATCTCGCCGGTAAAGTTAAGTTAAGAAAATGCTATCCGGAATTAAGGGTAGGCCAAGGGTTGCGGAAAAAGACACCCGTATCGGTGGCGAAAGCGGACAATGAGGGAGCCGGTGGTGACGCAAATGAAAATTATAATTGATTCAAATAATTAGACGGCAGCCTAGTTGAAAAGATGCTGTTCAACGAATCATATTCAAAATTATCGACGGGCAACATTCTTTCAAATGACTTGACATGGGAATTAGGGCTTAGCGCGCAAGATATGCCAAACGTCTGAAAAACTACCAGCTTGTTTCGAAAATTTCTTCCCTGAATCCTTCGATCATTGGTTCAATCCCTTTGAGACGATCCAGGTGCGCGATATGAACGACAGCGTCGCCGCGGTAAACCAGGGGTAGGTTCAATCGGCCGATGACCATACCAGATACCGGAGATGTGATATCGACACCCTGGCCGCCGAAGGGATCGGCAATTTCACCGATTTTGGAATTCTTCACCACCCGGGCTCCCAGTGGAACCTTCATTCGCAGGATACCGCTGGCCGGTGCACGAACCCAGGAGGTCGTATCTGTAAGCAAAGGATCTAACTCGGAGGTTGATAATTTTTTTGATGTCAGCATTCCCAGCGCTTGCATGACCGACATGACTCCGCGCATGCCCGCCCGAATCGCCACTTCATCGAACCGCAGTGCTTCCCCCGCTTCGTAAAGCAGCATCGTTATGCCCATTTCGGCCGCTGCATGCCGTAATGAACCGTCACGTAATTTTGCGTTAATAATGACGGGTATCCTGAAGGCTTTGGCCAGGCGAAGCGTTTCGGGATCATCGATTGCTGCCCGGATTTGGGGTAGATTCGCCCGGTGGTTGGATCCGGCATGCAGGTCGATCCCGTGGGTGCTTCCCTGAACCACCGTTTCCATAAAGGTGCCGGCCAATTGGGACGTCAACGATCCTTTTTCCAAACCCGGGAAAAATCGGTTGAGGTCCCGCCGGTCCGGTGAATACCGGGTGTGCTGTAAAAAACCATAAACATTGACCACGGGAACCGCCAGAAGGGTGCCCCTGATTGATTTCAGTCGCTTCAACTTGATTAATCGCCGTATGATTTCCGTGCCAACGATCTCGTCGCCGTGAATAGCGCCACAGACAAACAGGCGCGGGCCCTCGCGCCGGCCATGCACAACATGCACAGGCATGGTCAATTCAGTATGGGTGTATAGACGTGCAACGGGCACCTGAATGGTCGCCTGCTCCCCCGACTTGATCGTGACTCCTGCAACAGTGATTGCGGGTTGCATTTTACCTTACCTGAATTTTGGTTTTATCGGGAGTGGCGATGATCCTGATGGGTCCCATAATACTAACGGCTGATTTTTTAACGGTCGTCCATTCGATTTTCACTCTCGGCAACCAGGTTTTTATATCAATCGTTGCGCCTATCAATTCATACAAAAAGACAGTAACCGGCAGGTTCAAACTCAACTGACGGATGATTGTTGGAACCGACTTAAAAACTAACCATACACCACCAACAATCAACGGTAAAGAAAAGGATTGAAGCGGATTCATTTGCGTCAAAAAAGAAATAGCAATTTACTTAAAAGATTCATTTCACTATAGAATACGGAAAAACTCCTGTGGTTTTCACTCAGCCGTGACCTGTAGGAGACAAGAGAACGATATGATAGCCAAATTAATAAACATTGCCTTGCTGATCACAGCTTTAAACCTTGGGCAAGTTACATGTGTTTCAGCAGGGGAAAAAAAAATAGTTGGCTGGGCGGAAATTGTCAGTATCTATCCCGGCAGCATAAAAATCAAAGCCAAACTCGATACCGGGGCTGACCATTCATCATTAAATGCGAAAAAAATAGAATATTTCGATGTAAAAGGTGAAACTTGGGTGAGATTTGAAATCAGCAATTTCGAAGCGCGCCTTGAAACCTATGAGGCAAGAATCATGCGGATAACGAAGATCAAGCGACTCGGCCAAGAAGCCGTCAATCGTCCGACCATCAATCTCGGTATTTGTATGGGAAGCACATATAAAGCGGTTGAAGTTAATTTAACGGATCGCAGCGGTTTTAATTACCAGATGTTGATAGGCCGAAGTTTTTTAAAAGGTTCGTTTCTCATTGACCCGGCGCTTAGCTTCATCAGCAGCGCGGAGTGCATGATCGCGGCAGAAAAATGAACATGTGCTTTATGTGTGGAGGACATTATATCTATCTGTGGACAGTCGATGTTATCAATATAATTTTTACATTCATCTTTGTGTCCATAAATGGTCCCTGTCATTTCTTCAGGGCCATCCAACGATTGGCCTTTCGGGTTGGGGTTTTTTACTTCTCTGGTGCTTCCGGCATCGGCCCATAGAGGCACTCCACATAGTTCTGCCGTTGGACCTGCTGATCGCCGAAGATGGGGTGGAGTTTGATCTCAGGGGAAAATTGACTGGCCGGGACCGTGCGGCCCAAGGCTTCTGCCATGGCCCGCACGTGGTGGGGGCCGGCCCCGCAGCAGATACCGATATAGTTGATGCCCATGTCCCTGGCGGTCACCGCGAAATCAGCCATCTCAAACCGGCTCAGCAAAAAAGGATCCAGGGCAACGGGGAAGGCGTTTTTACCGTCTTCCATCCTCAGATCGAAAAAGCACGGCTGCCGGTCGTGGGTGCGGTAGGGCACCGGAAGGGCGGCCACGTGGCCGCTCACCGCGCCACGGATCTCCTCGAGTATCGGGCGCATGGTTTTCGGTCCCCGACCGCAATTGAGTCCCACCACATCGGCACCGTCGTCGGCCAACCGTTTGCACGCCTCTGCCAAAGAAAACCCGTCGCAGGTGGTTTGGGCCACCGGGCTGAAGGTGACCACGGCGGGCATGCCGACCCGCTTGATCTCTTCTAAAGCCAGCTGGGCTTCGCCATAATGGCTGAACGTTTCGGCGATGATGAAGTCGGCGCCGCCAGCCTTGGCCCACTGAACCTGCTCCCGGAAAATCGGTCTAACTTTCTCCTCGGACGCTTTCAGATCGGATGGGTCGTACTCCCAGGTGTTGCAGATGTTGCCGGCAACCAGGGCGCCGGTTTCCCGTGCCGCGTCGACGGCCAGTTCAACGGCCCGCGTGTTCAACGCTTCCAAAGCATTTTCGATGCCGATGGACTGCAGTTTCGAGCGGTGGGCGTAATAGGTGCAGGCCACGACCACGTCTGTTCCCGCCCGCACGAATTCCCGGTGCAGACCCTGCACCGCTTCCGGGTACGTAAGAACTGCCTCGGGGACGAAAGGGCCGGCCTTCAAGAAGCCCCTGCGCTCCAGTTCGAAAATATAACCTTCGGCAACCAATACAGTGCCTGCATCGAGTCTTTCCGTCAACGTCTGGTTCGTTTGGGTCATTGATTCCTCGGTGTTTACGTATAGGTAATGGCAGAGAATAATCTTTGAGGACACACACCAACTCAACTGGTCCTGATTCGGGGTGGTTTAATTGTTTTTTGTGCTGCCACCCTGATAATCAAGCTGTCGGACCAAGAAAGAGGGGCCTTTTTCTTGAAGGCTCATGGATATTTTACCCGAATTTTCGCGCCATTTTTTGTCGGGAGGCAACCATTTCAGGAAAAAATCTCCGTCTAGTTTTACGATTCCCATACTATCATCATAGGAAAATTGCTGCAATTCGATCCGATATTCAATGGTTTCGATAAGCTCGAAATTCTTTTTATATTTGGGCATCAGGCGTATGAACGGCGTGCCATTTTCCCTGGCGTCAGGAATAAATAAATTGGTGAACTTGTCAAAGTCTTTTGCCGCATAGGTATTACAGTAATTCTGTAAAAATGATCGGACTCGATTTTCCAGGTCATTTTTATCCGGTTTTTTTATCGATGGTGCGGCACCCCCAGTTCGTTGGATGGAAGATTGAAGCTGCGTTTCTGCTTTCGTGGGGGTGGGTGGCTCAGGGCGGCTGCCTGAAGGTGCTTTTTCAATCGGTGTGGTTTTTTCGGTTGTGGTGGTGGATGGTGAAACCGAGGCCGGGCTTTCCGGTTCAGCGGTGCGTGGGCTTTGGGTGTTGATCGGTTTTGACGTGCTGGCCGCTGGTTTGGCGGTCAGGCCGGCCAATGCGGCTGCGTCTGCAGCCGTCTTTCCCGTTGCGGTCGCATCGCTTTCAGGCCCAGATGGTTCAGGTGATAGGTCGGTTTCCGGTGCAGCTTTGGCCGCAGTAGATGCCTTTTGACCATCGGCGCCTGCATCAACTTCCTGGACAGGCTGTTCATCTGGCACGATTGTCTCTTTCTGAGGCTCTGGATCCACTTTTGACCCGGGTTCGGCAGCCAGGACAGCGACCACGGTTGCCGCTGCTTTGCCGGCCGCGGTCACAGGGCTGTCCACGGCAGGTGCATCGGTGGACGTATCGGGTTCCGGCGCAGCATCGGCTGCAGGCACGTCTGCTTGACCCACGGCGCCTGTATCTGCCTCCCGGGCAGATGGTGCTTCTGGTACCGCTGCCTCCATCTGAGGTGTCGGGTCTGTTTTAGGTTCCGGTTCGGCGGCGGCCAGGACAGCGATGGTGCCTGGATCCGGCGCCGCTTTGCCGGGCTCGGTCGCTCGACGGTCCACCGCATCGATATAGGGTAATGGGTCGGGCGCAGGCGAAGGTAGGGTCGTCAATAGTGGCGGCTGCCCATCAGCGGTCGTCAATTCCTCATTGAGGGCGACGTTGCCCCGGGGTTCGGTTTGCTTTTCAGGCTGTACACGAGGGGTCTCAGTTTTCGGTGATGCGGTGACAGGCGCTTTTTGGTCTTTTTCGGCTGTACTCGTCGGCACCTCTGCGATGGTGCCCGATTGCTGACTGGGGGCGTCGGCCAATTGGTTTTGGGCATTTAGCGGCATCGTCCAGCGGGGCGCAGGCCACAGCAGATAATAACCCGCCAGGGCGCCCATGACGACCATCAGGCCGATGAATATCGAAACCCCCATAGAAATGGAGCGGCGAGATGGGGGTGGGGGCAGGGGTGTTTCGGGTCGGGTTGTGTCAGCTGGCGTTTGAATAGCGGGCCGGCTGAAATCGAAGCCAGCTCGAATGTTCAGCTCTTGTTCACATTCCGCGATTACCTTTGCATCGATCGATTGTATGCCGGACGCATAGCCCGTCAGCAATGCATGGTCGCAGATAATATTGATGGCGCGGGGATAACCGCCGGTGAATCGGAATATCTCACGAATAGCGTTCGATTTGAAAATTTTCCGTGTGGCGCCGGCCACCTTCAGACGGTGTTCGATGTATTGGCCGGTTTCAGATTCACTCAGTGGCTGAATGTGGTAATTGATGGCGATCCGCTGGCGGATGGCACGGTTGCTGTTGGCCATCAACATGTTTTTAAATTCAGGTTGGCCGACAAAAAAGATGTTGATCAGTTTGCGATCGCTCAGTTCGATGTTGGAAAGCACCCTTATTTGATCCAACAGCTTATTGTTTAACCGTTGGGCCTCGTCGACAATCAACAGGACCTTTTTATGATCCGAGTAGGCGGCGTAGAGGAATTTTTCCAGCTCAATTAAAAACGGAGCTTTGCTGTAGAATTCGGTAGGGATGTTGAATTCGACGGCCAGGAGCTTGAAAAAGTCGATGGACCCCAGCCCCGGATCAGTGATGTGGGCCACAATGGTTGATGAATCCAGATTGCTGATCAACCGATGGATCAAGGCGGTTTTACCCACCCCCACATCGCCGGTCAGCAGCAGGAAGCCCAAGTCCTCTGAAACTCCGTAGGTCAAGGTGGACAAGGCTTCTTTATGCTTTTCACCGAGCCAGAGAAATCGTGGCCCCGGGCTTAAATCAAAGGGCTTTGCCGTTAGATGATAATGATCGAGGTACATGTGCCGTGGTTTAGCCGTTTCCAATATGGATCGTGCACCGATTGATGCGATTTCCGTATCCGGTATCATATACAACAAATCGATCAAGAGTCAAAGCAAAGCGACGCGTAATATAACAATTCGTTATCATTTGGTTTAAACAAAGTATACGTGGATCATTTTCAAAATCAGGCCGGTCTGAAAATAAAAGAGGCCTTAAAAAACCTTCGATTCCGATGCTGTTCAAGACCAACCGAAACATTTAACCAATTAAAATATTAGTTATTATTGGTTTAGGTGTTCAGTCTGGCACAGC
>NZ_JBFELV010000043.1:0-20155 GCF_041551955.1 Desulfosarcina sp.
CCTTTTTGCGCCATGAACTCAACCAGGCGCGCAATGCTAGGGTAGTCGATCTCGCCTCGATCAAGAAACGGTGTCGGAACGATGGGATATATACCCTTGAGGTGCATCACCTTCCCCCTTGTCGCATTAAAAGCGATCTGATTGATTATTGCACGCGTCGCCTTTCGCAGAGATCGGCGGTTCTGAACAGCCGTCAGGAATGCTTCAAATCGACAACCGGATTATGCAAGCTTTCGAAACCCGAAATCCGACAGGCCACCTGGTCTCCATGGCGTATATGAACGGCTCCCGGCGTTCCGGTTGAGATGATATCGCCCGGCAAAAGGGTCATCACCCTGGAGTGATAGGCTATCAGCACATCGGGTGTAAACGTCATGTGGTCAACCGTATTTTCGGCATGCACACGCCCATTGATAACCGTAGAGACCTTCAGGCGCAGCACATCGCCGACCTCGTCAGGCGTGACCAGCTGCGGACCCAATGAGAAAAACGTGTCGAAACTTTTACTCATCGTCAGATAGCGTGGATTTTGGCGCAGAATATCCTCGGCCGTCATGTCCAGAATGGTCGTAAAACCTGCCACCACATCCAGCCATTTTGCCCGAGGCACATCTTTGCAGCGTCTTCCGATGACGATGCCCAACTCGGCTTCCGCGGTTGTCTTTTCGGAAAGCACCGGTATCCGTATGGTCTCTCCTGGCCCGATGATGGTGGTCGCCGGCTTCATGAAACTGGCCGGCGCCGACGTCGGCGCACGCTCGGAAAGATCGTTGGCATGCTCACTGTAGTTGAGCCCGATACCCCATATTTTCGGCGGATGCCGATACAGGGGGGCATAGATGCGCGGATGGACGTTGGACAAAAGATCCTCCCGTTCGTCCAACGCATCGCTTCCCGCTTCTCTATACCAGGCATTCAACCTGGGGAGCTGGCCTGTCCTTAACAGCTGTTCCATCGTTTCGGGCCATTGGCTCTCAAAGGATTGGTTAAGATCGGATACGCGAACCCATCCGTTTTTGCGACAGATCGCCAACTCCTCTTTGTCCTCGACCCAAATGGTAGATAGTCGCATGCTGCCTCTCCTTATGGTTTCCAAAGATGAACGCTCTTGAAAGCGGCAATCGTGGTGACGTCGACTTGAACGCTTCATTTACGAGGTTAATGATGATCCAGTCAAGTCGTATATGCGATGCCAAGGCCTGCGTGACCCTGTCCGCCCGAAAATTTTTAGGGCTCCAAGGTACGCCGGTCCTGGCAGTGCACAGAGATTTCGTCAGACGAGGCTGCCAACATCGGCCGTTATGGGCAGGGGATTCCACCTGTATGCTGAACTTTGAAAATTTGAGGCGGTGGGAATGAGGATTGGTTCATATCGTCTATTTCAAGCCATCCACCAGCTTTTTGCGATAGTTTATCGGGCACTCCAAAGGCCATGAATATTGCAGTATTCTCTTACCGCGATCTTATCGGCCTCGATCTGGAACGTCGCTTCCGGTTTTTCACCTGGCACTAAAAATTGGCGATAGGCCTTGCCGTGGGCTATTATTTCAATCCACTCGATGTAATGCTTGTCTTCCATGGGGTGCGCTGTGCTGCCGACCCTAACCTTGACTCCGCCGGATACCTTCTCGACGACCGGGACGTGTTTTTCCTTGGCGGCATCCACGGTGTTTTCAGTGATTTTATTCATGGGCTGGTCGCAGCAGACCAGCCCTCCTTCACCGCCATGCACCACTTCTACAATATTTCCGCACGCTTCACACTTATAGATTTCTAATTTCTTCGCCATTTTTCTTCTCCTTTTTCCTAAATTTGGTGTGATATATAAGACCTTACGGATCTTTGGGTATCCGTTCGATATCTCCCATCAATTGTGACACTTGAATGCTCAAGCCCACACCCTTTATTCCGATCATACACGTTTCGGCATCGCCGTCATCGAGATATGTTTTCAAATCGTGATTGCCTTTTTTTAAATGCACGACCCAGGTTTTTTGATCCTCATCGTACTCCGCTTGGACATCTATTTCGCATTCGCCGATGTCCGGATAAAGTTCTCGGATCTCTGTGCACAAAGCCTGTTTATCAGGTTGCACAACGATTTCACACAAACGAAAAAACGGGAGGATTGTTTTAATGCCCGGTATTCGCAATTGCACGGTTTGGCATATTGTCTCGGATTCATTAACACGGATTCGGGGATGTTCATGCGTTAAGCCTGCCGGACGGATTCTTTGGATTCCTGAGGCAACTAATAAAAATTATACGTTGACCAGCCTTCTGAAGTCATTGATTCTGCAACCCTGAAGGAAGTTGAGCCTGCGTCTATGCCCCTGGCATAAGGCGGCGCATGCATATGTTGTTGAAGCGATTGAATTGCTTTTATTTTTTTACAGTCCTGCATACACAAGTCTTTGGGCATGTCACATTTAGAACATGTTCTACAAGGCGAAGATATCATCCGTCCTCCTTTGGATAGCGCGGCACGGTACGAAGAAGAAGCAAGCAATTCGGGCGCGAACGGTAAAGATGAGAGCAGGGCTGACGATACGAAATGACAGATGCGCGTGGCGACGATCGGATTCTTCAAGCGATAACAATGGGCGGCTCAATGGACGTCTACACCCCTAATTTACTTTTATAAATGAACAACCACGACTCGGGCAAGACGGGATAAATAATGGCAAAGTGCGGGGGAAATACTCTTATTAAAGCCTGCTTTGGAAATAAGGAATTTCAGCTTTAATGTTATGGTCGGGCTCCGGCGATCCTCCCGACACGCCCCCTCAAAAAGCCGCATGGCAGGACCGTCAAACCTGCGATCCTATCTCCGATCTTGCTTGGAACGTATCTCAAAAAAAAGGATCAGCGTTCAGGGAAAGGCATGCCACGGTGAAAAAGCCCAGCATACCGTAAACCTACCATTGCATCTTAAGTGGGATGATCGAAGCAGGTAAACCCGAATGGATGGAGATGGCGATGGCTTTAAATTTTCGAGTGGGTGTCAATTGAGTCAAATTGATTTCAGGCTTGAATGGGTAAACTGCATGATGGCTGCCGGTTGAAATCAGGGCTTGCGAATCCACTGGCCTGGCGGCCGAGGATCACTTTCACCCCCAAGATTTGCTTGGGTAATTGATGACATATAATTAGACTATAATATCAACTAATACTAGTTACTTTTTTCTACAACCATCGCTTCCCGATGAGGTCGTAAGGCTTTTAACCTACCGGTATTTATTATTGTTATTAACCTTTTGGGTTTCTGGCGCATGCCTTGCTTATTTACCAAACAATCGCTGAACCCATCGGTGAATTCTGGTGGCAACGCTCAACACGACGTTTATCATCCAGCGACACCGTTTGTATCGCAACCACCGGGGACCGAAGAGATATCTGGAGAAAGCATGCAGGCAAATCCCAACAAGGGCAACCCATCGCCATGCCATGGGCCCTCCACAGCCAACCAGCGCCTGCGGAAGGCGCTTGCAAAGCGAGAGCGATTTCTGAATCGACGACCGCACCTGCGTGCCTACCAAGCGGAAATCGACAGGATTCTGGATAATTCCGGCCCCCCTGAAGGCCGCATGGCCGTTCTGGGTATGCTGCTGCAGGGAAAACTCCTGGACATGCAAAGCGAATTCTACAAGCTGAGTAAGCTTCTCCAGCAAGATTCTGATTCGAGATAGAACTGCGATCATATGACAAAGCGACCGTCAAGAACACAATCGCTTTGAGCGGGTGCATCGCCAATCACCTATTCGCGTCCCCCCTTGTTAAAGCAGTCCGCGATAGTTCCCGCCATCCACCAAGATATTCTGGCCGGTAATGTAACGCGCCTGGACGCTGGCCAAAAAGGCAGCGGCAGCCCCGAAATCAGAGGGGTCGCCGATGGTATGGCTGGGATTGGCCGACTTCATCTCAGCGATGATCGCCTCGGGTGTCTTCTTCTCTTGATCCGCACGGAACGCCGCCAGCTGATCGATTCGTGATGTTTGGTGGGTGCCCGGAAGCAATGCGTTGACGGTGATGCCTTCGGGTGCCAGTTCCGTTGCAATCGTTTTCAAAAAACCGGTCAGCCCGGCCCGGGCCATATTGGACAGCAACAGCGTACCGATGGGTTGCTTGACCGAAATTGAGGTGATGGCGATGATCCGGCCCCAGCCGTTGGCTTTCATGGCCGGCGTGACGCCACGAATCAGGTGCACGGCGCTCATCAAGGTCAGGTTGAGGGCCTTTTCGTAATCCTCGAGAGCGGTGCTTGCGTAGGTTCCCGGTGGTGGACCGCCGGCATTGGTCACCAGGATTTCCGGTTCACCCAGAGACCCTCGAACCGCTTCAAGCAGGCGGCCGATGTCTTCAACCTTGACCAAATCGGCAGCCACCCCCAACACGTTCGTTCCAGTTTTATTCGATATCTCGTCGGCGGCCTGCCTGGCTGCGGCATGGTCACGGGAGCAGATCGCTACCCGGCACCCTTCGGCGGCCAGTTGTTCCGCACAGCCCCGCCCCAACCCCCGGGTCGAAGCCGTCACCAGGGCTACTTTACCATCGATTCCAAAATCCATTTGACACCTCCTTGATGGTGGAAGGTAAACACGATTTCAACGGTGTCGAATCCTTTCCGATCGTTCCGGGATGGGCCTATCCAATACCCGCGTCGATGTTGCCCGGCTCAACCGGCTTTCCATCTTCACAAAACCGCCACCCCGCCGGCACTTGTTAGCACCTATCTGAAAAATCGTGCAAGTGACCATGGCGGCCTTATGCAACGGCTCAGCATGCCCACAACCAACCTTTATGCGGCGCTATTTCGCCGTTGCATGCCTTGCCTCGAACCCTTGCATCCTAATTTTTGAGAAAGGTTCCAATGGCGGTTGACCGAATCGCTTCTTTGCTTCACTAAATTATGGTATGCAGGGAACGACCCGAAAACCAACAGCCTGACGCTTGAGGACGCATGAACACCACACAGACACAACGATACGTGCTGTCCATCGACCTGGGCAGCAGCGACCTGAAAGCCGCCCTGGTGGACAGCGACGGCCGCATCGTGGCCAGTGCGGATGAACCTACCGGGACCACCCTTTTCCCGGGGGGCGGCGCCGAGCAGGATCCGGTACAGTGGTGGCAAAACGCCAAAAAGGCGGCGACGGCCGTGATTGCGCGGGCCGGGGTTCCAGCGGAAGCAATCGTGGCGGTGGCCTGCGACTCTCAGTGGTCTGTCGTCGTGCCGGTAAATGAGCGCGCCGAACCACTGATGGGTGCGGTTCACTGGCTGGACACCCGGGGCGGCAAGTACAACCGCCAGGTCACCGGCGGGTTTCCCGGTATCCAGGGGTACCAGCTGTGGAAGCTGATGCGATGGATCCGCCTGACCGGACTGGCCCCCACGCACACCGGCGTGGATTCCATGGGGCACGTGCTCTTTATAAAAAACGAGCGGCCGGACATCTACCGGCAAACCTTCAAGTTTCTCGAACCGATGGACTACCTGACGGCCCGCCTGTCCGGAAGAATCGTCGCCACCCAGAAAACCATGGCCCCGTTCATCATCACGGACAATCGTGTCGGAGAAGGTCGCTACAGCGACACGCTTTTACGCATGGCGGGACTGGACCGTGACAAGTTTCCGGACCTGATCGCCAACAACGGCATCGTGGGATCGATCGATCCGGCAGTCGCCGGCGAACTGGGCCTGACGCCCGCCACCCAGGTCGTCGCCGGCACCGGCGACCTCCATGCCACCATCATCGGATCCGGTGCCGTGCGCGATTTCGAGGCCATCATCTACATCGGAACCACCTTGTACATGAGCTGCCACATGCCATTTAAGAAAACCGACCTGGCCCGCATGATGACAGCCCTGCCCTGCGCATTTCCGGACCGCTACATTCTGCTTGGCGAACAGGGGCTCGGTGGAAAATGCGTGGAGTTTTTCCTGAAGAACATCCTGTACGACACGGACGATTTTGAAATGCCCGCAACACCGGAAGATGCCTACCAGCGCTTCAACACCGTGGCCGCCAGCGCACCGCCGGGCAGTAGCGGCGTCATCTTCCTCCCCTGGCTGAACGGCTCCTGGGTCCCTTGTGAAAACCCTCACGTTCGCGGCGGTTTCGTCAACCTGTCCATCGACACCCGCCGCCGTCACCTGGCCCGCGCCGTTATGGAGGGCCTGGCCTTCAACAGCCGCTGGACCCGCGAGCCGGCGGAAAAAATGATGGGCCGCCCGTTCACCCGATTTATCTTCTCCGGCGGCGGTGCGCTCTCCGACCTCTGGGCCCAGATCCACGCCGACATCCTGGGGGTCCCCATTCACCAGGTGGCCGACCCGCTGACCTCCACCGCACGGGGAACCGCCCTGCTGGCCCTGACGGCCCTGGGGCACCTGAGCGTGGATCAGCTGCCGGCCATGGTTCCCATCCGGCAGGTGTTCGAGCCGGACCCATCCACCAGGGCAACATACGACCGGCTCTATACCGGCTACCGCAGACTTTTTTTTAGAAACAAGGAGATCTTTGCCGCCTTGAATGCGCACGCGAGAGACTAGTCCACCGAAGACCCAAAGGAGGATATCATGTCAGACCAGGCCGTCGACCCGTTGAAGCCGTACAAAGGACGTTTTGAATCACACGCCGCCATACCGGCCAGGGGTCGGGACAAGGCTGAGATTTTCAGCGAACTGGCCACCGTGGCCGAAGAGGAAAACGCCCGCTGGAAAACCGGCCAGGTTTCGGGGACCTTTTACCACGCCGGCGACGCCCACCGCGAGTTCCTCAACCGGGTGTCCGCCCTGTTCACCCACGTCAACACCATTCAGTTCGACATCTGCCCGAGCATGTTCAAGATGGAAAGCGAAATCATTGCCATGACCGCCAACATGCTGCACGGCGACAGCGCCCGAAAACACAACCCGGAGAACGCGGTCTGCGGCACCATGACCTCCGGCGGCACCGAGAGCATCCTCATGGCCATGAAGGTCTACCGGGACTGGGCCCGCGAAGAAAAGGGCATTGCCACGCCGGAGGTCATCATCCCCCAGACGGCCCACCCGGCCTTCGACAAAGCGGGCGAATATTTCGGCATCTGCATGGTGCATGTACCTGTTTCAGCGCCTGATTTCCGGGTGAACCCCAAGCTGGTGGAGGAAAAAATAACCCCCCATACTGCCGCCATCGTCGGCAGCGCAGGCAACTATCCCTACGGTCTCATCGATCCGCTGGAAGACCTGTCCGCCATCGCCCTGCGACACCAGATCGGCTTTCACGTGGACGGATGCCTGGGCGGATTCATCCTTCCCTGGATCGAAAAACTCGGCTACGACCTGCCGCGCTTCGATTTCCGCCTGCCGGGTCTTACCTCTATGTCCGCCGACACCCACAAATACGGCTACGGCTTGAAGGGCACCTCTGTCGTGCTTTACAGCAACAGCAAACTGCGTCGCTACCAGTATTTCAACGTCCCGGACTGGCCCGGCGGACTCTACGCCTCGCCCACGGCGGCCGGCAGCCGCTCCGGCGGCTTGACGGCCGCCACATGGGCGTCCATGATTTACCTGGGAGAAGAGGGCTACCTGCAGGCCGCCCGCCGGATCATGGACGTCGCCGATGCCCTCAAGGCCGGCATCGACACGATCCCTGAACTGACCCTGATCGGCGATCCCACCTTCGTGATCAGCGTCCGCTCCGACGAAGTAGACATCTACCATGTCAACGATTTCATGAAAACCAAAGGCTGGCGCTACAACTGCCTGCAGCTTCCGCCGGCCCTCCACTTTTGTGTAACCATGCCCCAGACGGCCGTTCCCGGTATAGCGGACCGGATGGTGGCCGACCTGAAGGAAGCCGTCGTCTACGCCCGTTCCAAAGCGGGCACCGTAGCCGAAACGACGGCCCTTTATGGCCTGGCCGGCTCCCTGGAAGGCAACCAGCAGGTCACCGAATTGCTCTACGGTGCACTGGATTACCTGTATGCGATATAGCAACCGTGATTGGCTTCTTTTTCACATGTTCGGCGGTTTAATGTCTTACCATTTTGACATTGGCATGGCAGCTGAAGAAAGTATCCAGTATCTCGATCGGATCACCTCCGGCGTCAAGACCCTGTTTGCATAAATTCCGCAGCAGTGGAATGAGCATTCCCGTGTTGCTGACCTTCTGGAAAGGGAGATTTAAAAACAAGCTGTTGTAGACATCGAATTGGTTCTTTACCGCTTTTAGAAGGGTGTTCAGTCTCACGCGATTATTCATCGGTTTGGTTTTTTAGATGTCGCAGCGTAAGGGTTGCCCTGAAATAATCAGGTCTTCCGCTCCATCAGGGCACCCAGAGAAAGCAGATGGGCTTTTTCTTCATCTGCGATTCGGCAGAGGATCTTTTTAGCCTCGAGATCGACGCGCATATCGGCATACCGCAGGTAAAGGTCCATGGCTTGGGCCTCCACCATCATGGCCAGACTGAGCACCCCTTCCGTCGTTTGCAGCCCGGAACGATTTTGGGCGTTGACGTCTTCAACCGTATAGCCGCCTTCCATCACATGGGAAACACGACCGGCTCCAACGTTTGCGCAGTCGTCAAACGCGTCCTCGATCGATGGGAATAATTCGAACAGGCGATCTTTATGGGTTGTCTCGATATCCGCCAATTGATTCAGCAAGGCGGATACGTCCGGATCGTCTGTCGCCGCCGCGCTGGATGTATAGAACTGTCGTAAAGCCTCTTCCATGGCGTATGCCAGGCGAATAATCTCAGCGGGGCGCTCATTTCCGTTGAGCGAAGTCATGCCCATCACTTCAGAACCACTCACCGAGGGCCCTTTCCAGGCCTTGATTCCACCTTTGAAATTGGTGACTGACTTGAATCCCTGGCCGGTCAGGATTTGCGCAGCGGCACGGCTGCGTGCGCCCACGGCTCAATAGACGATGACAGGCTTTGCAGGATCCAGTTCCCCAACGCGGTTCAACAGCTGGGGCAAAGGGATCAACTTGCTGCCGGGGATGTGCGCCTTTTCGTATTCCCCGGGTTGCCGAACATCTAAAAGCGTGTAGGTGCCTTCAGGCTGGGATTCGATAAACGATTCCACCTGCTTGGTGTCCATGTGCGTGATGGGTGAAAACAGGTCTTTCCAGTGCATCGGTCAACCTCCTGATTGGTTAATAAGCAAGTAAGGCCCACATGATGGATGTCAAGTATAGGCATTGCCTGCCATGAGCGATCGGCGGCGTCATCGTCCATCGACTTGAACCGCAAGGCTGCGCAGGCGATTGATTGCGCCGGCCAGTTCAAGCAGGCGGGTCCGGGCAAAAAAGACGGGGGCAGCGTCGGGAGGCTGCAATACGTCCAGACCCTTTTCGCGAACGATATCGATCAGCTTTCGGGAAAAATCGGTGGGCGAGAGACCCGTTGCCGCCGGCGCCAATTGTCTGGCCAGCAGCAGGCAATAGCCGATGGTAAGCATCTGATCGCCATCGACGATCCCTTTCAGTGATCGCACGTCGATCAAATCCATGCCATATTCGATGATTTCGAGTTCCTGTCCCCGCAGCGCTTTGACTCGGACGGGCACCTGCTTGTTCATGCGTTGATTGATATAAAGCGGGTCAAAATTGCCCGGCACCAGCTGTCGCCTGTCCGAGAGCGTCAACGGGCCTGCCGTCGGATGGGTTGGGGGAAGGTCGAGGGCTCTGGCCTCGGCAGTCATGTCAACCGGCACATAACCGCGCATGGCGATGACATGGTCCGCCACCCCCAGGTAATCCGAACTCCCGCCCGCAATGATAACAGTGCTTACCTGATGGGCGTCGTAAAGCTGGCGCACCCTGTCTAAAAACGGCGTGATCGGGTCTTCCGGGATGAGTTTTCGCATGTGCCGGTCGCGCATGAGGAAATTGGTGGCCGAGGAGTCTTCATCGATGAGCAGAAGGTCGGCACCGGCCAGCACGCTCTCGACGATCGCAGCCGCCTCGGACGTGCTGCCGCTGGCATTTTTGGTGAAAAACGCCCGGGGATCCGCCTTTTCCGGCAGCGTGCTGACAAATGATGAAATATCGATCCCTTGAACGGACCGCCCGTCTTCTGCGCAGACCATCATCGCCTGTTTGCTGGCAACCACCCGCTCCCTGCCGTCACCGGCAATATGGGGATAAATCCCTCTGCCCACGGCATTCAGGAGGGTCGATTTGCCATGGAACCCGCCTCCAATCACCACGGTAACGCCTTTGCGGATGCCAAGGCCTCTTAATTTGCCGGCGTTGGGAAAATCGAGAACGACGGCTGCGGCCTCCGGCGCCCTGAATGGCATGACACCCCGGCGGGCCGGTTTGTCCGACACCCCTGACGCCCTCGGCAACATCGACCCGTCTGCAACAAAGGCAACCAGGCCATGTTCTCCCAGCCGCTCCTGCACATGCAGCATGTCTTCGACGAGTTCGCACTGCGCCCTAAGCCGCTGACAATCGCCAATATCATCTTTTACCCGCTGTAAGATATCACCCAGTTCCCCGCAGAACATCGCCTCGGCTTCACCGGCGAGCACTTTCTTTGATCGGCTGCCGGGAAGGCTGACACGGAACAAAATAGACGTTCCATTGGAAAAAAACCTGACTGCATTCCTCACCAGGATTTGCTGGGGCATTTCCGGACACTGGTAGGATCCACTGCCGTCAACGCCTCTGTTCTGCCGCGCAGACGCCTTTACGCCGCCGGCAAAGGATCGCCACACAAAATCGGCGGCGGCCCTGGATCTTGCTTCATTTGACAGGGCCCACCCGGGCAAGGAAAACGCCGACGCCGGCAACTTGACTTCACACACCGACGCCGGCAAGGCACCGGGGCTTCCCTGAATATGTCGGAAACATAACACGTTGTCACCCAGGGCAATGCAGGTATTTTTCAAACGCCGGTATGATCCATAGGATTGATTGTCCAGCCGCCGGAGGAGATCCTGAAAGTCAGTTATTTTCATCTTCGTCTGGCCGGTCATTCTGCCACCTCCGGGACCGTCGTGACTGCAAGAAAACCAGGCGGTTCTGGCTGTATAAAGAAAGATGGGATAGCGAAAAAATCGGATTTTCTACGGAACCGTCATGGTTGGGATAGGTTCCCTGATTGAACCCTTTCCGCGGCTCGCCGCGGAAAGGGTTCACCGTATGGATAAAAAATCGATTTCCAGTTCGCCCACTAACCCCGCCATAAGCAGCGGGGAATGCGGTCGCTATCGCGGTTCAAGTAGACATTCATTTCTATATACCGTATTGTTAGCAGTTGTCGAGTTTTCGTCAGACCAACTGCTCAAGGTCACGATTTTACCCGGCGGGCCTCGACAAGTGGATAGCCATACGCCGCTTTAGCGTGAGCAGGGAGAGCGCAGCCATGAAAATCGTAGAAGTCGGCCCCAGGGACGGGCTGCAGAACGAAACCGCCCAGATTCCCACCGGGGTGAAAATCGCGTTTATCGATGCCCTTTCCGAGACCGGTGTGGCTGAGATCGAGGTGAGTGCCTTCGTCTCACCCCGCTGGGTGCCCCAGCTCGACGATGCGGCGGCGGTCTTCGACGGCATCTCCCGCAGGAAAGCGGTGGTCTATTCGGCATTGGTCCCCAACGAAAGGGGCCTTGCACGGGCGCTCGACGCCCGGGTCGATAAAGTGTCCGTCTTCACGGCCGTGAGCGAAACCTTCAACCAAAAGAACATCAACACCTCATCTGACGGCTCACTGCGACGCTTTGCACCGGTGGTGGCCGGCGCCCAACGCGAACAGTTGCCCGTGCGGGGGTACGTCTCCACTGCCTTTTGGTGTGCCTTCGAAGGGCGCATCTCACCTCACGCCGTGATCGGGGTGGTCGACAAGCTGCTGGACATGGGCGTCGGTGAAGTATCCATTTCCGATACCATCGGCAAGGCCACCCCGGACGAGGTCAGGCAGCTGCTCGATCTTCTGCTCCCCCGCTTGCCGGTCGAGAGAATCGCCATGCATTTCCACGACACCTATGGCCAAGGCGCTGCCAATGTGCTGGCAGCTTGGTCCTACGGCATAAGCACCTTCGATGCCAGTGCTGGCGGATTGGGGGGGTGCCCCTATGCGCCAGGGGCCTCGGGTAATGTGGCCACCGAGTCCGTGGTGACCGCTTTGGAAGAAAAAGGGGTAAGCACAGGTGTCGATCTCGAAAAGCTGTCCCGGGCTTCAGGGCTGCTGACCCCCTACCTGGTTGATACCCGGCGGTCCCAGCCCGAAGCGGACTCCCCCGCCTGCGCCGCTTGTCAATTCTCAACCGGCGAGGTCTGTTGTGAACGCTACCAACGGCAGGCATGAGGATCTCGTGGGAGTGCATCGGTGCATTCCCTTGATTGTAGAAAAATCATGCCGATAGTTCTATCCTTAAACGTGTTTAAGGACCTTTGAATGCTCATACAGGAGAAAACAACCCGCATGTTTACCGCAACGACTCACCGATTGATGACGGATTACAGCGAATATTGGAGCGACGCCGTCCAACGTTCCGTGCTCTTGACGGATATCCTGCGCAAGCGCGGCAACATCTACCTGGATCACCTGGCCAAAGACCAGCCGCCGGTGCTGGTGTTCGATTACGAGACGGTCCTGGATGGCCGCCGTTTGGATCGGCCGGCAAACTATGCCTTGGTGCGCATCCTCGACCGCCGGGTGGAAGCGTCAGGCGGGACGGGCGATTCACAACCGCCGGATTCCGGCAACCCATCCGAGCGTCGCCATCGGTCGTGTGTGGCCGCCAAGGCGCCAAAAGCCACCAGCCGCCCCATCGTCATTTTCGATCCGCGGGCCGGACACGGCCCCGGCATCGGCGGCTCAAAAACCGATTCGCAGATCGGCATGGCCCTGGACGCCGGGCACCCGGTCTACTTTCTGATATTTTTTACCCGGCCCGAGCGCGGCCAGACATTGGCCGATGTGCGCAACGCCCAGATCCGATTCATCGAGAAGGTCCGCGAATTACACCCCGAGGCCCCCCGTCCGGCGATCATCGGAAACTGCCAGGGCGGATGGGCGGCGGCCTTGGTCGGTGCGGAACGACCGGACCTGGTGGGGCCAATGGTGTTCAACGGATCCCCGCTCTCTTACTGGGGTGGGGTGGAAGGAACCCACCCCATGCGTTACAGCGGCGGGCTTTTAGGCGGGGTGTGGATCAATTCCCTGTTGAGCGACCTGGGCAACGGCTATTTTGACGGGGCCAACCTGGTCGCCAATTTCGAACACCTCAATCCGGCCAATACCCTGTGGTCCAAACTCTACAACCTTTACGCCCACGTGGACACCGAGGAAAAACGCTTTCTCGATTTCGAGCGTTGGTGGGGCGGCTTTTTCCTGATGACCGACAAAGAAATTCACCAGATCGTCGACGGGCTTTTCGTGGGCAACAAACTCGAGCGGGGCGAATTCGAACTCGACGCGGGCCGGCGGGTGGATTTGAAAAACAACCACAACCCGGTGGTGGTCTTCGCCTCTTTCGGAGACAACATCACCCCGCCCCAGCAAGCCTTCAACTGGATCGTCAAAGCCTACGGCACCATAGAGGAAATCAAACGCCGCGGCCAGGTGATCGTGTACATTAGCCATTCCAACGTCGGCCACCTGGGGATCTTCGTCTCCGCCAAAATCGCCCGCAAGGAACACAAGGAAATTATCGCCAGTTTCGACATGCTGGACTATCTGCCTCCCGGCCTCTACCAGATGCAGATCGAGGCGGATCCGGACGAACCCGGCGAATATGGCATCACCTATTCTGAGAAGCATACCGACGATATCCTGGCCTTCGACGACGGACTCGAAGACGAAAAGGCCTTCCTGGCCGTGCGCAAGCTCTCCGAAATCACCGATATCCTTTACCGGGCCTTTGCAGCGCCCTGGATCCGCCTGGCCAACACCGATGCCAACGCAGAAGCCTTGCGACAGCTGCATCCGCTGCGGGTTCAGCGCTATCTCTTCTCCGACCTCAATCCATGGATGGCACCAGTCGGGGCCTGGGCCGCCCAAGTCAAAGAAAAAGGCAACCGCCGGCCGGCTGCCGAAGACAACCTGTTCAGCGCCTGGGAAGCCATCTGGTCCAAATCGATTGTCGATGGAATGAACCTGTATCGGGATGTTCGCGACGCGGCCAGTGAATCGATGTTCAAGGCCATGTACGAAAACCCGTGGATGCAGATGGTCTCGGAATTTGCCGGGCCCATCGCCCCTGATGACGATCAAGACCTCGCGGCGGTGCACCGACGCGATGCCTTACGCTGGCGTAAACATATGGCCACCGGTGGGTTTGGGGATGCCATGGTGCGCATCTTTTTGGCCATCGGCTTCGCCGATCAGGTGGTTCAGCGCAAAGGCTACCAGACCATCGGCCGGCTGTTTGCCAACAGCCGGCGGATGAAGGATCTGGATCTCGAGGATGTGCGGCAGATCGTTCGCGAGCAGTCCCGCATCGTGCAGACCGACGCGGATCAGGCCATCGCCACCCTACCCCACCTGCTTCCGGAACGGCAGGACCGCGAGGATGCCATGGCCATGATCCGGCAGGCCGTTGAAACCATCGGACGTGAGCTCGCGCCCCAGGAGCAGGCCATACTGGATCGCATCCACGAAGCGCTGGCTGCCTAATCCACCACGACCAACGACGAAGGTTGAATGCCGATGTTGAGCCATCTGCAAAAAGGGACCTGGCGCCGCTGCCGGTTGTTTGCCTGGGTCGTCGGGGTCGGCATTTCGATCGGTATCGCCTATGGCAGCCTGATCGGTTTTGCCGGCTGGGGACAGGCCCTGGAAGGCG
The DNA here is from genome assembly GCF_041551955.1 of Desulfosarcina sp. Lineage (GTDB taxonomy): Bacteria > Desulfobacterota > Desulfobacteria > Desulfobacterales > Desulfosarcinaceae > Desulfosarcina. The sequence goes on from NZ_JBFELV010000043.1 coordinate 14,792, forward strand.
GGTTAATCGGCGCCGTCCACGGCCTGGTCATCTCCGGGTGTATCGGTCTGGTAGAAATATTCGTCTTACGCACAAGGCCGGGCCAACGCATCGAGCAGGCGCCGCTGGTGGTTACCGTCCTGATCAAGGGCGTTCTTTACGGTGCGGTCATCACGGCAGTGGAGCTGAGCAACCTCGGTGAGCTGGTGGTCAGCGGCAAGGTAGACGACCCGATGACCACCCGGGCATTCACGCCCATCTCCCTGGCCTTCTCTTTCGGCTTTACGTTCATCATCATTTTCATCCTGCAGATCAGCCGCCTGATCGGCTCCGGAACGCTGAAGAACCTGGTTGCGGGTCGCTACCATCGGCCGCGCATGGAGGATCGCTTTTTCCTGTTTGTCGACCTTGTCGGATCAACACCAATTGCCGAAACTATCGGGCCGCTGGGCATCCACCGATTTCTCAACCGCGTCTTCACCCTTTTCGCCGACCCCGTGGCCGACCACGATGGCGAGATTTACCAGTATGTCGGCGATCAGATAGTAATCACCTGGCTGGATGCTGCCGGGCGTCAGGAGGCGCGGCCGCTGGCTTGCTTTTTTGCGATCCGCTCGGCGCTGGCAGATGCCGCAAAAGCGTTTGAAGAGCGTTTCGGCGTGGCCCCGGCTGTGCGCGGCGCGCTGCATGCCGGGCCGGTGGTTGCCGGTGAAGTCGGTGTCCATCGGCGAAGCATCGTCTTCCATGGCGACGTGATGAATGTCTGCGCTCGCCTCGAGCAGGCCACGCGGGACATGGGCTGTTCATTCCTGGCTTCGAACGATGCCATTCGCCGCCTCGAGGGTAAATCGAGCTATAGCATCCGTGATCGCGGTTCGCACACCTTGCGCGGCAGACAGTCGCCCATGCAGGTGTTCGAGGTGTCGACGAGGCCTTCAGCGGCCACCGGCAGCGATGCGAACATGTAAACCCGAAGGGGCTGCATCCACAGCCAAGCGCATTGAACTGACCGGTGAACATTGGCTGGTCCACGCCCTGTGCGATCCTGACCCGTATCGGCAAGACGCCCGCCGACCCTCGCCCCGGACGGGTCGCCGGGCGGCCCATGCTTTTTTTAGTCCAAAAGGGTGTTTCAGCATATTGGCTCACCCTTGGCTCAGTTCCTTGGCACTGCTATGGGGTGACCCTTCCCGCGGCTATTCTGAAGGGATTCTGAGCCAGCAGCGCAAGGGTGGCTGGGGCCGAGCCTGCCCCGAGGCGAAAAAGAATACGCATATCGGTCAAACGATCTTTCAGTTACGCCTAAATTCGATGATAAACAATCAATTTATTGACATATTTCTTCTTCGTAAGTATTATTTCACAGTATTTTTAGCGTTTTCTATTTTAAATCAGACCTAAGTTGAGCGATTTTTGGGAGCCGTTTTACCGATTTGTCCGTTTTCATTGGCCTGCAACGGTCGCAGGCCCCCCACGGTGACGTCGGGGATCGGCACTTGCCCTTGATTGACCTATGAGCATACGGGTGCAAAACGGGTCGAAAATCGCTGGGGTTGGGTCAGACACCGTTTGAGGAGAGTTGAACGTATGAACAAGCTCGAATTGGTCCAGGCGCTGAAAGACTCCAACGGCCTCTCCAAACCTGAGGCTGAAAAGGTCGTCAGCATTTTTTTTAACGAAATGGCCGACGCGCTGGCCAGGGGGGACAGGGTCGAGATCCGGGGATTGTGCTCCTTTTTTGTCAAAGAATACAAATCCTACACGGGCCGCAACCCCAAGACCGGTGAGAAGGTAAAGATCGCACCGAAAAAGCTGCCCTTTTTCAAAGCGGGCAAGGAATTAAAAGAACGCGTGGATCGTTGACGCCTGACAAAAACTGGGTTGTTTATCTACTCCGCTGCACCGATCGAACCTTGTACTGCGGAATCACCAAGGATTTGGAAAAACGCCTGGTCGCCCATAATCTTGGCAAAGGGGCGAAATACACCAGATCCCGAACACCCGTCATATTGTTGGGAACCCGCTTTAACATGACCAAAAGCGAGGCCCTCAAACTCGAACATCACATCAAAAAGACCCCTGCCAACAGGAAACTCACAGAACTTGATATAGGGAAGGTCGATCCGAAGATGAAAAACACACAGATCCTGCAGGACATTCAAAAGGAACTTCAATCGGTTGTCAAAAACATTCAGCAGATCGCCGACAGCCTTAAAAGCGTGGCAACTGCAGTTGATAAATGGGTCCAGCCGGATTCACCACAAGCCACAAGAACCAAGAGAGCCCCGACCCGGAAGAAAGTGGTCGTTAAGGATGGCGTGGTCGAAAAGCTCAAACGGATTCCCGCCAGCCAAATTGTCTATGACATCATCCAGAAATCACCGCAGGGCATTGATACCGCCGGTTTGATGAAAGCAACGAAATTCGATCAACGCAAAATTCACAACATCACCTTCCGACTGAAGAAGCTGGGTCGAATCACGACCGGAGAACGGGGCGTTTACAAGAAGTTGTGATCAACAGCCTACCGAAGCTAAAGGAGCATTTCCCATGCTGAGTACCGAAAAAATAACCAAGGCGTTTCGTGCGATTTGCGAAGAAGCGGAAAAATTACAGCGTCAAGACGCCACCGGCCAGTTGAAAGCCGGCCTGTCCACGATCATCTCCATCGCCAAGCATCAGAACGACATCCGTGATTCGGCCAATGGCAGCTGCACGGCCCACGCCAAGGAACAACGCTGACGGATTCGAAAAAAGCGATTCCCGGCTCGGTTTAGCCATATATCCGTCAGGAAGCGGGATGACGTAGGCGCGGCTTCCACAAAAAAACGGGCCTTCTATTGTGGGGCACGCTTCTTTACAACCCGATATCTGCGTTACGCATGATCGGTCGTGTCTACGGCCTACCGTAGGAGGCAAGCGAATCGTTCAGACCATTTGGCGATCGCCGAAGGGTTGATCTCGATACCTAACCCGGGACGATTGAGTAGAGGCACCACGCCTCCTTCCCCAAACGATATATCTTCCGCCACCAGGTCCTCCTGAATCACATACGTCGAGAAAGAACCTTCCAGGTACCTGGCGTCTTCGCAAATCATGGCCAAATGTCGGCCGGCAAAAGACAAGATGGCCGTCTCCCCCACATGGGCTCCCACGACGATGGTCATCTGCTTCGACCGCGCCCGTTGGTAAATGTGATACGCGTTGCGAAACCCCCCACAGCTGGACAATCGAATGTTGAGGCCATGGCAGATATCATTGTCGATCAGATAAAAGGGTCCTTTGGACGTATACATGGATTCATCGGCGATGATCGGGATGTCGCTGTGGTCGGACACTTTCTTTAATCCGGCAAGATCGTCTTTGGGAACCGGCTGTTCGACCGCAGAGAGGTGCATGGGCTCGGCACGGTGGATAAATTGGATGGCCGTATCGGCAGTAAAGGCGGCATTGGCATCGACCCGGACATCAAGCGCGCTGCCTAATTGTTCACGTATGATGGCTAACTGCGCCAGTCCGCTTTCCAGATCGACAACTTTTATTTTTAAAGATGTCAATTTTAGACGTCGAACCATCTCTATATATTGCAGAAACGCCTGCTCCTTGTCAGTAGATGGGATGACGCCGGAATAGGATAACATGCGGTTGTTGGAAAATTGACCGAAGAGCCGGTAAACGGGTTGTTTTTCAATTTTTGCCCACAGGTCAAGCACAGCCGTTTCAATCGCACATAAAGCAGCTGGGTGCCCATCGGCGATATTAGCGTCAACCCGGTTTTCTATCAATGCATACAGCTGGCTGACGGTGTCGAATGGCTGGCCGAGAATCGCTTTGGAGATCAGCCTGGCAGCCATCAGGCTATTTTCCAATGTCTCGCCCGTGACATAATCCCTTGGCGTTCCCTCGCCCACCCCTTGATGGTGATGACGGTCTTCAAGGACGACGACGATACTCTCGGTCACGCTTCTGGTTGATAAACGATGTTGGATGGTTCTGGAAAATGGGATTTTAAGATTGTTGATGTGGATACGTTCAATAATCATAATCTTCCCGGCTTGACATATATCTGATAAAGTCCGGGTAAAAGCTTGACCACTGATACCACTGATCAGGATTTCGGTATACGTATCGCTCCAACAGGGTCCACGACGCTTCACAAGCCGAACACGCCTCCTCTCCGTCGGCCACCGGATGAACAGCTAATTCGTATCCGGATTTTTTTCGTTGGACGACACCGAAACACATCGGTGCCCTGGACCGCTTATAAAGCAAGTCCAACGTCCGATCTTTTGGAATTTGACGTCCAAACAGCCGGGTATGCTCTTTGCTGCATGGCTGCCAACTGCGGATTTCATCGCACATCGTGATCAATATTCGTCCCTTTTTAAGCGCACCCAAGGCTTTGAAAAACACGTTGTGATTATCTGCGTCTATCAATTCCAGATCCACTGAGTCTGACTTGTCAACCAGCGCCTCTCTCAGTGCTTTGGTTTTATACCGCAGGATCATCGACGCCCGGTAACCATGGGCGGCGAGGTAGAGGGGAATATATTCTACGGCTCCAAAATGTCCCGTGACAAAGATGCAGCCCTTGTTCTGGGAGGTAATTTGCTCCACCAGATCCTTACCTGAAAAAGCAATCCTGTTTTTTAGATAGTTCATCATTTCGGGAAGGGATTTGTGTGCATTGATCATCTTCTCGAAATAGTGCTCGAAGATTCCAAAGTAAGTTCTGATTAAAATCGATTGAAATTTGATTTTGCCGGTTTTTTCACCCAATACATACTTTAATGCCTTGGATACATTTCTTCTCTCACCACCGTTCATGCCATAGTAATAAAATCCAGCCATCGACAGGTATTGCCGGTACAATGAGAAAGGTAATAGTTTAGCCAAGAAGATGCTGGGTTGTTTCTGAAGAAATCGGCTTAAATCTTTTTGGGCTGGAATAGAATCAGATTGCATGCCTGGCCTTCAACATCCGGTTCAAGTATCGCTCTATTCGAATATTGCCATCAAGTTTTTCAGAAATCTTCCGACAACATAACTGCGAAGCTGCTTGATTTATTGGCAATCAACCACCACAAGACGCGGCACGACGACGGAAAAACCAAATTAATCAAAATATTAGGTAGATATGATGAACATCACCATCGGTGCTGTATTAGTATTGGTACTTGTTGTAGTAATGATATATGATTATTTTGAGATTACCGCAATAAAATATTGTGTTTTGAAGGCCATGGCAAGCCAATCGAAGGCGGTTGAACGGGCGCTGCACAACCTGTTAAAGACCAGACATGACTATAAGCTGCTTAACAAAGACTTCAAAAAGATTGAAAAGATTTATTTAAACAGCTTAAATAAATACCTTATCGATCGAAG
>NZ_JBFELV010000044.1:0-19837 GCF_041551955.1 Desulfosarcina sp.
CCGGCCCCGGCCTATGCGGGCACTATCGTAGCTGTGGGCGACAGCCTAACCGCCGGGCTGGGCGTTGGCGAAGAGCAGGCCTATCCTGCCCAGCTGGCTCGCCGGCTGCAGGCCGAAGGAGACAACTATCAAGTGATCAATGCCGGTGTAAGCGGCGAGACCAGCAGCGGCGCCCTTTCGCGCATCGAGTGGGTGATATCCAGCCTGCGTCCGGACATCGTTATCCTGGAAACCGGCGCCAATGACGGCTTGCGGGGTCTGGATCCCGATCTGTTAGAGACCAACCTGGACCGGCTGGTCAGCACATTAACGGCGCAGGACATCCAGGTGATCCTGGCCGGCATGCTCATGCTGCCCAACCTGGGTCCGGACTACACCCGGGCCTTTTCCAAGATCTACCCGCAAATTGCACAGAAACACGGGGTCATTTTTATTCCCTTTTTCCTCGACGGCGTAGCCGGCGAGCCCCACCTCAACCAGCCGGACAGGCTGCATCCCAGGGCTGACGGCTATACCCGCATCGTGGAGACCGTCTATCCGTATGTCGTCAGGGCCATTGAGCGGCACAAGGCCATGTAGCCTATCTATTTTTCGCGTTGGCGAAAACCGGCATTGACGTCCAACCGCTCCAAAGAGAGCGCGATTACATCTTTCAAGCGGGGTTGTTCGTGCGCTAACCTATCGCAGAACGTGCGCGTGCGATCCGGATCCTGCAGGCCGGGACCGGGTACGAAGGCGGCCACCACCCGTTCGAATAAAAGGGGGTGCATCCGTTCAATGCGCGGCAAATTGTCGACAAACCAGGGCCACAGGTGATCCATTGCTGCCGGATTGCCGGCGGCCGCCACCAGTGGTATGAAGCGAATTCGATCGGGTAATTTTTCCAAGGCGTAGTCCAGTGCCTCCTCCAGCAAGGGCCATGGGTCGAAACAGCCCAGGGCACTGGCAAGGGTCATGCGTTCATGCTCGACTCCGCTCCCTTCGAAACGGCGCATCATGGCTTTTAAGGCCGCCCGCCCACCCGTTACGGCTCCGGCGGTCATCACCCCCCTGAAAATGTCGGGAGCGATGGTGGAGCCGCTTAAAAAGGCGTGAAACTGATCGGTCAGGAAATTGAGGGCCTGTGTGTTGCCGATCAAGGCGCCATGGACAAAGAGCTGGTCGCGCAACATGGCCGTGCTCTGCGACTCATCCGGACTGGGTAGGCCGCCGATGGCGTCTATGGCCTCGTTCATCAAGGTCACTGCCGTTTGGGTCGTCCGGGTCCGGATCTCGCCCCGGAGCGTCAGCACGGCTTCGAACAGATGGCTGTCCAGGCTGGAAAGGGGAAGGTAGGCCTTCTCACCGCGAAAGTTGTCGGCCATGTCCAGAAATGTCGCCATGGTGACGAGCCCGGCTTTAACCAGCGCAAACAGATTGTTCTGCAGTCCCCAGCGGTCCATGGGCGTCAATTGTTGATCGGCGACCATGGCACCCAACCGGGTCAGATTTTCTGCATCGTCGTAGCAGGCGAGGTAAAATCCGGTCTGACCGGGGTTGACGAGGTAAGCGGTGGTGTCTGGCGGCAGGGTGACGTCAGTTTGTTTTTTTTTGAGCAGGATCGTTTGGGTGTCCGCCCCGCCCTTGGCGCTGTACGCGGTTATCGATACCGGCACCATCCATGTCTGCGCCGCATCGTTGGGCAGGTAGGTAAAACGCCGCTGGCGCAAGCTGAGCGAGTTGCTGTTGCGTTGGGCGGTGATCACGGGAAAGCCTGGCTGGGTAACCCAGTTGCGCATGAGTTCAGCCACCGGCATGCCGGATGCGGCCGACAGCGATTCCCACAAATGGTGGCTGGCGGCGCTGCCATAGGCGAAGTCCGTTAGATAGCGCCGGAGGCCGGCTTTAAAATGATCGGGCCCGATCCAGGCCTCCAGCTGTCGCAATATACTGCCCCCTTTGCTGTAGATGATGGGCGCCGTACTGGTGGTGATGGCCACCTGGGCGCCGCCCGGCATTTCAATGGCAAAGGTTTCGTTCAGCGCGTCACGGGCCATTGCCGCCTCGGTTTGGCTCCTGACAAATTGATCCCAGATCGCCCATTCGGGAAAGTGGTGGTCCACCATGCCGTAACCAAAGTAAGTGGCAAAACTTTCGTTGAGCCAGAGGTATTTCCAATCCTCGGGCGTTACCAGATTGCCGAACCATTGATGGGCGATTTCGTGGGCAATGACTTCACAGATGCGTGCCAGCGCCTCCCGCGATGTCACGCCGGGTATGTTTAACAGCAGGTTCTCGCGGAAGGTGATCGCCCCCCAGTTTTCCATGGCCCCGAAGGCGAAATCCGGCACGGCAATCAGGTCCAGTTTGCTCAACGGATAGTCGATGGCATAGTAATCCTCACCGTAAGCTAGGGCCTTGCGGCCAAACTCCCGCCCGAAGGCGGTCTGGGCCCCCATTCCCGGCAGGCAGACGGCACGCACCCGTCGGTCGTCGGTATCTTCATGGATTTCAAAGGGACCCACGCCGAAAAATAACAGGTAAGTGGACATTTTGGGCGTCGGGTGGAAAGCGACCCGCTGCCTGCCGCCCTCCAGCTCTGTGATCGTATGGACGTCGGTGTTGGAAATGGCGGTCAGGTGTTTGTCGATGACCATCTCAACGGTAAAAACCGCCTTCTGGGCAGGATGGTCCAGGCAGGGAAAGGCGCGTCGGGCATCGCTTTCCTGAAACTGGGTCACGGCAATATATTTCGGGTAGTTGTCCGTTTTGATCCGGCTGCGGTAGAAACCGGCCATGCGGTCGTTGATTTTACCGGTGTAGTCGATGGTCAACCGAAACGGACCGGAAAGGGCGTCGGGAAGATGGATGGCCAGGCTGGTCTTGGCTGGATCCAGCGTAAACGGAGCTTCGATGGGCTTTTCATCGGACCCATCCGGTTGAAGGCGGCAATGCCAGATGGCCAGTTCCGCACAATGGAGAACGAGGGTGTCGGTGGGTTCGTCAGCGTTGGCGGAAAGGGTCATCCGGCCGGCAAAGGTAAAACGTTCAAGATCCGGTTCGATGGTGAGCTGATATTCCATCGGTGTGACGGGCGTGGGCATACTGATCTCCATTGGTTTTTTATGAAGCACAGCGTAAACGGGTTTACGGCTAAATAATGCGGGGCAGAATGAACCGGCCGATCGTGTAGCATACCCCGGTGGAGATGAATATGCCTGCGGACACACTGTGTATCCAGAATGCGACACCGATCCGTCCGGTCTGTTTCCTTGTGTGTGCGATATAGGTTTGGTAAAGATCAATGATGTTTGGCTTCAGTGTGCTGCGGTCTGCCAGACCGCGGTCGAACAGGTATCGGGCGATGATTGAAAACGAGCCGGCGGCAATCACCATAGCAACGCCCATGACGATCAATATGGTGTAATCTGCAGTAATCAAGACTGTACCTGCCCGTCGAAACGTAGGCTTGCGGGCGATCCATGAGACGGTTGGGCTTAATCCTTAAAGATAAATTTGTCGGCGTCTTTTATGCTATACCCCCTGCCGGTGAAATCTTTTTTTTCATCGGCCAGGCGGATGCCGGCGATAGCCTGAGACCGATAGGCCACCCGGGCGCTGACCACAAAATCAGCGGTGTTGATGCCCTGTCCAGCCAGGTAGTTTTGAAACTGGTTCTCCATCTTGCGGATCAAGACAACGTCAGCGACAAACTCCTCTTCGCTGTATGTCGCACCGGATACCGTTGCTACAAACACCGGGGTGATATAGGCGGTTTTCGCTTGCATGGAGTAGCCAACGATGTAGCAGTAGCCGTTATCTTTGGCCCAACAGGACGGAGCACTGAAAACGACCGCCAGAACCAAGACGAGTATCAGCTTCGGACAAATTTCTTTCATAGCAGTCTCCTTGTCAACTTCCATGCATGTGGTGCCGCGTGTCATTGAATTAAAACCGCGCGTGCCCGATTTTATTTCTAGCGTTTCAGGCATTGCCCGGTTGGAGTGCAACGCCACGAATCGATAGGTTTATTCCTACCACGCCATGGAAACCGGTGCAACTGTTCGATCTCTCGGTTTATTACGGTATTTTTCAATATCCTCCTAAAACCCGCTCAGGGCCGTTTTCCGCTGTTATGAAAGGCTACCAGGCTGCTCCTGTCGATCATCACTTTGCCATGCTCGCGCATGGCGCGAATCTCGTCAAACTCGATCAGTTGATAGATCACTTTTTTGCCTACGCCGATAAATCGGGCCGCTTCACTGACCGTCAATACCGGCACCTCAATATATCTTTTGTCGTCGTTCATTATCTGCAAATCCTTATTTCGATTTGGTTTGTAATTTTTGCTCTAGCCTGTCTACCGATCTCCTTTGTGGGGATGGTAAGCATTAATCATAGGGCGACAAGCGTATCGACATCGAGGCGCCTTGTATTTTTTCGGTCAATGCCGCATATTGAGCCGCGAAAGTGAGCGCATTTCCCGTGGTTTGTCATGGCGAATCTTCAATCAGCCCTTCCATGGTTGTAAATCCAAACGGCAGGCTTATGTTTTGCCTTTTAAACAATCGCTAAGTGGGGAGAATATGCAAAACGCTTGGAACTACAAAAAATTCGAGATTCAAGAAGGCTTGAAACCCGGTAGCAAGACCTTTCGTTATTTTTTCAAGGTCCTCGACAGTGGTCAGAAAAAATGCAACTACTGTGTCTGGATCTTGGATGACGCCTTGACCCGGTTCGATGCATCCAAGGATTTCAATGCCATTGTCGCTTCCCGGAGGGATGCCTGGCATGAATGGGTGAAGGCCAAAATTGACGACGGCGATTTCCGCAACCGGGCTTTGAAAATTGAACAATCAGGCGAACAGGAGATAAACTTGTCGGATCTTTCGGATCATGTCACCGTGGATTAATCGGGAATGTTGATCGACGTGGTCAAGGAGCGGCTTTTGAAAAACACCCGCCCAATCTTTTTTTTGGTTGCTTTCCTCCATCTTACCGTGACCTGTCCAGCAGCGGCTGAATTGACGCTCATCACTGAGGAATTCCCCCCATTAAACTATACCGAAAAAGGTAAACTGACCGGGGCTATGACGGATGTGGTGCGGGAAATTACCCGACGCTTGGGTATTGCCGACGACATTCAAGTCATGCCATGGGCCCGGGGATACAAGCGGTTGCTTACCGAGCCCAATACCGTCCTTTTTACCACCGCCAGGACCGAGGCGCGTGAATCGCTGTTCCATTGGGTCGGTCCGCTCCATTCTGCGCGGATCGAATTGTATGCCAGAAAAAGCGACCCGCGACAGATCGATTCCATTGAAGCGGCTATGCAGGTGAGGGCCATTGCCACCTACCGGGACGATGTCAGAGAGCAGTTACTGAAATCTCTCGGTTTCACCAATTTAGACAGTTCCAACAGCCCGCACAGCGACATTCGCAAACTGATGTCCGGCCGGGTGGATCTGTGGATTTTCGACAATGTCGGCGTCCAACAGGTGGCTCTTGAGGCCGGGATCGATCCACAGGAAATTAAAGCGGTGTTGACGCTCCAACATCAGCTATCCTACATTGCCATTTCCAAACCAACCTCACCCGCCATCGTCTATCAGTGGCAGGTGACCCTGGATGAAATGAAAGCGGACGGAACCTTTTGGTGGTTGACGCGCAAATGGCTGCCGCCTGATGCGGTCCGGGTGTCCGAACGCCAGACCCCAACCGATACGCCATTTTTATTAAGGTTGTACACGGAGGATTCACCGCCCTCCGCCTATGACGAAAATGGCCGGATCAAAGGGCTGTCGGTCGACATCGTCCGGGAGATCCTGCGGCGGATCGGCCAGCCGGATACCATCGCGCTGGTACCGTGGGCCAGGGGGTACCAATTGGTCCAATCCGAAGCCGATACGGCCCTTTTCTCCACCACCCGACTCCCCCAGCGTGAAGCCATGTTTTCATGGGTGGGACCGCTTTACCGGCAACACTGGGGGTTCTACCGCTGGCATGCGAGCCCGATCCGCATTGCGGATATCGAAGCGGCCAGACAGGTCAAACGCATCGGCACCTACCGCCAAGATGCCAAAATGCAATACCTGCAGGCATTGGGGTTTGAAAACCTGGTTTCCACCAATAAGAACATCACCAATCTGACCCACCTGCAGCGGGGAGATATCGATTTGTGGGTCAGTTCGGATTTCAATATGCCCTACCAGGCCAGGCAAGCCGGCGCGTCACCTGACCAGTTGGCCCTGGCCTACAGATTCCATACCGTGGGCAATTACATTGCTTTCGCAAAAGGAACCTCACCCCATGTCATCCGGCTGTGGCAGGCGGTGTTGGATGAAATGAAATCGGACGGCAGCTACCAGCGGATCTGTCGTGAATACAGCTATGTTCCGGAATAACAGACGATTTAAAAGGAAGCCGTGCACGTGAATCCAGAGGGAAGAAGCGTGGCCAAGCCCAGTTCACCGGACGCCAACCGGCGTGGTTTCGGATCAAAGAGACGGCGTTCCATCTCCATCGATCTGGCCATCAGCCTGGTGATGCTGGTGTTGATGGTGGAGGGGGTCCTGCTGATTTTGATATACCACCGCCAGGCCGACTATCTATACCGGCAGTTGCAGCTGAAAGCCGACGAGTATGCCGTCAACCTGTCTGAAACGCTGGCGGTGCCGATCTGGGATCTGGATGACGAACAGATCCGGCGGATTGGGGACGGATTCGTCCGCAACGATATCGTCACAGCTATCCTGATCCGCGACATCGATGGAAACGTCTATTATGAATTCCGTCGAGATGCCTCAAAAAATTCGATCAGCCGTGAGGTGCCGATTGTCTATGTCGGGAGACCGATCGGCCAGGTCAGCTTTGCCTTGTCACTGGACGCCTATCGCCAAGATCTGACATGGCTTCGCAACACAGCGATCCTGTTGATGCTGGTGTCGCTGGTGGTCATTGTCATTGCCACAGGCATTGTATTGCGGGTGCTCATGCGCAAACCCCTGGCCATCCTCCGCCGGGGGCTGGACCAGGTGGCGCGGGGCGACTATGATTACCGGTTCGATGAGGTGCACCATGATGAACTGGCCGACATCGCCCGACGATTCAGCCGGATGGCTGAGGAGATACGCAAACGTGAACAATCGCTGCAGAAAGAGGTCGCCGAACGCAAACGGGCGGAGGAAAAAAGCAGACAGAGTGAGGCCAGGACCCAGGCCATCCTCGATGCCATCCCAGATATGATGTTCCAGTTCGATCGCGACGGCCGGTTCGTCGACCTGCGGGGAAATTCGGAAGACCTCGCGGCGCCCCCTGACCAATGCATCGGACGCAACATCGAGCATGTCATGCCCGGCCATATTTCACGGGTTTTTCGGAAGCAACTCGCCCGGACATTCGAGACCAGGGGGTTGATGGTGTTCGAGTACGACCTTCTGATCGCGAACGTCGTCCGGTACTATGAATGCAGGCTGGTGGCCGTTTCTGACGACCTGGCGCTGGGCATGGTGAGAAACATCTCTGAACGGGTGACCGCTGCAGTGGAAAAGAAACGATTGCTGGACCAGCTTCAGCGGGCACAGAAAATGGAGGCCATCGGCATGCTGGCCGGCGGGGTCGCCCACGATCTGAACAACGTCTTGTCGGGCCTGGTCAGTTATCCGGAGTTGATTCTCATGGACCTGCCGGAAGAAAGCCCGCTCAGAAAACCCATCCTTACCATCCAGCGCTCCGGTGAACGCGCTGCTAATATCGTTCAGGATTTACTGACGCTGGCCCGCCGGGGGGTGTCGGTTGCCGAGGTGATCAACCTGAACCAGGTGATCCGTGAGTATCTGAAAAGCCCTGAATACGACAATCTGCGGAATCATTACCCGGATGCTCAGCTGGAGACAGCGTTGGCTGATGACCTTCTCGATATTTCCGGATCCCCGGTCCACCTCGCAAAAACCGTGATGAACCTGATTACAAACGCCGCGGAGGCGACGATGCATGACGGACGCATCCGCATCGAAACGGAAAACCGATATATCGACAGCCCCATCAAAGGCTATGACGACATCGAAGAGGGTGATTTTGTGGTCTTGACGGTTACCGACAACGGAATAGGCATTTCGCCCGAGGACATCGACCGGATTTTTGAGCCGTTCTACACCAAAAAAGTGATGGGTCGAAGCGGCACTGGGTTAGGTATGGCGGTGGTGTGGGGAACCGTCAAAGACCACCGCGGGTATATCGACATCCAGAGTGAACCGGAGCAGGGCACACGGGCAGTCATTTACCTTCCCTCCACCAAAGAGCACCGCATGCAGACGCCCACACCTGAAATCCTGGACAATCTGATCGGTGACGGTGAGCGGATCCTTGTGGTGGACGATGTCAAGGAGCAGCGCGAGATCGCCACGGGAATGCTCACCCGGCTGGGCTATGACGTGGCTAGCGTTTCCAGCGGCGAAGCAGCCGTTGATTATGTCCGTCAACACCCTGTGGATCTGCTGGTGCTGGACATGATCATGGATCCCGGCATCGACGGCCTGGAAACCTACCGGCGAATCATCAACATCCATCCCGGCCAGCGAGCCGTGATCACCAGCGGGTTCTCCGAATCTGACCGGGTGCACGCGGCCCGCAAGCTGGGAGCCGGCATATATGTGAAAAAACCCTATCGGCTTGAAACCATTGCCAGGGCGGTGCGAGACGTGTTGAGCCGCGATGGCGAGTGAGCTGGCAATTGATCTTCATCCTTAAGGTGACCCCCCGCGGATTGTCGGAGCGAAGCAGAGATCCCGCTCATCGGGGCCGCGGGGAGGGTTCAATCCGTCGATCGTTGGCGCGGACTCGCACCAAGAGGATGACCTGCCTGGCTTTGTAAAAAGAACCATCAACCGGATGTGTGGTTTCTTACCTCAATACAGGAGACACAAATGAACATCTATGTAGGAAATTTATCGTTCGATGCCACTGAAAAAGATTTACGTTCGGCGTTCGAAGCCTTCGGCAAGGTAGATGCCGTCAACATGATCAAAGACCGTGACAGCGGACGGCCCAAAGGATTCGGATTTGTGGAGATGCCCTCAGGAGAGGAAGCCAAGAAGGCGATTGAGGCGATGAACGGAAAAGATTTCAAAGGTCGGTCCATGAATGTCAATGAAGCCCGTCCCAAGCCCGAAGGGGGCCGTGGCGGTGGACATCATGGCGGCGGCGGTCAAGGGGACAGAGGCAGGCGCGGCGGTGGATCGGGCGGCGGGGGTGGTCGGCGCTATTGATCGAAGTTCTACTGGTTTGCTCATTCCCCTCGCTTTGTTGAGACCCGTCAACAGCAGCGCGAATGAATATCAGAAACGGGGGTGCACGCAATCATTTACCCGGTGGGGTAGCACCTCGCCGTTGTCGACGAGACAATCCCGAATGAGATGTCTTTTATTTCGCATCGGTATCGATTCGCGGTTCAATGGTGTCCAACCTGTATACCCACGGGCAATCCTTGTCCCTGATCAGTTCAAACGCTGACCCGGGAAGGCGTTCATGGGCACCGGTAACCAGCCAGCCGCCCGGCGCCAGGGCTGCGACAATCCGCGTGAAAGCGGCCTGGAGGTCTGGGCCCTGGTAGTACGTCAGCAGGTTGTTGCGCAACAGGATCATGTGAAAGGGGCCGCCATCGGGCGGGGAGCCGAGCAGATCGTGCGGCCGCCAGCAGATGGGTGTTATCCGGTGGGATTGGATGAGAAACCGTCGTCCGCCCTTTTCTGATTCGAAGTATCTTTTGCGCATTTCATCCGGCACCTCCTTGAGGCTGTTTCGGCTGTAGGCGCCCTCTCGGGCACGCGCCAGGCAGGCCTCTCCGGCATCCGTGGCCAGGAGGTTCAGGGCCGGCGAACCCCTCAGTTCGTTCCACAGCATGGCCAGGCTATAGGGCTCTTCTCCGTTGGCACAGCCGGCGGACCAGATCCGAGCAGGCGGGGAAAAGTGCTCCACCAAATCGGGCAGGCTGCGTCTCTGGAGGGTTTGCCACAGATGTCGATCCCTGAAAAAACGGCTGATGGTCACCCTGAGGCACCGCTCATGGGCAGCCTTTGCCCCGGGCTGGCACGCCAACTGGGCAAGGTATTGTCCAACGGTTGAACAGCCCAGATCCTGCATGTGACGGCGAAGGCGTTTGATCACCCCCTTGCGTACCTTGCGGTAGCCGGCCCAGGGTCGGTTCAGGTGTTCGAGCAGACTGCGGAAGTCGGTGTCGGTTAGCATGGCCGGCACCGGCTTATCGCTTCGTCATTGCGGTTTCACCGTTTCCGAAGATGGCTCGGTCATGGGGTGCGCCTGGCGCAGGGGAAGATCAATTCACATCCTTATCGCCCTCGCCCCACTTTCGGGGTATGGGGCGATGCCTGCACCGGAAAGGGTCTGGTTTCAACGGTTCAACTCGCTGTATGTATGGCGCATGTTACGCTTGAGGATTTTGCCGGTGGGGGTCTTGGGTAGCGCGTCAACAAAGACCACCGCCTTGGGCACCTTGAATCCGGCCAGTTCTTTCTTGCACAGGCTGATGATCTCCGCTTCGGTGATGGATTCGCCTTTGCGGGGCACCACCACGGCGGTGACCGCTTCAACCCATTTGGGGTGTGGCGTACCGATGACGGCCACCTCCTCCACGCGCTTGTCCAAGTAAATGACTTCCTCCACTTCGCGTGTGGAGACATTCTCGCCGCCGGTTTTGATCATGTCCTTCTTTCGGTCCACCACCGAGATGTAGCGGTCCTCGTCCAGCACACCGATGTCGCCGGAGTGGAACCACCCGCCGCGCATGGCCGCTTCGGTCTTTTCCGGATCCTTGAAGTACATGATCATGGCGTGGGGGCCTTTGCCGCAGATCTCTCCCGGGACTCCGGCTGCGTCGATGGGCTGGCACGCTTCATCCTCTATCCGGGATTCCATGTTCAGCCCCGCCATGCCGGCCGAACCCAGCTTTTCCAGGGCGTCTTCTGCCTTCAGGATCGTGTGGTAGGGGGCCAGTTCGGTCTGGCCGTAGTAGTTGTACACCTTGCAGGCGGGCAGCTTCGCCATGAGTTCCTTGAGCACTTCTACGGGCATGATAGAGGCTCCGTAGTAGCACTTATTGAGGCAGGAGAGATCGTATCGATCGAAATCTGGGTGGCGCAGGATGCCGATCCATACCGTGGGCGGGGCGAAGAACATGTTCGCCCGGTAGCGGTCGATGGTTTTTAAAATTTCACCGATGTCCGGTGCCATGAGAATGTTCGTGCCGCCTACCCAGAAGATGGGATTCAGGAACACGTCCCGCTGGGCACAGTGATAAATAGGCAGGGCGTTGACATTGATGTCTCCGCTGTCGTAGCCGCCATCGATGATGGCTCCCATGTACTGGGCCATTAGGGCCTGGTTGCTGATGATCACCCCCTTGGGAAGGGATTCGGTGCCGCTGGTATAGGTCATCTGACAGGGATCTTCGATGTGCAGGACCACGTCCGGTTCCGTGTCCGGGGCGGCCTCCGTCCAGGCGTCGAAGGCCAGGAATCGATCGTCCGTCGCCGGCTGGCCGCCCCCCTGGTCGGACCAGATCAGGGAGCCGACCGTGGGCATCTCGCCCAGTACGCCTTCGACCAATCCGAAAAGGGCGTCCTCGACGATGAAGACTTTGCTCTCCGAGTGGTTGATGCAGTAGGTGATATCTGCGCCGCGCAGCAGGTAGTTGATGGCCAGGTAAACCGCTCCGAGTTTGCAGCAGCCCAGCCAGGTCAACACGTGGTGGATGGTGTTATGGGCCAGAATGGCTACCCGGTCATACTTGTTCACCCCTAATCCGGCAAGGGCGTTGGCCGTCCGGTTGGCGGCAGCTTCCAGCTGGGCGTAGGTGAGGGTCTTGTCCCCGAAAATGATGGCCGTCTTATCCGGGGTGTGGTAGGCGGTGCGCCGGATCATATCGGCGATGACCCATCGATTGACCCGGTTGTAGCGATTCATGAGAAACTCGAGGTTCTCCTTGTTCAACACGTTGAAACGAGACTTCTGTTCATCGTTCATGGGTTTGTCGGTTGCCGTCATTCACTCGCCTCCTTTACAATACAGATAAATGAAAAAGAGAAGTGCCCACAGAAAAGGTTGAATGTCAATGCGCAACGTTGTGCCGATGCGTGTTCTTCCGGTTAGCTCAACCGCCATTGGTGAGGCAACGGTTGATCGCGGGAAAAATATGTGTTCTTATGGCAACCGGCAGCACCTACTTTAAAGCAACCAGAGGGTGACGCGCATGAAAAAAACGATTATTACCGTTCTCATTGGTCTGCTGCTGGGCTGTGCCTCCATTTCGGAGCAAGGGAAAATGGAAGCATATGGACGGACCATGGATTCCTATCAAACCGCCATGCGGCTTTCGAATTTCAACGACGTCTGCAGGTATGTCGATCCGGCCCAAATGAGTCGCAAGGATTGTTTAAAGCAATATGACAACGTGAAAATCGTCAGTTATGATGTGCTTGGGGTCAAGGTGGCCGAAGACAAGTTGGAAGTGACGCAAACGGTCGACGTCGAATACTTTTTTCTCGACCGCTATGTCGTAAAAAAAATCGAAATTGAGCAGTCTTGGCGCTACAAGAAAGAGATGGAGAGCTGGCTGCTCCAGACCGGCCCACCGCAATTCGAATGACCCGTCATTCGGAAATATCGGCCACCTCGGCGTGGGCTGCCTGGAGCAGTTCCGATGATGAGAGTCGCATCATGGCATCGATGTCCCCGCCGCCCCCGTATACGGTGCCAAGTCCAACCGTGGCGGTGTCTACCAGCGTGCGAAGATCTTCCCGGTGGCCGAATGGCGGCATGCTGCCCACCATATAGCCGGTGACTGACAGGGCCTGCTCGGCACGGGCCAGTTTAATGCGTTTGCGATTCATGCCTAAATAGACGGCCAGTTTTTTACGGTCTACCCGCGCCTGGCCGTTGTTGATCACCAGAATCGGCTGTTCTCCGGCCATGAACACCAGGGATTTAATGATTAGGTCCGCGCTTACACCCAGGGCCCTGGCTGCATCGCTAACCGTGGCGGTGTGGGCATCCATGGGCAGGATGACAGCCGCCAGGCGGTGGGCGTCGATAAAGGCCTGCAGGTGTTTGCTGTTCATCGGTGTCGTCATGGATTCTCCATTCGTGGCAACCCGGAGCGGCACGAGGGCCGCTTTATTGTCGCGCTCACCATGGTCTCCTCATCCGCGTGGTTCGAGGGGCTTTAGCGGATGTCGCTTATTTACCCACCGTTGCATAGCGGAGGGCATCGAGTATCGATAACAGATCGGTCAATCCGCGGGCCATGACCGTTTAAGATGCTTGAGCATGTTGCGCACGGCATAACCGTGTGCGGCCAGAAAGATCGTCAACTCCTCAAGATCGTACTCATCGATCTCGATTCCGCTGGATTCGATCAATTCCGTCAGGTCCGCGGCTGCATCGAGCACCCGGTCCCATGCGTCGGCTTCTTTTTTAGATACGGCCATGGGAAGGATTATTTTCCCTTGGGTTTCGCTTTGGCTTCAGGGGATTTCTTTTTTGGCGGCGCTGCCGGGGCCTCGTCCTTCTTTTCTTCACCCGGTGTCCGCACGAGCGGAACGGCGGGTTTCAGGCCCTTGAGGATTCGGGTGACTTCCGGTCCGTTTTTGGCAAGATAGACGCAAAGGGCATCGATGGCCTTGCCGTCCAGAGCGATCTCCAGCTCGGCACCCTTGATATAAGCGGCCAGATTTTCGGCCGCATCAAGCATCTTGTCGTAGGCCTCGGCCTCCTTTTTGACCAGGAACTCCTTGTCCAGTTCCACACCATGTCGAACCACCACAAACTTGGTTATAACGGCCATGATCAACGCTCCTTATGGTTTACTGATGAGGGGTTTATTTTCTGCGTTGAAGATACCATCGCTGAAGGTCGTAGATGACCTGGGTGAGCTTGTTCTGCTCTTGCTTTTCGATTTCTGCGAATTCGAAGGCGAAGCGGTAAAAGCCCCGATCCTGGTCGTGTTCGACACGCTTGACTTGGGCCTTCTTCACGTAAACGGTTTTGCTCGGCCGATCATGATCGCCTAAAAATACCAGGCTGACATCATAGAGTTGTTGGTCCATTTTCAATACCGGCCCACGCATGAACTTGAAATTGTGTTTGGTAAGAACCCCGTAAACGCCGCCAAGGCTGACGTTGATCAAGTCGATGACGCCCTGGATTTTTTTCAATTTGAAATGCATCTGGGTTCCGGTCAAGGTGTTTACCCGGAAATTTCGCCGGCGCTGCAGCCGTTCCACGTGCTCGGGAAAGGGTATTTTCAGGCCTTGCTTGTTAAATTGGCCCCCCCGGGTGCTGAAGATATACTCTAACTGATCCGGTCCATTGAAATTGAACCGCAGGTGCCACAGGTCCTTGACGGCGGCGGCCCCTTCGAAATCGTCCGGGGGGTCGACAAGCAAGTAGTTGCCGTCTGAATCCGTCGTAATCCCGGTGATGCAGGTGAGCCGATCGAAACCGGCGCCAACCACATTCATGGAGATGATAATTTTTTTTGCCACCAGTTCGTTGAACAGTTCGGTGAGTTTTTCACCTTGGACTTTTCCCGCTTCCCCCATAATCAGAGCCCCTCAATCTGAATGCCCGTGGGTTCCCGCTAAATTCGTGGCCCTTTTATCATGTTCGGTCATTTTCGACGATTCTTTAACATAGACCCGGGTGCACGGGACAATGGTTTTTTCGACTTGCTCTCTGCAGGCAGCATAACCTCATTCAAACTGCCGGCGAAAGGATTCAAATTCGGATCTGAGATCCGCCAATTCATCTTTCAGGGATTGAATGTCGGCATCCAGTCGCATCATCCGATCGGTATCATCGGATGGCCCGGCGGATTCGGGCTTTTCTACACTATCGACGTCGTCAACCGGTTCCCCGGAAAGCAGGTGCATGTACCGGTCCTCCTTGTGGCCGGGCAGTCGCTCTAGACGATGGACATGGCCCCATTCGCATAACCGGTCCAACGTTTCCTGCAATGCGCCAAGGCTGTCAAAGGCATGCAGGCGGTCAGTGCGGCTGCGGATTGCGCCCGGTGTCTGGGGGCCGCGGAGTAAAAGCACGCAGAGCACGGCGGCCTCGGACGCCACCATATTGTGGTGCCGGGTGAAGATTTCCTCGTACTTGGGGACACGGCCGACCGTGCTCCGGTTAACCAGTCCGATTTTTTCAAGGTCTTCCACGGCATCTTCTACGGTCTGCTCGTCCCAGCTCACCACCGGATCCCGGTTGGATTTCTGGTTGCAGGCGTTGGTCAGCGCATTCAAGGACAACGGATAATACTCAGGCGTGGCCATGGCTTTTTCCATGAGGCATCCCAGCACACGTGCCTCATGGGGATTGATCAATATATCCATCGAGAGTCCCTCCGTTTGAAGGCGATTCATGGATCGTTTTTGCCCACATCCTACACTTCAGCATCCAAACCATCCACTATTTTTTCTATATTGCCGGGATTTATTGGGTGGATCAAAGGTTTTTTTAAAAGGAGCTGAAAAACGAGTATAATAAATTCAAGATCTTGTGGTAACCGAGGCGATTGCCGCGCAGCAGGCGAGTGCTTTTCGTTATTTTTTTTATTTGACTTTTTATGACTTTTTATGATTGTTTTCATTATCGTTTATTATTCATCGGATCTGATCAATGGCCGTTGCACCAAAGAAATCAGACATCATTCCGGCGCAACGCCGGAATTCGATCCTTGAGTTGATTCGCCTCAAAGGTGTTATTTCCGTTCATGAACTGGCTGAGATCGTCGGTGTTTCTTTACCGACGATCCGTCGCGATCTGGACTGGCTGGCCAAAACGGGTGCTGTTCAGCGGAGCCACGGAGGTGCCACGCTGAAGACAACTCCCGGGACCACTTTCGAACCGGACTATCATATTGCATCCAGCATCGCTCGAGAGGAAAAAGCGGCCATCGGCAAATTGGCTGCCGATCGGCTTAGAGACAATCAGAGTGTTATCTTTGATTCCAGCTCTACCGTTTACGAGGCCGCATATCAGGTTGCTGAACGAGGACTGAAAATTACTGCCGTAACCAACGATATCCGAATTGGTGAACTTCTTGCCGGCAATCCTTCAATTCATCTGCTGGTCAGCGGCGGGTCCCTCCGCCCGGGTTCATACACCCTGGTGGGAGAGCCGGGAACGAGTTTTCTGCGAAGCCTCCACGTGGATGTGGCGCTAATGGGGATTCATGCCATCAATGAATCATCGTGCTGTGACACGTCATTGGAAGTCGCCTATGCCAAGCGATACATGGCTGCAGCCGCCAAGCGGGTCATCGTACTGGCCGATGCCTCCAAATTTGGACAGGTCGCCTTTTTTGATGCCTTTGACGTCAGCGACAAATTCGAAATCATAGCTGACCATCCGATCACCCCATCGATTCATAGACGCCTGGCCGAAAAGGGCGCAACAGTTACCTTTGCTAAGAATAAAGGTGGGTCGTCCGCCGGTTGATCTCAGCTGAAAACACAACTCCGCTTTTGTCGGAGGACCTGATTCGGGCTGCCGGATGACCCCGCCACCCGTCTTTGATAACCGCCGACGAACAAGAATCACAATCACAAAAGGAAGGAACCAACATTGAAAAAGAAACTTACCCGCTTCGATCTCCAGAAAATGAAAACGGAAGGCCAAAAGGCTGTCTGGGTGACCGCTTATGACTACATCACCGCTCAGTTGGCAGAAGAATCCGGCATGGACATGCTCCTTGTGGGAGACAGCCTGGGCATGGCCGTGTACGGGTATTCGGGAACCGTTCCCGTCACCATGGACCAGTGCATTTACCACACCGAGGCCGTTCGCCGCGCCGCGCCCAACACTTTCGTCATCGGCGACATGCCTTTCGGCGCCTATCAGGCCGGCGTCGAAGATGCCTGCCGTAATGCGATCCGTTTTCACAAGGAAGCCGGGGTCGACTGTGTCAAGCTGGAAGGCGGCACCCGGGTGGCCTCGGTCATACGGGCCATCAGCGATGGCGGCATGTTGGTGATGGGGCACGTGGGGCTCACGCCCCAGAGCTCCGGCGCCATGGGCGGATTTCGGGCCCAGGGCCGCACGGCTGATAGCGCCAAGGCGATTATCGAGGATGCCAAGGCGGTTTATGAAGCGGGTGCATTTGCCGTCCTAGTGGAAGGGGTGCCACCCGAGGTCACCCGAGCCATCTGCAAGGAATTGCCCATACCGGTTTACGGCATCGGTGCCGGCGACTGCGATGGTCAGGTGATGATCTGCTCGGATATTCTGGGTCTTTTTCAGGCGTTCACGCCTAAATTTGTTAAGCGCTACGGGAACGTCGCCGACGAATACCGCAAGGTTTTCGCCGCCTACATCGCGGACGTGCGCAACGGAACCTTCCCGAGCGATGAGCACGTATACCGGATGATAGCAGGTGAAGCCGCCAAACTCGAAGCGGATGGATCGAAATGATCTATCGATAATACGGGTAAAAACCATGACCAAAAAAGAAATCACACTGAAAATCGGCAAAGGAACGACGACCTTTTCCATCCCGGAGGCGCAATTGCTTTACGAGCTCGTGGGGCACAACCGCAATCCCCCGGAGAACCTGGCTGAAGCCTATCGACATGCCTTGGCCCACCCTATCGACAGCCCCCCGCTTCGTGAAATCGTCAAGCCGGGTGAAACCGTGGCCATCACGGTCAGCGACATCACCCGGGGCTGGCAACGCAACGACCTCACCCTGCCAATCCTGGTCGACTACCTGAATGAAGCCGGCATTGGTGATGAGAATATCACCGTCATCATCGCCGTCGGTGCCCACCGACAGAACACGGTAGAGGAGTTTGTGGAGCTTTGCAGCGAAGCGGTTTGCCATCGTGTCCGGGTGATCAACAACAACGCGTGGGACACCGAAAACATGGTCTACTACGGTAAGACCAGCCGGGGGACCGATGTCTCATTGAACCGCGTGGTGGCCGAGGCCGACCGGGTAATTCTCACCGGCGGGGTCATCTACCACTACATGGTGGGCTACGGGGGCGGCCGCAAGAGCGTCCTGCCCGGTGTCGCTTCATTGAAGACCATCCAGCAAAGCCACATGTGGGCCATGGAAAAGGTCGTCGGTAAGGGGTCCAACCCCCAGGCCGCCAACATGAAGACCACCGGCAACCCGGCCCATGAAGACATGATGGAAGCCGCGGCATTTCTCAAACCCGACTTCATCGTCAACGTCGTGCCCAATCTGGATGGCGACATCACCGGCATCTTCACCGGAAATTGGATCTCGGCCTGGCAGGCGGCCACCCGCATGGTGGACGATATCTTCGGCGTGGCGATCCGTCAGCAGGCCGACATCGTCATCGCCTCAGCCGGCGGCTACCCGAAAGATATCAACCTCTATCAATCCCAAAAGACCATCGACAATGCGGTTTACGCCATGAAGCCGGGCGGGGTGGTCATCCTTCTGGCCGAATGCCCGGATATCAAAGAGCCCAGCGAGTTTTTCGACTGGTTCGATCACCCCACCTTTCTGGAAATGGAGAAAGCGGTGCGGGCCAACTTTTTGATCTCAGGCTGGGTGGCCGTGCGGCAGTTGGAGTATGGTCAACAGGGGCACATCATCATGGTCACGCGCAAAGAGAACATCGAACTGGCGCGCAAGGCCGGCGTCCAGGGCGTGGCCACCATTGATGAAGCCTTGAAGATTGCGTACGAGACGTGTGGCAACAGCGAGCCGACGATAACGGTCATGCCACAAGGTGCCAATACCTTTCCGATCCTCGACAAATAAGTTCCAGGAAATGAAAGGCCGCGGCGATAAATTATATTTTTAACCCCCAAGGAGGTAGTTATGCGAAAAAAATTGTCGATGATTGTCCTGTTTTCTCTGTTCGTCGTCCTGGCTTTATCCCCGGCGAGCCACGCCAAAATCATCCTCAAATGCGGCACCTCGACCCAGCCGACCCACATCTATAACCTGGCGGCCGAGCATTTTGGCAAAATCGTTGCCGAAAAAACCGGCGGTGAAATCGAGGTCCAGGTGTTCCCGGCGTCCCAGCTCGGGTCCGAACGGGACATGGTGGAGGGCCTGCAGCTCGGGTCGCTGGAAATGACCCTGACCTCCACCGGCCCCATGGGCAATTTCGTCCCCCAGGTCAAGCTTTTCAACCTGCCTTTTCTTTTTAAAGACCGTGAATCCTGCTACCGCGTCCTGGACGGCGAAATCGGAACCCAGATCGCTGACCGGTTTACCAAAGTGGGCATCCGCTCACTGGGATGGTTCGAGAACGGCTTTCGCAACATCACCAACTCCAAGGTGGCCGTCAACAGTCCCTCGGATATGAAAGGCATTAAAATTCGGGTCATGGAGGATGACGTCTTTATCTTGACCATGAAGGCGCTGGGAGCCAGCCCGCTGCCCATGGCCTTCGGTGAATTGTATACTGCACTTGAGCAGAAAACGGTCGACGCCCAGGAAAACCCCCTGGCCGTGATCCACTCCTCTCGGTTTTTCGAAGTCCAGAAATACCTCGCCATGACCGGCCATTTCTACTCCCCGGCCGTACTGCTGATCAGCGAGATGACTTGGAATACGCTGACCCCCGAGCAGCAGAAAATCGTCGCCGATGCGGCCACCGAGGCCCGCGACTATGAACGCGAACTTTCCCTCAAGGCCGACCAGGAGCTCGAGGCCGCCTGCAAAAAAGAAGGCATGACCGTCACCCATCCGGACAAGGCGCCTTTTGCCAAGGCTGTCGCCTCCGTATACAGCAATCCGTCGGTGATCAAAGCCATCGGCGGCGGCGATGCCGCAGAGGGCCAAAAACTCATCGACGCA
>NZ_JBFELV010000045.1:0-19372 GCF_041551955.1 Desulfosarcina sp.
TCTGGGCATCATCGCTCCCGGAAAAAAAGCGGATCTGGCGGTCCTGAGCCAGGATATCCTGAAAATTCCACCATCCCAAATCTCGGATGTACGTGTCGATATGACGATTTTCGATGGACGGATCGTATACAGGAAGTTTTAAGTGTTAAGTTTTAAGTGATTAAGTTAATGTATGCTGTCTGTTATATAGGATCACAATTTCTGATGGGATAATGGAGGTCGATTGGACACCCATTTATGAATCGAGTCCCATCCTGCACGTAACACCATTAAATTTCCGGAGACCCCATGCCAAAAACCGCCGACCGATTAACCCTGTTCACCGAGTCGGTCATTCGCGAAATGACCCGGGTCGCCAACCGATACGGTGCCATCAACCTGTCCCAGGGCTTTCCCGATGCCGACCCGCCGCCCGATGTATTGGCTGCCGGCAAAAAAGCCATGGCCGAAGGCCCCCACCAATACGCCGTCACCTGGGGTGCCCCGCGTTTCCGGCAGGCACTGGTCGACAAGCAGCGCCACTGGATGGGCCTCGATCTGGATCCCGAGGCCCACGTGGTGGTGACCTGCGGCTGCACCGAAGCCATGATGAGTGCCATGATGACCGCCTGCAACCCCGGTGAGAAGGTCATTATCTTCTCTCCCTTTTACGAGAACTACGGGGCGGACACCATCCTCAGCGGCGCCCAGCCCGTTTACGTTCCCCTGCACCCCCCGGATTACCATTTCGATTTGAATGAACTGCGGTCCGCCTTCATGCAAAGGCCAAAGGCCATTGTCTTGTGCAATCCGTCGAATCCTTCCGGCAAAGTCTTTTCCCTGGAGGAACTTGAAACGATCGCCGACCTTGCCAAGGAGTTCGACGCCTTTGTCATCACCGACGAAGTCTATGAGCATATCGTTTACCGCCCCCATCGTCACCACTATATGGCATCCCTGCCGGAGATGTTCGAACGGACCATTTCCTGCAGTTCCCTTTCCAAGACCTACAACATGACCGGATGGCGGTTGGGCTATGTGATCGGACCGGAATCGGTCATCGCCGGTGCACGCAAGGTGCATGATTTTCTCACCGTGGGTGCCGCCGCCCCGCTGCAGGAAGCCGCCGTCACCGCCCTAAAACTGCCATTGAACTACTATGAGCAACTCACGGCGGACTATACACGCAAAAGAGACCTGTTTCTGGGATATCTGGATGCCGCCGGGCTCTCTTATACCAAGCCCCAGGGCGCCTACTATGTGATGGTGGATTGTTCCGCCTTCGGCGTGACCGACGACAATGAATTCTGCCGCTGGATGGCCAGGGAGGTGGGGGTGGCTGCCGTGCCCGGCTCCAGTTTCTTCCGCGAGCCGGTTAACCACCTGATCCGGCTTCACTTTTCACGATCCGAAGCGATTCTGGCCGAAACCGGCTTGCGGCTGAAAAAGCTGAAATCGATGATAAAGTAGGCAATTGAGCAGGGCGAAAAAATTGATCGCATCGGTCCCCACCAGGCCCTGGAAGGGTTTTAAGTCTTCCTCTATGCCCATTGCATTCACTCACCATCCCTGTCCGATTCAGCCTGTTCCTGTTTCTTCCTCAGCACATACCCGGTATCCGGTAGAATATCCTGGAATGCCTGTCCGTATATTTCCCAGACCGTCACGAAGAGCGCGGCGATGATGGGGCCGATGATCACCCCCACCATGCCGAACATGAAAATCCCCCCCATGGTGCCGAAAAAGATCATCAATTCGTGCATCTGCGTATCCTTGCCGACCAGGATCGGCCTGAGCAGGTTGTCCAGGCTGCCGACCACGAGCCCGCAGAACACAAACAACCCGATCGCCTTGCCGACGGCCCCGCCAAATCCCAATATGAGCGCTACCGGCACCCAAACGAGGGCGGTGCCAACACTGGGAATGATCGACAGCACCACCATGATCACGCCCCAGAACGCTGCGCTGGGAACACCCACTGTCCAGAAGGCCAAACCGGCCAATCCCCCCTGGAGAATCCCGATAACGGCTGTACCCTTCAATGTCGCGCGCGTCACCGATGTGAAGCGATCGAGCATCTGCTGCTCGTCATGATCCTGCAGCGGCAGGTAATAAAGGATTTTCTCCAGCAGTTTATCCCCGTCCATCAGGAAAAAATACATCGTGTAAAGCCACACGAAGAGCATGAACAGTAAATTAACCGCCCCCATGGCTGCCGATGAGAGGTTGTTGACCAGGAACTGGCTGATGCTGCCGAACAGTTCGCCGGCCTTGCGCAGGATCAGTTCGCTGTGGGGGGCAATTTTATCGTAGTAGGGAATGGTTTCTAAAAACTCGGATAGGGCACCCGGCTGGCTGAGCTGTGTCTTTACCCACGGCACGGCGGTCTGGCTGACTTTGATGGCCTGTCCGGTCACCACCCCCGTAAGTACGCCCAAGGGAAGGACCACAACGATCATGATCAGCAGCAGGGTCAAGATCGAGGCCAGGCTGCGCCGGCCTTTCAACGTTTTTTCGAGCCATTGGTAAATGGGAAGGGACAATGCCGAAAAGATGCCTGCCAGAAATATGGCCATCAAAAAGGATCGTATCATCGAGAGAAAAACGGCCGAAATAAATACGACCAGCAGAACGACAACGAACTGATTCACTCTGTCTTCGCGCATGATAGCCTTGCTCCGTAATGATTCTCGGCCTGATGAATGGCCATTACAATGGTTGATTAATCGTAAGAAATAATAGGCTTACCTTAAATGGTGTCGGATTTCAAACCGTTGCTTTGACATGCGGTCATTTGGGTACTGGGTGGGATAAAAAACAGGTAACCGGTGAAAGAGGCGATGATCGAGTAGGTATTCGCCCAAAGGTGTAGATGCGTCATTGGAAACCACATGCGGGGCAGACCGACAAAAAAGCCTGTAGCATCTTTATTGAAGACGCTACAGGCTTTCGTTGGACAACCATGGAACCATTCCGATTCCAGAATGGGCAGGCTTACTGACCGGGAACGTAGGGCACTTCTAATCCCCACCATTGTTGCTCCATGGATTTTTCGATATCTTGGTCCGATGCCTCATCCGGTCCGAACAGGCTGAATTTCATGTGATCCCAATTTTTGTACATCATGTCGTGCTGCAAAAATTCTGACCTGTTTATTAAAGAAGATTGCCCACAACTCGCCAAAAAACACACCATAAAAAGCAAAACAACCAATTTTTTCATCTCCTCATCCTCCTTTTTGGTTTCACGTATTCACCAACTAACGGACCTTCTGTGCGTAGACATAATAGGGAGTTGTTGTGAAATGTCAAGATTGACATTTTTTTGTCACTACATGTGCCCAGAAATGGCAAATCCACTTTCATTCGCCTACAGCGATCACTTAACATTTTGATTATGTTATATATTATAATTTTTTGGGTTGGTCTGAAATTTGCTTAATCCAGGGATACGATATCCTGGTAAAGGAGGGTAATCACGAACCGCCGATGCATACGCTTTCAAAAATGACCATTTATAGGCGATCCATCCTGACGATGTGTCTGGTCGGTCTTTTCGTTTCCGGCTGCACCTGCACCTCGGAGCGGCTTCATCCCCACTTCCCGGACTACCGGCAGCACATGGGTGTGATGCTGGTGTTGGTGCCTGAAATCGGCATTTTTGAACAACTGCCCGACGGCAGCCGACTTTTTCAGGATATCCAGAGCCAGGAAGCGCAGCGCAACGCGCAACAATCCATTGCCCGACAACTCGAGGAACGTCACTTCAGGGTACAAAAAGCCGACACCCGCACGATGCAATCATCCGAACTTCTGGCCGTGACATCGCTCTTCAGATCGGTGAACCGTTCCATCCAGTTGCACACGTTCGGGCCTCAACCCTATCCGGCCAAATTAAACGCGTTTGAATATCATCTGGGGCCGGTCGCCGACATCCTCAAGGCCCACCACGCCGACGGCCTGGTTCTGGCCCTCGGGCATCAAACCGCCTCCGCCCAACCTGTCAAAAACTGGCTCAGCATCGCCGTCGTCGAACCGGAAGGCCGTATTATCTGGTATGGCCTGCAGGGTGACCACCATAAATTCAATCTTCAAACATCCGAAGGCTTGACAGCACTGGTGGAATCCACATTGGTCAACTTCTGGGAGCAAGGTTCATGACGCCTGTACGGCACCTGGCGGCAGGCTTGATTTTGCTTTTGGCATGGGCAACGCCGGCGGTTGCGGCACATGCAGCGGCACCAGACCAGACAACCCGATGGTGGCGGCTTGCCGCACAAGAACAAGCGGCGCTTGAACAGCGCGGCGTCGTGCTCGACGAGGCGTCCTTGTCGAGTTATCTGCAAGCCGTGGCAGCGCGTCTATGGGAACAGGTGCCCACCGACTTGCCTACACCGACCGTCAAGGTGGTCATGGATCCCCGGATGCAGGCCTATGCTTACCCCAATGGGTATTGTTTCCTATCAACCGGCATCCTCAACCGCATAGAAAACGAAGACCAACTGGCCATGATCATCGCCCATGAGATGGTTCACTATGTTCGCCAGCACACCGCCGTTCTCTACGATCATTTTCAAATGGCCTCCCACAGCACCGGGTTGCCGTACGCCGATCAGCGTCAATCGACCGGTGGACTGGCCATGAAACAAAAAATCGATGCCGCCGAATACCAGGCCGACGATGAGGGGCTGACCATACTCAAGGCCGCCGGGTATTGCGAAACCGAAGCACTGGCCCTCATGTCCAACCTGTTGGATAGCCTGCGGGACCAGGGATCGTCTGAAACCGTAGGACGGCTTGAAAGCCGCATTGAAACAATCGGGACGCGCATCGGCCGAACCCGGGATAGCGTCTCCTGCAAGTCGGCGCCCCATGGCGACCCTGGTTTTTTCCTCAACCGCATTGCACCGGCCCTAATGGCAAATGCGCAGGCCGCAATCACTTGCGGTGACTGGAACCAGGCGGATCAAAGCATCTCCAAAATTCTGGCATTGAAACCAGACAATGCCCGCGCGCACTATCTCAGAGGAGAGGTCCTTCGCCGACGAAACGATGGCGACGGCAGAAACCAGTGTATCGGATCGTATCTAAAAGCCCTGAACATTGATCCGGAATTCCCAATGGCCCATCGTGCGCTTGGAGAACTTCATTATAAGGCCGGCCGATTTCAGACGGCGAAACCCTATTTCGAAGCGTTTCTCAGCCTGGCTCCCCAGGACGATGCAATACCATTTATAAAAGGATATCTGCAGCAATGCCGGGATTAAACATGAGCAGGCCCGTGATGGTCGTCTGGATTGCGGCGACACTGATGCTGACCGCTTGTGCCGGACCGTGGCGCACGCCCCCCAATCAGCTCAGCGAGCCTTCATGGTCGATCACATCTCCCGAAGGATGGATGCATTTGAGTACCCAGGGATCGGAAATGCTTTCCAAGGATGGCCCCTATTTAGCGTATATCCTGATTCAATCGCGGCCACTGGCACAAGGGTTTCGTTTTACGCGTCAAAAATTGAACCCTGATATGCTGCCCCATGAGGCCGCCGGAGTAATAGCCGACAATATGCGCGCCGATCCACTGATCCGGCAATTGAAGTTGCTTGCCAGCGAACCGGCCATGGTAGGCGGTCGTCCAGGTTTCAGGCTGATTTACAGCTATCAGGATCCATACGGGGTAACCACCCGCACCATTTACTACGGCGTCATTTTGCCGAACCAGTTCTTTAATCTGCGGTACACCGCTGCCAACCGTTACTATTTCGATAAAGAGCTGCCCGCCTTTCATCAGGTATTTGACAGCCTCCGGTTGTCATGGATATGAAAACATAGCCAATTGACAAAAGAACAGGCATCCGTTATCTGGACCCGTATCGCCGGCCGCTGCAGGGTGGCTGCGAAGGGACACCATCGCTATTCCAGATTGTAGATGCGTTCCGTCAGGGAAAACCACTTTATTATCCGTTGCGCGGGGCTCGAAACAGGGTTTTTATTCTTTCCCGGTTTGCCCAGCGGCATCGGATAACAGACTCGCCTTCCTCACCGTGACCAGTCAAGGAGTGTGTACCTGCATGCTTAGTAAATACCGAGAGGCAAATGTAATCAGGGAGGTCGCACCGTTTAAGGTGGATGGATTGGCGATCCCTTACCCCGAGTTCGTTGCCAGGCTTTATAACCTCTGCAAGGAATTAGGTTTTCGTAAAGGATTGATCATGCCCTCCCGGGCCTTCTGTTCGGATGAGAACCAAGGCTTGCCGATCATTCTGCTGACCAAACATTTCGGCACCTTCCCTTTCAATCACGGAAGAGTCGGAGGCATCGTTTCCGTTGACCGGCATGGACCTCACTCCCAGCATGGCGAGGACCTCATGATTCTGCAGGCCAGTCACGTTGGCTACGATCCCGATACAGGGACATATGGGACGTATAGGCGCCCCCAAATGACCGGACGGTGCCTGTCCGACTCCTGCGGCAAATTGATCCATGTGATAACGCCGTATTTGGATCAATACCACTTTGCCAGAGAACGCATCTTTCTGCGCAAGGATGACCAAGGTCATTGCCTGATCACCGTCAAGAATTCATTCATCGATTTTGTATCCAACCCGGTGGCGCAAGGGTTGGTGCTTCGCCTGAACAATATTGTCGCCGAAAACAGGATGGGCGTCATCCGACCCTTTACGTCCGCCAGCACGACGCAGACGTATGAAGTCTCCGAACCTTTTAAACGACGTCTCGACGATCAGGGTTATTCCTGGCTGCCGGGCGGGGGGCAGAGCATCGGCAACCTGTTAACGTCCGATCTTTTTTACTTCAGACAGGATTTTCACGAAACCGACGACTCTATTTTACTGGAAAGAAACCTGATTGAATTTATGCCCGATATTGTCAGCGCCACATTCCCGCCCTTGCGTGCCGCCAAGACAAATATCCAGCTCGAATTCGCCAGGGTTGTTGAATCGATCCGAAGAAGCGATGACTATAAGGGGAGGACCCTGCTCTATATTGCCGGCTTGAATATCGACATTTCTGAAAATGAAGAACTGCCGGTAATGAACTACTTTGTGCCCTGGGCTGCGCATGTCCAGTTGAAAGATGGAACACCTGAGAAATTCATGCATCCCATCGAACAGGACGCGCTTTATGCAAAACTCATGGCGCAGAGCCCAGAGAACCTTGACCAGATCGATCTAAAAGAGAATATCCGACGCATTTTGAAAACACCGCGACTGGATATCAGGTCATCAAGGTAAGTTTGGGAAGAATAGAGAACTAAGCCGATTGTTGAAGGCGGTGCGCGTCCAGCGCCTTGTGCAGTGTTTTTACGGCCAGTTGGATGCAGTGGTGCTTTTTTACGGGGATCTCCTGCAGTACCTGGTAAACCGTACCGTCATTGATGGATCGGGCGTAATCCAGGTCCTTGCCCTTGATCAGGTCCACGACCGCCATGGCGGCGGATATGGCTCCCGCACATCCCATGACCTGGTATTTCGCATCACCCACCACGCCATTGTCCATCTTGATGTAAATCCCCATGGTGTCGCCGCAGGTGCCGGTCATCTCCGAGATGATGTCCGCATCGGGGATCTGACCCATGTGAGGCTTATTAAGGTAATAGTCGATGGCCGTTTTGGAATAGCCTGATGCGTTGAGCATCTCTTCGATGGCTTTGGTTTCAGCAGAAGTTCCCGCCTGGATTGATGTCATGTCCCGTTCCTCAGCGATAATAGTGATGGTTACACAAGGAAAGGGAACGAATAAACCTTTCTGTTATCGGTGTCAAGATGTTGCCTTAAAATATGGATGAATCTGATTAGTTAGGGCGTAACGATCACGCAAACGCCTGATTTCCCAGCATGGGGTGGCCAGCTGAAGCACGTTTTCAGGTTGGTTAATAGCGCTAAAAATCGATTAAAATACGACCCGTCCATCCTGGGATAGCGGGCGATCGTTCCCCTTGACGGCCCCACCCCCTCTTGGACTCCCATCCGATACCTTCGGCCGGGTTTCCATCCATCAGGCACCTAGCCGAAGTCGCTCTTGGTCCAGGATGTGGTTGCCGATGCGGGTCACCAACTTCAATCCCAGACCGGTGTCATCCTGGCGCACCACTTTGCCGGTAACCTTCACCGGCGAACGGCTGGGAAAAGTGATGACACCCCGAACAAGGCGTAAACCGGCCATGGCAGCATCCGGTTCCAGGCGCATGCCCACTGTGCTCAGGTCGAGAACGGGAATCGTTCGACCGTCAATGGAAAGCCAAGGGCACTGGCCTGCCGGGTAGCTCACGCGATGGTGTTGCCGCCTCTCCGTGTTTGCGGCGGCACCCGGCAATGTGGACCTGCTGACCTGCGACGGCTCCGGATCCCGGTTTCTGGCCTTTAGGGATGCCTCGATTTCCAACAAGTCGGACATGATCTGTTGCCGGGCGATCGTTTCCCCCTCAACCGCCTGATTGGACGGATACCGACCCTCGGACATCGCGGACGAAGGAACATCCACCCCGGCATTCTGCTTTTCCATCGTTGTGGTGGTGTCCTGGAACATCCTCATCCGGCTGCGGACCTCCACCAGGGTATGGGTCAACGCTTTCAGCCGAACCGTTTCCTTTTCCAGGCGGTCTTCGGCGCAAACCGCTTCAGCAGCGGCTGTCTCCTCGGATTTTTTGACACGGCTGGCCTTTTTTTTGGCCTTTTCTGCTTCATCGGCGGCCTCCTTGGCCGCCTGTCTGGCAGCAGCAACCCGGCCGCGGGCTTTTACCGCCACGGCGATGGCGTCCTGCAAAGCCCGTTTGGCTTCGATCTCCAACAGCATCGCCCGATTTTTTGCTGATGCAGCGAAGACCAAGGCGGTCAAGGTTGCCTGCCTTGACCGTTCATACCGATATTTGGCCGCTTCCATCGTCGCCGTGGCCGATTCCACAGCCTGTTGGACAGCCGGAAGCGCCGATTCCGTCTGCTGCATCCGCCGCGAAGTGATTGAGATGGCATCTTCCACGGTTCGGGCATTCGGTTCAGGCAAGGATGGGGCGTCGCCGAGGGATGAAACATTTTCCGCCTCAGCCGACAAGTTCATGGTGAATGGAAGGTCTTGGCTTGGCGTCCCATCGACCACGGGTAATCGGGAAGGTGCGATTGCCGACGCCGGCACATTATCAGGATCCCGGTGGGACAAATAGGCCACCGCTTTTTCATAGGCGCAGACCAGCAGGTCCAGGTCCTCCTGCCGGTCTCCATGGACTCCGGCACCGGCATCCTGATGAAACCGGTCGATCATCCGGTGAAGATGGCCATATGCCTGGTTGGCGTCATCAACGGTGGCATCCGGTGGCAGATCCAGCAGTTTCAGGCTCGCTTCCAGTCCCATGTCTTCCTTTCCTTTAAAAAACAGCATCACAGTCCCACCTGCTCAGGTCCTCGTTTGGACGACAAGGTGTGTCGGCTACGGGGCTACAAGTTCCGTGCCACAAGAATGGATTGTCCAGTGGGGGGAGAAAGGACGGTTTTTCAGCCTGAAAAGAAGGTGGCCGGCAAGTCTGCAGCCGGTCCGGTGTCAAATAGATGGCAAAAGAGTCAAAAAAGCGGGGCCGATCAGGTCACCACACCGACCGTCTGGGGGGAGGTCAAATGGGTCAGGGAATGCGTTTATAGGTTTCCATGGCATTCTCGCCGGGAAAAATCAGCGTCAGCCGCTCACCGGCCTGGATGATCCTGGCATCGATGGTTTCGGTCTCCTCTCCACCGTGGCGGATCTCGAACTGGATGCCATCTGACCCCACCAACCGGTAATTTCCGGAAACGGGCATTCCTTGATTATCAACGGCATGGAACACCCCATCGGCGGAAAACCTGACGGTAGCGGTCCCATCCACGGCTTTCCAGTCCCCTATAAGAGTTGGCCTGGATAGAAGGGTTGGCCCGGAAGCACAGCCATAGGCGGCAAGGACCATCACGATCAGGGCAATCAAGCGACTGCGGCGGCAACACATGAGACGAGGGATGGTGTTCATGGTGGGCTTCCTTTTTATTTCACCGGATGTGGTGATGTTAATTGGAAGCATGAGGAAAATCAATTAAAAATCATGATGCCGCCCACCAACTTGACAAGAATCTTCGTGACTGTTAACCAAAAAATGTTGTACGTTTTGTGACAACAAAAGGATACGACATGCAGAAATCGTACAATCTGGTCAACATCGGTCTTTCTGACTATGCGATACACACCTACCTTTCACTCCTTCAACACCATCCCGTCAACGGATCTCAATTGAGCAAGCAATCGGGAATCCCCCGTGCGAGAATTTACGATATCCTGCGAACCCTGAAGCAAAGGGGTTTCGTCACGGAAGCCAGCAAAGGCATATTCGTACCCCTGCCGCCCGATGAGCTGATCAAACAATTGCGGCGGAACTATGAAGCCGACCTCGATCGCTTCGAATCCCTGGCCAAGGAAATCCAGCCGCATTCCGACCATGACTTCATCTGGACCGTATCCGGCTATCAACAGGTCATGGACAAGGCCAGAGAGATGATAGACGCCGCCCGCAGAGAGATCTACATCCGTCTATTTCCTCAGGAGGTCGAAACACTGGTCCGAGCCCTGAAAAAGGCTGAAAAAAAAGGGGTGCCGGTGAAATGCATTTTCATGGAGCCCTTTCCAAAGACCTTTTCCATTCAGGTGATTCACCCGCAGCATGAGATGGTGGAACGCAGCCTGGGCGGTCGCTCCTTTGATCTGGTGGTAGACAAGGAGGAATTTATCGGCGGGATGTTCACCAACGATAACATCGAGGCGTGTCGGATCAACTGGGGTCGCAACCGATGGTTCGTGACTGCCGGCCGGGACAGCCTGCGCCACGATTTTTTTCACTACTTCCTCTACAAAACCCACACGCTTCAAGAACCGCTGGATGACCATGAAAAAAGGCTCTACGAGATTATTTTAAATGACATGTAAGCCTGTTCTATGTTCAAACCGGGTCCTTCAGTCGTCAGGCAGCAGCAGCGAGCCGTGATGCCGTCTGAAATGTGTGGAGGCATATTTTTCCAGTTTCCACTCGGGCACGCCGCAGTCCGGACACGCCCCTTTGAACCATTTGTTGCGCAGCCATCGAGCCGCCCGGCTGTTTCTCGAGTTGCCCACCATGAAGGTTTGGCTGCAATGAGTCGTGATGCGGGCCTGGTCGCCCATGATTTCAAAGGTCTTGATACCGTGCAGGAGCCCTTTGCGCGACGGCCAGATCTTCATCTTTTCGATCAGGCGAAACAGATCCACCCGCTTTCGGTAGAAGCGTCGCTTGGGCGGTTTGGTTTTTGAGGGGCTTTCCTTCATTCGGATCTTCCATCAGACGCGGTTGATTTCAAGCCCATGGGTTGCTCACGAATGATTCGAACCGCTTGGCTGGCCATGGCGGCCACGCCGATTGGCAATGGGTCGTGCAACATCCGGCCGGTCAGTTTTTCCCGGGCATGCGGGGTGAGACCGCAGGGCATGCCAGGCGCAGAGACACGGGTATCGGCGTTGACATGGCGCGCGTGAATCACCTCCGCCGCATTGGTGGCCTCCACGATGAGTCGATGGGTCGACAATGCCGTGTCCGGATCAGGCGCCACCCGAATGGTCGAATGGAACGCACCTTGAACCCATCCTGCCAGGTCGGCCGCCTTTTGTGCCACCCGATCGACCACGCTGACCCTGGCCTTGCGCATCAACAGTGACTCGACCGACCACCGTCCCACGGGTCCGCACCCGATCACCAGCACATCCTTGCCGTCCAGGCCGCCGGCCATCAGGTCTAAGCCGGCCACAAATCCCGCGGCCGTAGCGCGGGAATTGTCCACGGTTTTTCCCTGGCGGGGACAAAAGGCCACGAAACGGTCGTCGTCGGCAGCCAGAATCACCTGGGCTCCGGCATCGACGGCTTCGGCAAAACCTGACACGTCCGAATACCCGGTGACAAACGCATCGAATCCCAGGTGGACGAGGATGCCGCAGACCGTCTCGGCAAAACCGGAGATGATGCCAAGACCGCTGCGGATGGGCACCACGGCCATACGGATCGATGGGGCGGCACCGCGAAGCCTTGTAACATCGCCAATTCCGGCCGCCGCCGCACCGATGCCAAGCAGGGACCGCCCCGTCGCCGACACCAGATAGCGGTCGTAACGGTTCAGTTGGTAGCGGATATCCTGGATATCCTGGGTGGTCAGTCGGGTCATGCCGCGTACTCCTGGCTGTGGCCCACGACCTCCTCGAGACCGAAACGTCGCCGGATCGCGGTTAGCACCCGGTTGCGTTTATCCACGGCAAGGTGCCGCGTTGCGGCGGTGACGATCAGGGTGGCCACCCATTCAGGCGACCCTTGCCGATAGCTGGTAATGGCCTCATCCGCCCCGAAGAATCCGGGCATCCGTTCAAGGGGGCCGGCACCGGCCATGATATGCTCGCCTTCGACGAACATCGCCCGGTTCGTGACGCGGATATGCTCGAGAATCGCACCCCGGGCGGGCACGGACGCCCCCGGCGGGGACGCTTTTCCAGACAGAAAGAGATCTGCCAGCTTGTCGAATAGGTTCCAACCCGTTGACGCATGGACGCACAGGGGTGTCTGGCTGGGAAAGCGAGCATCGATCTCCAGCACCTTGAAGCGGCCCTCGTGAAGGATCACTTCCACATCCATCAACCCCGTGAGCCGGATGGCCTGGGCAATGTCAACGGAAAGCGTTTCGATTTCACGGACCTGTGCGGCGGTCAACCGGCACGGTGCGGCCACCGCCTTGCAGTCGTAGGTCGCGTCCATGAAGAGCTGGGTGACCTGAAGCGGCACGTAGTTGCCCGGCCTGCCAATCAATTCAAGGGAAAAGGACGGCCCCTGGAGATACTGCTGGAAAACCCATCCATCGTCCGGAAATCCATTCGGGAACAGCACCTCGGCATCGCTTGGGCCGTTCAGGATGGCCACCCCGTCGCTGCCGCTGGCACGGCTGGGTTTGGCCACCATCGGGAACCCGCACCGCGGCCATGGTTCGGGGGCGGGGATGCCCAGGGAGGCAAACAACCGGTCCGAATCGATTTTAGAGCTGGAGACGGCATAGGCCGTCGGGTCGAATGCAACCGGCACCTTGCGGCCACGGCCCCATCTCACCAGGCTATCCAGGGCCGCTCGATCTTCAAGCGCCGGAATGACGATGTCAACATCTTTCAATGCTTGGTCTACAGCGGTGGTCTGTCGGACATCCAATTGGAGGAAGCGGTCGCACAGCCGCTGGGCCGGGACGTGGGTTCGGCGGTCGACCACAAGGGTCCGCCAACCGGCGTAATGGGCCAGGCAGGCCAACTCCACCCCCTGAAGCCGGCCGCCGACGATGGCAGCTAACATGCCTGGGCCAGCCTTTGATCATGAAAACAGGCACTGCGTTTGCGTTCGGCGACCCAGCGCCGGTACTGATCGGCCGTCGCCGGTTGGAGTCCGCAGGTGCGAAGGATCGGTGCGATGCCTTCCACGCTGCGTCGTCCGTCTTCGATATCTAGACCGCTCTGGGCCACACCGGCCAAGCCCCGGCCCGGTGGAATCAGCGACGTGACCACATTGGCACCGGCTTCCAACCGAAGCTTCAGGCCGGCTAGGCCACCCACATCCAGTGAGGCCGGGATGAGCAAACCGGGGAAAGCGATGCGCATCAGGGCGATGGCGATACATTCCCGCAGGGAGGAAGCGGGCGGCACGTCCTTCATGGGGGTTCCGGCTTGGGGGACGAAGGACATCACCCGTACCTGATCGGCGCCCAGGCGGGACATGGCATCGAGGGAATGGACCAGGTCGCGCGAGGTTTCGCCGACGCCGCAAAGCAGCCCCTCCTCCACAAGCAGGCCCCTGGCTTTAGCCGCCACCTTGCTCCGGCAGCGGGCTTCGAAGCGTTGCCCCACACGCAACTGATCGAACAGCTGCCGGTTGTGGGTCTCCTGATAGCAAGCGTACCAATCGGCGCCGGCAGCGGCCAGCTTGTCGAGGATCGCATCTGGAACCACGCCCACGGAAGCCATCACCGGCAGGTTGGTCTCCGCTCTGACGGATCGCACCGCGTCGATCACCGGGGCGAAGCCGTTCTCTTTATCGGTGTAAAAACAGGGATCTTCACCGGCGGTCAGGTCGATGAGGTGGACGCCCGAACGGGCCAGCTGCCGGGCGGATTCGGCAATCTCGGCCGGTGACTTGCGATAGCGGATCGCTCGGGTGTTGGTCTTGCGGTAGAGACAAAAGCTGCATCGGTTGCGGCAGTAGGTGCTGATGTACAAAAACCCATACAGAAACACCCGGTTGCCGAAATGGCGCTCGCGCCGTCGCCTGGCAGCGGCAAACAGCTTTTCCAGCAGGCTGGGCGCCGGGGAATCCAGCAGACGGATCATGGCTGCCCGGGATAGGCCGGTGCTGTCCGCCGCCTTTTCAAGACCGGCTGCAAGCCCTCTTCCGTCTTGACGATACGCACGGATACCCCTTGTCGAATGATCGTTGTTCACGTCGGTCTAACCTTATCTTTTCAAATGGTGTTTGCTTGGTGACCGGTGTAATTTTAGACGGCTTTGTAAAAAGTTCAAGATCAAGGCGTGCAAATTCCGAGGAGCGAGGCGTACTTGGTCGTACGCCGCAGTGACGAGAAATGCCGCACAACGCCGATATTGGATTTTTTACGAAGTCGTCAAATGTTCAGGCGGACACCGTCCAGATACGAAATGCTCCGGCCGAAGCGAGACAGATGGGAGCCCCCTTCGGCGGCCATGAGCAGACGCTCCAGTCCGAAACCGATGCCCACCCAGGTATCGGCAATGCGCCAGGCTCGATCGAGGGGATGGGGGCCCATGGCCCCCGAGCCCAGTTCCAGCCCGTCGGCCTCGGCGACCACGTCCAGGGTAGAGCCATATACCGCCGACGTTTCCGATTCCAATCGATAGTCGGGGATGCCGGCGCGGTCCATGATCAGGGCGGCGAGGCTGTCCAGGCGCTGCCGGCGCTGGTCTTCAGGCAGCCCGAACTCGCACAGGTTCAGCATGGTAAACTCGGCGGCATGTCTGGCTCCCGTCGTCTCTTTGCGAAAGCAGGGTCCCACTTCGAAGATCCGGACCGGCTTTTCCCATAACCGAAGCAGATCCTTGACCACATAATACAGGTGGGGAGCTAGCATGGGACGCAGGCATTTGTCCCTGTCCACCCAATAGACCTGTTCGAACAAGGGATGATCGGCCGTGATCGACATCCTGGCCAGCAGCCCCCTGGACATCAGCACGGGCGTGGATACCTGGACAAAACCATGGGCCACCAGCGTTTCCACCAGCACGGTTTCCAAGCGGCACAACCGGGGACGCCGGGCACCGCTGCGCAGGGCGTCAAGCTGACGGCGGTGGACCGCGACGCGCTCTTTTTCCAACGTCTGGAATGCCTGGTTACGCTGGCCAGCATCGTCGAATGTCCGCGCCAGGGTCTCGGCGTCCGCATCCAGTTCCATCAAACGATGGCGTTGGATTTCCGTCCAATTGAGGTTCATAATGGGTTCAGGGTTAAGACCGTTAGGATCGTTGGAAGGCCCTACCAGCTTGCCTGCTGTTCACTGTTCACTGTTCACTGTTCACCGTTCACCGTTCACCGTTCCGGGTTCCAGCCATCGTAGCTGGGTGGGCTGCGCCCACCAATAGGCAGAAGACCTTAACCCTAAACGTTGAACCCGGAACCGTTGAATCCGTAAACGGATTCAAATGGCGGGGAGTCCCGGAGTCGCACCGAGCTACGTGGATTTAGAGTCCACGCGATCACCTGTCGATCCACCCCCCGCAATCGGCGGTACCGTTTCACACCTTTAACCGTTTTTCAAGCCATATGAATCGAGTGGTCGCCGGCCTGAATTCCCTTGACACCATTCCACCGGGCTGATAAATGTTGCCCTGTTTATGGCAACAAAATTACAGCCCATTATAACCCCTTCTATTTAATATTTAATTCTTGTTCGCTTGGCCTGCCGACCGGGGCAAACAGGACCGTAAAGGAGATCCATTCATGAAGCGGATTTTGATATTGGGTGCGGGCCTGGTGGCAAAGCCTGCGGTTCGTTACCTGCTCGAAAAAAATGGGATGCAGGTGGTCCTTGCCGACCAGAAGATGGACAAGGCCGAAGCCATCATCGCCGGGCATGCCAATGGCAAGGCCGTTGGCATGGACGTCAAAGACGAGACGCTGTTGGCACGGCTGGTGTCGACGGTCGACATTGTGGTCAGCCTGCTGCCATGGACCCTGCATCCAGTCATTGCCCGCCTCTGCCTGACCCACGGCAAACACCTGGTCACCGCCTCCTATGTCAAAGAGGAGATGCAAACCCTCCATACGTCGGCCAGGGAAAAGGGCCTGATCTTTCTCAACGAGGTGGGCGTGGACCCGGGCCTGGATCACATGTCAGCCATGCAGATCATCGATAAGGTCAAACAGGACGGCGGACGCATCGACAGTTTTTTCTCCTATTGTGGCGGTCTGCCGGCGCTGGAGAGCAACAACAACCCGTTGGGCTACAAGTTCTCATGGAGTCCCGAAGGCGCCATGCTGGCGGCAACCAACGATGGGCGCTACATGGAGCACGGCAAAATCAATGACGTGCCCGGAGACGAGCTTTTCAAGCACTACTGGCTGAAGAGCGTTCCCGGCGCCGGTGTCTTTGAAGCCTACGTCAACCGCGACGCGCTGCCCTACCTGAACATTTACGGCATCGAGGATGCCGCCGGCATCTATCGCGGAACCTTGCGCAACATCGGCTACTGCGAAACCTGGGATTTCATCAAGCAGTTGGGGCTGCTCAACCGGAAGATGAAGTTCGACTTCGATGAAGTCAGCCCCCGCGAAGTGCTGGCCAACATCGTCAACTGCCGCTCGACGGATCTGCGCAAGGGTGTGTCCGCCTACCTCAATATTCCGGAGCACTCCCTGACCCTCAAAAAACTGGAGTGGCTGGGCCTCCTGTCGGACCGCAAATTGAAAATCGGCACGGCGTCGGTCTTCGACATGTTCGCCCACACGCTGAAAAACCGCCTGGTGTACGACGAGGGTGAAATGGACCTGCTGGTGATGCACCACGAATTCGAAGCCATCTATCCCGGCTTGCCCCGCCAGCGCATCCAATCCACCCTCATCGACTGCGGCATTCCCGGCAAGGACAGCTCCATGTCGCGCACCGTGGGATACCCGGTAGGCATCGCCGCCAGCTTGCTGGCCCAGGAGAAGATCACCCTGACCGGCGTGCTCAGACCGGTCCACCCGCAGATCTATGAACCCATCCTGGCGGAATGCCGGCGCCTGGACATCTGTTTCAAGGAGCGGCGATCCAACCTGGATGCCGACGAACGCAGCTATTGGGGAGATTGACGATCATGAACACACTGCTGATTCGTGCCGAAGACAAGAACCGCTGGGAGCGCCGCACACCGCTCGTTCCGGTTGACCTGGAACAGATCCTGAACGACACCGGGGCCCGGGTCTTGGTGGAGCGATCGGACAAGCGATTTTTCAGTGGGGAACAATACGCGGCCGCCGGAGCCGTGGGCTGCGAGGGCATGGCCGAGGGGGATGTCATCCTCGGCGTCAAGGAGATCCCCATCGAAAAGATCGTCGACAACAAAACCTATCTTTTTTTCTCCCACACCATCAAGGGGCAAAAGGACAACATGCCCCTGCTGCAACGAATCATCGACAGCCGGTCCACGCTCATCGACTATGAGAAAATCACTGATGAAAAGGGCCGCCGCCTGATCTATTTCGGCGCTTTTGCAGGCGACGCCGGAGCCATCGACATCCTCTCGATCATGGGCGAGCACTGGGCCGAAAAGGGCATCGACACCCCATTTGCCGAGGTAAGGCGGGCGCACCAGTATGACTCGGTCGAAGCGGCCAGGGCGCACATCGCCGATATCGGCCGCATCATCCAACGCGACGGACTGCCCAGGGAATTGAGCCCCTTCACCGTAGGCATTTTAGGCTATGGCAACGTTTCCGGAGGCGCCCAGCAGATTTTCGACTGCCTGCCGACCGAGCGCATCGCGGCCGGCGAGATCAATGACTTCGTGGCCGGCGGCCGCGGTGACCGCCACAAACTTTACGTGACGGTGTTTAAAGAGCGTGACCTGGTCAGGCCCATCGCTGCTGGAGTGGACTTCGACCTACAGGACTATTTCGATCACCCGGAACGCTACGAGAGCCGCTTCGAGCACTTCCTGCCCAGTCTCACCCTGTTGGTCAACGCGGTATACTGGGAAAAGCGCTACCCTCGATTTGTCACCTGGGCGGGTTTGAAACGCCTGAGCGAAACCACCCGGACACGCAAACTCAGCGGCATCGCCGACATCACCTGTGACACCTTCGGTTCGATCGAGTGCAATGTCAAATCGACCGACAGCGACATGCCGGCCTATCGGGTCGACCCGGTCGCGGGCACCACCCATGACGGCCATCTGGGAGAAGGGATCGTATTGCTGGCCGTGGACAATCTGCCTTGTGAACTGCCCAACGATTCCTCGACGTTTTTCAGCAATCAGCTCAAACCGTTCATACCCGGCTTGCTGGCGGCCGATTACGACAGCTCCCTGGAAGCGTCGGGCCTGCCCCCCGAGATTCAAAAGGCGGTGATTGTTTACAACGGCAAATTGACCAGAAATTTCGAATATCTTAACACCCATCTAAAAAAAAATAAGTAAAAGGGAATTCATCAACATGCCCGCTTGATGGTATCCAAAAGACAACCCTAACAAGTGCCTGTTAAGAAATGGTCGCTTGTGGTTCAGGACGAGGCCGCAATGATGGCGAAACCGCAGGCGTAGCAGCGCTGCGTCGATGATAGCGCTGAAGCTTCACGACGTGCTCAACAGAGCCAGAACGCCGGCCTGGACTGCCAGATGCTGTTTCCGAACTGACATTCGAAGGAAATCTGCCTATGAAACGAAACTTACACCCAGGCAAGCAGCGCAACGGAGGCTTGACCCTCAACATCCTCACCGAGGACGAACTCGATGATATCCATCATGGAACACTGGATCTGCTCGAGACAACGGGTATCTATGTAGAGGGTGAGACCGCCCTGGACCGCTTCGAAAGCGCTGGCGCCGATGTGGATCGGTACAGCCGGATCGTGCGGATTCCACCCCGTCTCATCGAGGACGCCATCCGTTCGGCGCCGTCGAGAGTAATCCTGGCCGGCCGGGCCCCCAAGCACGACCTGGTACTGGAAGGCAACCGGGTGCACTTTACCAACTTCAGCGAAGGGGTAAAGATCAATGACCCACGCACCGGTGAGAACCGCACCCCAGTCAAGCAGGACCTGGTCGACACCGCCCGGGTGATCGACTACCTGGACGA
Organism: Desulfosarcina sp.; assembly: GCF_041551955.1. Lineage (GTDB taxonomy): Bacteria > Desulfobacterota > Desulfobacteria > Desulfobacterales > Desulfosarcinaceae > Desulfosarcina. Next base: position 19,357 of record NZ_JBFELV010000045.1, read on the forward strand.
GGTCGACTTTTGTGAA